>JBDHGH010000047.1:0-21393 GCA_039589995.1 Gemmatimonadota bacterium | reverse complement strand
GGGCCGGAATCTGTGGCTGGCGTTCGGCGACAACCTAGTGCTGGAGGACATTTCCTTCGAGGTGCGCGAGGGTGACAACCTGGCCATCGTGGGCGTGTCGGGCGTAGGCAAGTCCACCATCCTCAAGCTGGTCCTGCGCCTGTTGGTTCCTGACGGCGGCGAGGTGCTGATCGACCGCGAGGACATCAACCAGCTTTCGTTCGCCGAGGTCCTGAAGGTCAGACAGAAGATGGGCATGGTCTTTCAGGCTTCGGCTCTGTTCGACTCGCTGACCGTGTTCGAGAACGTCGCCTTCCCCTTGCGCGAGCACATGGACCTGCCCGAGGAGGAGCTGACGGAGCGCGTCCGCGGAGCGCTGGAGATGGTTGACCTGTCGATGGACGAACTCGGCTACCGGTTACCGGCCGAACTGTCGGGCGGTCAGAAGAAGCGGGTGGGCATCGCGCGGGCCATCGTGCACTCTCCGAAGATTTTGCTGTACGACGAACCGACGACGGGCCTCGATCCGGTGACGGCGCGAACGATCGTGGAGTTGATCAAGCGGTTGCAGACCGAGCTGGACGTGACGAGTGTTGTCGTAAGCCACGACATGAAGGCCGTGCTGGAGGTCTCGACCCATATCGCGATGCTACGTGATTGTCGTATCATCTTCTATGGGACGCCCGAGGAGATCGCGGTCGCGGATAACCCCTACGTGCGGGAATTCGTAGATTGAGTGGAGGAGGTTCGCTGAAGGAATGAACGGCTCGTCGAGGATTAGCTGGACGCAGATTCGCGTGGGTATCGCCGTCACCGTCGCGCTGGTCGTGCTATCCGTCGCGGTCTTCTTCATCGGCGAAACGGGCGCGGTGTTCGGCGAGCGTTACCGCATCACAGCGCTGATGCCCAGCGCCACTGGGTTGATCCAGGGCGGGGGCGTTCGACTGGCGGGTCAGGACGTCGGCAAAGTCGATGACATCTCTTTCGTTCCCGTCGCCGAGCGACAGCACCCGGACCACGTTCTCAGGATCACGCTGGCGATCAATCGGTCGGTACAGGAGCAGATCCGTTCCGATTCCGAAGCACGAATCCGCACCCAGGGCCTTCTAGGCGACAAGGTGATCGATATCACTCCGGGCAGCCCGGAGCTTGGCATGCTGGAGGAGGGGGATACGATCATCAGCGCCATCGCCATCGACTACGAACAGATGCTCGGTTCGGCCTCCGCGCTGGTCGACGACCTGGCGGTGATGCTGCGGAACATGCGCTCGATCGCTGACAGTTTGCTGGCCGGCCAGGGCACGGCAGGCAGACTGTTGATGGACACCTCGCTGTACGTCGAACTGCTGACTACGTCTCGCTCGATGAACGACTTCCTCAGCGCCGTCGGCCGCGGCGAGGGGGCGCTGGCACAACTGGCCGGGGACGACCAGCTCTACCAAGATCTGCGCTCGGTGGTGGCGGGGATGGACACCCTGACGTCGACACTGGTCAGCGGCGAAGGCACGTTGTCGCGCCTGCTGATGGACGACTCGTTGTACGCGAACCTGAACTCCACGTCGGCGCGAGCGGACTCGCTTCTCGCGTCGATCGAGTCGGGCGAGGGGACTCTTGGGCAGATGCTTACCGATCAAGAGCTTTATGAGAGCCTGCTCAAGTTGCTGGTAGATGTTCAGGCGATTGTTCAGGAGTTGAGGGATAATCCAAGGAAGTATGTGCCACCTATCAAGGTGTTCTAGCTGGTAGTGCGTCGAACACTCGTCAGAGTTCGTAGGTACTCGGCCGCGTCTGTTCGTCGGGCTGCGGCTTCTGTTTCTTGCCATCTGTGATCAGTAATCAGTAACCAGTGACTCCGTAGCCGTTCGGCTCGGGTGCTCGCGCCGTCGGGGATTTGTGGTTACTGAGCGCTTCGCGATTTGTCCGCGTATTCTCGAAGTGCGCGGACCCCTCCTTTGAACGAGTAGGCTTCGAAGCCAGCGCGCTGCATCTTTTCGGCGAGTTGTGCCGTCTTGAGGCCCAGCTCGCAGTAGAGGACGTACGTTTTGGCTTTGTCCAGTGTGCTGTAGTCGCGGAGGATGTCCCAAAAGTCGCGGCGGGTGGCGCCGGGGTAGTGCCACGGTTTGTACTGTGCCTTGGTGCGGGTGTCGATGACGACGGCATCGGGTGGGATGTCTGTCGTGTACAGGTAGGGCATCACGAGGTCGCTTGCGTCGAGTGAACGCAGGTCGAGGACGCGGCGATCCGCTATCGCTTTGTCGAGGATCGAGAGGTCGAAGGTGGCCTCCTGGTGCGCCGTATCTTCGGGTGTCGCGTTTGTAACCGGGTGGTCTTCGGTGAGCGCACAATACTCGCGCACCTTCTCGGACAGCGTGTAGGTGCCAATTGCGCGACTGCGATCGATGATCTCCGTCTTGTCGAAGCCGACGAGCGGGCGCACCACCGGAATGTTCACGCTGGCATCGATCGCGCACAAATTGGCGAGCGTTTGGGAGGAGACCTGGCCGATGGCTTCTCCGGTCACGACGGCGTGCGCTCCGGTTGCCCGGGCGACCCGCTCGCCCACGCGGTACATCAGGCGCTTCAGGATCACCTGCCAATAGCTCTCCTTGACCTGCTCCTTCAGGTGGCGGACCGGCTCTTCGAAATCGACGATGTGGATGTTGGGTTGGGTCCCGTAGCTCCACTCGTCGGCCATGAGCTTCGCCACGCCCAGAACTGCGCGCTCGTAAGCGCTGCCCGCCAGATTACAGAAGACGTAGTCGAGGGCCACGCCGCGCTTCAGCATCATCCAGGCGGCCACCGCGGAATCGAAGCCGCCGGAGATGAGCGCGATGGCCTTGCCTTCGGTGCCGACCGGCAGGCCGCCTACGCCAGGGACCTTGTCGCTGTATAGGTAGGCGAAATCGTTGCGAACCTCGACACCCACAGTCACCTCGGGGTTATCCAGATCCACGTCGCCATACTTGTCGAGCGCCGTACCCAAGTCGTAGTTGATGTCTTTGGAGTTGAAGGAATGGCGCCCGGACCGACGACCCCTGACCGCAAACGTCCGGCCGCGCACTCGTTCCGCATACAACCGCTCGCCCACCTCTATGATTGACTCGAGCCGGGGCTCGATGGTCGCCTCGACCTCGGACAACGACGCAATGCCAAACACACGCGCTGCCTCTTCGAGTCCACCTTTGCCCGATACCTCCACGAAGATCCGACCCCATTCGCTTCTGGTCTGGTGTTTTAGCCCGGCCGAGCGTAGGGCATCGCTAATGCATTCGATCAGGCGTTTTTGGAATCGTCTGCGGGTTTGTTTGCTTTTCAGGGCTATTTCGCCGGTGGGGCGGATGAGGATTTGCCGGGCCATGTTGGTATCTAGGGCAACCTGTGATCAGTAATCAGTAACCAGTGGTTCCTTGCTGGCCGCGGGTTCCTCACGGCTAGGGGCGTCGGCAGAACTTGTGTGCCTTTGCGATCATAGAATGTAACATCCGGCCTATTTCGTCTAGTTCGACCTGAAGGGTGAGCGATTGGTCGCCGGTCAGGTAGCCGCAGCGGCGTGCCACGCGCACCCAGTGTTGGGTTTCGAGTTGTTCTGCGTCCGCGTCCACTAGTTTGGCTATGAAGCTACGTTGGTAGCGTCGTTTGCCCCATGCCTCCGCGATTTGGGCGCCCACCGACCGTGACGAGCGCCGGATCTGGTCGGTCAGTGAGTAGCGCTCTTCTTTGGGGAATCGGTTGGTCAGATCGAAGATCTCAGCCGCGATCCGGTCCGCCCGCTGGTAGACCGCCAGGTCCCGAAACCCCTTCGCATGCTGCAATCGGCTCATTCACCCAACGTGCGGCCGTGCCGTCACCAGATGCTCATCGGTGGCGTCGACTATCACGCGGGCCAAGACCGGTGTCGCTACCGCGACGACACTTGGGCCCACTGATTACTGATCACAGGTGGCGAGAAGAAGGGCCGCAGCCCGACAACAAGCCACGGCCCAGAACATACCAACTCTGACGAGTATGGAGGCGGCGGGAATCGAACCCGCGTCCGAGAATAGATCCAGCAGAGCTGCTACGTGCGTAGCCTACCGTTTAGTTGTCTCGCCCCAGGTCGGCCGATAGGCGGCCTCCCCGGAAGCCAGCCACTGTTTATCTCACCGACCACGCCGCGGCCGCGTGGCTAGCCAGCCCGAATTATCGTCGCTTCAAGACCGGCCTCGGGCCCAGTCGACCAGGAAGCGGGCAGCCTGTTTAGGCGGCCAGTGCCAAGTTGTTGTTGGCAGTTGTTAATTTGCCCAGTTGATTAACGAGGGGCCAGGCGCCCTCGGCACGCTTCTCCACATTCACTAAACCCGTCGAAGCCAGTTCGCCCCCACGAGTGACGAGCACTTAACAATACGAAAATTACTGCCGCGAGGTTCCGAACGGAAGCTCGCAAATACCTAGCGGCCGCGGGGGTCGGCGAGGGCCACGGCGTTACGGCCGGAGCGCTTGGCCTTGTAGAGCGCCTTGTCGGCGGAGACCACGACCGTGGATGGGTTCTTCACGACTTCCGGGAAGGCGCTGACGCCGGCGCTCAGCGTCACGTTCAGCGTGCGCCCACCCAGTCGGATCTCGGAAGCCTCGATGCTGCGGCGGATCCGGTCGACGACTCGTGCCGCGTCCTCGAGGTCGGTGGAGGCGAGCACGATGAGGAACTCTTCCCCGCCCCAGCGTCCGGCGTGGTCGCTGGGCCGCAGCTCGTCGCGGATCACGTGGGCAACGCCCTGCAACACGACGTCGCCCGCATCGTGACCGTACTGATCGTTGAACTTTTTGAAGTGATCGATATCGGCTACCGCGACGGCGAAGTGGCTACCCGTGCGCTCGGCCAGCGCTATGGCTGAGGCGAGAACGCGCTCGGTGTTGCGACGGTTGGGCAGGCCGGTCAGCGAGTCGGTCAGCGACAGTTCCTGGACCTCGCCGAACTCGAGGGCGTTTCGGAACGAGGGCGCGACGAACGCGGATAACGTCCTCAAGCGCTCCAGATCTCGCTCGCCGAATTGTCGGGGCTTGGCGTACTCCACGGCGATGGCTCCCACGGGCTCGTCGCCGAGTGTCATCGGCGAGATCATAGCCGAGCCCGCTTTCGATTCGAAGCCGGAGCCGTAGAGCGGGAACTTCACTTTTCCCCTGAGATCATCGCGCGGCAGCTCGACTTTGTTGGATAAGGCGAGACCCAGGTACGACGACCCGGCGACGACGTCGACACCGCCCAGGCCCTTAGGCGTCGCGCCGTGTGTGGCGACGACCTGGCCGGAAGCGGCTATGGGATCCCACGCAGCTACCACGCTTCCGCGAGCGCCGGTGATCTCCATGGCGCGCTGGCAGATCTCGGCTGCCAGTCGCTCGAGGTCCAGCCCGCGTGTCAGATCCTGAACCGCACGGTAGAGCGCCTGGGATCGCTCGTTGTCGGCGCGGGCCTCTTCGGTGGCACGCACGCGACCGATAATCTGGCCGGCGATGTCGGCGGCCAGTTCCAGAGCGTGAGGTGCGTCGGGCCTCGGTACACCATCGAATTCGAGTGCCACACACCCCACGCGATCACCCATGGGCTCGGTCACCGGTGCGGCAACGATCCAGCCGCCCGAAGATTTGCGGAAGAGGTCGTCGCGGGAGGCCCGCAAGGCGATGCCTTCTGAGACCACCCATCCCAGCGCGTGACCCTGCAAAGGGACCTGTGACGGCGTCACATCAGCGTCAGCGGGAGAAGCGATCTCGACGGCAAGCTGGCCTTCGCCAGTCAAAGTCCACAGCGACGCCGTGCGTGCCGCCAAGGCGATGCGCAGCGCCTCCAGCCAGGAACGTAGGCCACTGCGGACGTCCTCGAGCCCCAGAGGGTCTTTACTCATCACCGGGGGTTCACGTCACTCGGTTGATTCGCGTCGCCGCGGCGGCTGCGCCATAGCCGTTGTCGATGTTCACGACCACAACACCCGGAGCGCAGCTGTTGAGCAGCCCGAGCAACGCGGCCAGTCCCTCGAACGAAGCGCCGTAGCCGATGCTGGTGGGGACGGCGATCACGGGGGCTGCCACGAGGCCGCCGACCACCGAACCCAGCGCGGCCTCCATCCCGGCGACGACGATGATCACAGCGGCGTCCTGCAGTTCCTGGTGACCGGCAAAGAGCCGGTGTATTCCGGCGACCCCGACGTCGTCGAGACGGCGTACCGGGTTACCCATGGCGCACGCGGTCACGGAAGCCTCTTCGGCCACGGGAAGGTCGGAAGTGCCGGCAGTTACGATGAGGACGTCGCCGCGGACCTTTATGTCGAGCTTCTGCGACGGCGGAAGATACGCGGTGCGGGCCAACTCGTTGATCTCGATTCCCGGGATCTCTCGGGCCAATCGCTGGCGCACCTCTTCATCGGCCCGGGTCGCCAGCATCCCTTCGCCCTCCGCCGCGATGTGGCTGCAGATCTCAGAGATCTGGTCCACGGTCTTTCCGGGGCAGTAGACGACCTCGGGATAGCCCTGTCGCACAGCCCGGTGGTGATCAACGCGGGCAAAGCCCAGGTCTTCGAAGGGGGCACGGTTAACCTGGTCGAGCACTTCGCGATCGGATATCTCACCTCGCTGAAAGCTCTCCAGTAGGCTCTTCAGACGCTCAGGTCTCATACCACTGATTCCGGCATGGTGGGTGTGTGGAACTCAAGCGCCGGAATATACTCCGGCGACATCGACTATCAAATTACGAGGTGCGGCCGCGTCGTGCGACCGCACCTCCCACCGAACTTCGCTCGACTCGCGTTGCTTACT
This sequence comes from Gemmatimonadota bacterium, assembly GCA_039589995.1. Classification (GTDB taxonomy): domain Bacteria; phylum Gemmatimonadota; class Gemmatimonadetes; order Palauibacterales; family KS3-K002; genus JBDHGH01. The sequence continues at coordinate 14,631 of JBDHGH010000047.1, read as the reverse complement.
TCTCGATCTTGCTTTCGGTAGTGTCCGCTTCGCTGATCACGATAGCGTCCAGCTCGATGGGCTCTAACTCTATGAACTCGGACGCGGTCTCCAAAGCGACCGGTCCGCGCCACCCCTCGACTTCGTCCATGAAGTTCTGAGCCAGGTCACCCAGGTCTACCGCTTCGAGGCCCGCCTCGTCTTCGAGGCCTTCGACGCGGCCGAGGTTCGCGTACGCCTTCTCGTGCAACCCATCGATGGCCACCGCCGATTTGTAGGCCTGTTCCGCCAATGTGAAGTAGCCCGTGCGCTCGAGCGCCATACCCAGGTTGTTCTGGAAGACCGCGACATCGTCTCTCAGCTCGACCGCCCGGGCCAGCGGCGGCAGCGCCTCGATGAAGCGTTCCTGTTCGATGAGGATTAAGCCGAGGTTGTTCATCGACCACGCATCCTGCCCGTCGACCAGAATCGCTTGTCTGTAGGACTCCATCGCTTCTTCGACACCGCCGAGCTGATGATGAGCTCGACCCTCGAGCCGGAACGCGACGCTGGAGCCGGGATCGATGACCACGGCCTCTTCGATTTGCACCAGCGCATCGTCGGGCCGCTCGGTATCCAGGTACACGCGAGCCAGGTTGAGGAAACTCTTCACGTGCTGCGGATCCAACTCGATGGCGCGCTGAAACGCTGCCTCGGCGCCATCATACTCCCCAGCTTTCGATGACGAGAGACCGAGCATGTAATGACCCCAAGGATTCTCGGGCCGGGTCTCGCTGTAGACTGTGAACAGCTTCACAGCCTCGGAATAGCGACGCTCGAAAAAAACCGACTCGGCTTCCTCGTACGACACTTGCTTCAACAACGGAGGTTCCGGCTCGATCGCTACCTCGGTCGGCTCGGTCTCGACCGATGCCGTCTCGATTTCCGGCGGCAGTTGCGGTTTGGTCACCTCGGTTGGGGCGTCATCGCTGGCGATCCGGCCACCCGTGGCCGTACGGGGCCCATCACCACCACACCCTGCCAGGACCAGCGACAACGCCATGATCACGAACGCCGCAGTGCTCCAAACCACCTCGTCTCTGAACTTCACCGTGCTCAACATCGGGTGCCTCCTTTCCATTTCGCGCCCCACGCGCTCACCCTGTCTGAGCCGTCGGATTGAAGAAATGGCAGGCCCGGGGCCAGACCGGAGACCCGAGGTCAACAGAACCCGTAAGTGACTACCACAATGATAGTTAAGAGATAGTGAAGATAGCTGAAGAGACGGGTGGAAGCAGGATTTGTGTCCGAAGGGACACGTCACCGGTGCCCTTGAGTGTCCAGTTGGACACGCTACAGTTTCTTCAGGTTGTGGCGCCGCATGATCTTGAGCAGGCTGGCGTGGTCGGCGAGGCCGAGCTCGGCGGCCGTCCGGGTGATCTGCCAGTCGTTTCGTTCCAGGGCCGCTACGATGATGCGTCTCTCCGCTTCGGCTTTGCGTTCCTGGAAGGTTCGTGCGTCGGTGTCACCGCCCGCCGCTTCGGAGGTGGAAGCGATCTCGTTAGGTATCTGAACGATACCCAGCACTTCCCTATCGCTGGCGATGATCATGCGCTCGATGACGCTTCGCAGCTCGCGCACGTTGTTCCGTGGCCAGTCGTAGGCCATGAGCACTTCGAGGGCCTTCGGGTCGATCGTTTTCTGGCGGACGCCGAAGCGGGCGCAAATCGCTGCGAGGAACGCTGTGGCCAGTTCGGGAATGTCCGAGAGTCGATCACGAAGAGGCGGTACACGAATCACGTGCACGTTCAACCGGTAGTACAGATCCTGTCGGAATCGATCGGCTTCGACCTCGGCGTCCAGGTCGCGGTTGGTGGCGGCGACGACGCGGGCGTCGATGTTGATGGAACGTTCACCTCCAACGCGTGTGATCTGCCGTTCCTCGAGAACGCGCAACAGCTTGGCTTGCGCCGCCTGGGGCAGCTCGCCGATTTCGTCGAGAAACAGCGTGCCGCCGGCGGCGGCCTCGAACGCGCCTTTGTGGGTACGACTCGCTCCGGTGAACGCTCCACGCTCGTGCCCGAACAACTCGCTCTCGATAAGGTTCTCGGGAAGCGCGGCGCTGTTGATGGCAACGAAGGGTTTCTCGGGTGCGCCACCCAGGCGGTGCAGCTCACGGGCCACAAGTTCCTTCCCCGAGCCGCTCTCGCCGACGATGAGCGCGGGACTGGGCACCGGTGCGACGCGTGCGATGGAGTCCTTCAGGTCTCGCATCGCGGCGCTGGAGCCGATGAGTGGCGTATCCGTGCCGAGATCGCGACGCAGCGATTCGACCTCGGCGAGCAGCCGGACGCGCTCCAGCGCGTTTTCCACCTCTAACACCACGCGCTCCATCGACTCGGCCTTGTCGACGAAGCTGTATGCCCCGAGCCGGATGGCCTGGGCGCAGCGGTCGTAGTCGCCGGTTCCCGTGTACACGATGACGGGTGTGGTCGCACCTCGGTCTTTGAGCGTCTGCAAGACCTCGAAGCCATCGATGCCGGGCATCTCGAGGTCGAGGATCACGCAGTCGACGACTTCGCCGGCCAGCAGATCCAACGCCTCTCGGCCGCCGGCGGCGATGCGTGTCTCGAATCCTCCGACCCGCTGCAGATCATAGGCGTACTGTTCGGCCATTGCCGGAACATCATCGACGACGAGAACCAGTGTCACGCTCGTATTCCTCTCGTTCAGGGGGCCGCATCGCAAGCGGGGAGATCCACGATGAAGCGACTGCCCCTTCCGGGCTCGCTCTCGACCTTGACCGAGCCATTCAGATCCATCACCAGGCGCCGGACGATGGACAAGCCCAGGCCGGTACCGTCCTCTTTGGTGGTGTAGAAGTCGTCGAAGATCTTTGCGACTTCTTCCTCCGCCATACCGGTCCCGGTGTCCGCCACCGTGACGCGAACCGAACCCGCATCGCCGTCTTCCACCCGCTGGGTAGAGACCGTCACGCTACCCTGCCGAGACCCGAGGCTGTCGATGGCATTGTCGACGAGGTTTTCGAGGATGCGTCTCAGCACGACTGGATCGCTGAAGACGATCGCATCCCCATCGCTGGGAGCGAACCTCAGATTCGCCTGCCCCGTTCCGCTCGCGTCGCTGACCACCTGCCCGGCTACGGCGTTGACATCGCACGGCCGCCGATCGAAGCGGGGAGAAAGCCGCGCGTAGTTCGATGCCAGATCCTCGAGATAGTCGATACTCGAATCGATGGTCTTTCTTCGTTCGTTCAAAACACCCGGTAACCGTGCCGGTTCGTCCTTCCCCGTCTGCACCAGGTGCCGGAACACGTTACGGATGGGAATGAGTCCGTTCTTGATGTCGTGGTTAACCTGGCGAGCCAACTCACCCAGCGTCGCGCGCCGCTCCGCTTCCTTGATGCGACCGGCGCTGACCCGAAGCCGATCGGTCATGGCCCCCAGCAGGCGCGAGAGAGCGCCGATCTCGTCCTTGCGTCGACTGCTGAAGTCGATGTCGAGACGATTCAGGTCGATTCTAGACGTCTTCTTTGCCAACTCGGCCAAGGGGCGGCTCATGCGCGACGAAAACCAGCTGGCCAAGAAGATGGCGGCGAGGCCGGTGCCGGCGACGGCCAACAAGAACCAGAGGTCGATGCTCCTGCGCAACGCCTGCAGCTCGGTGAGGGGATGGCTGACGCGAATGACGGCCGGGACCACGGCAGCCCGTTCCGTGTCGATGAAGGGGACGTTCAATTCGGCGACGACGACGGACGCAGTCGCCGAGACATCGCCGCCGTTCTCTTCCCGGCCCGACGACAAAACGCCTCCGGGATACGACAGCGAGACGGCGACGTCCGAGTCGCGCGCCAGGCGATCCAAGAATGCGCCGCCGACGGAGATGCCGGCGACGATAGTGAAACGCTCACCGCCCATACGGAACGACCGGGCGCGGGCCAGAGCGACAAACGGCGATTCAGGTGTCCTGGCCTGGACCAGTGCGACTCCATCGGGGGTCGCCGGCAACAGATCCGGCAACTCGGGCTCGAGCCGGTCGAACTCATTTCGGAAATGTCCGGAACTGAGGATGCGACCGTCTTCATCCTGGATCTGCAGCATCGACAGACCGGCGAGGGGCATCGCCTCGCCCGCGTAATCGAGGAGGTAGCGACGCTCTGAGGCGATGCCGTCCACAGCGGCGCGGCGGAAGCGATTGTCATCCACCAACGAGCCTTCGAGGGCAGATAACGTCCGGCCAATCGCCGCGCCTTGCCTCTCGAGGTCACCCCCGATCACGGAGACCAGCGATTCGACTTGTCCCTGGTACTGAGCCGTCAGACGATCGCCGACTTCATTCCGCACCATCAATGTGAAGGCGATCATCGGAATCAGGATCACCACTACGAAGGCCAGGAACAGTCGACCGCGGAAAGACATCGTGCTACCTCACGCCCGCCGGGGCACCGGAAATTCGCACCGTTCCACTCCAGTCGACGGTCAGCCCGACGCGCCTGGCGCGAACGACTACATGCGCGCGCGTATCTACGAGGGGTAGCGGAAGCGACGAGAGGCCAGTCCCGACCTGGGCCCACCATTCGACGTCGCTCACCCGTCGAATGATCTCCAAGCATGGATCCTCAACCTGTCTAGACACCGACAGGACGTAGGCGAAGTCGCTGCCCTCGCGAAGCGAAGTCGCGAAGCGTTCACCGTCGAGGCCCTCCGCCCAAGGTGGGCCCCCGGCCCAAGGTGGGCCCCCGGCCCAGGGTGGTCCCACGTCGCGAGGTTGGCCTCCGTCACGAAGCCCGGGAACCGCAGCCATCAACGAGGCGGCTTCGGGCGAGGCGTTGGGATCGGCCGCGGCGAGCGCCGCGAGGCGCTCGGCAATGTCACGGGCCGTGGGATCACTCTGGTCGAAGACGATTCGTCGCTGATCTTCGCGGTCCGCCCCGCTGGCAATGGGTGGAAGACCGGCCAGAAGGCGGTAAGGATCGACGCACCCTTCCAGATCGTCCCACCAGCCTGGCGGGCGATGGCCGCGGGCATCTCCCCGCACAGCGTCGCGAGCCATGCTATCCACAACTCGATTGGATAGCGGGCTCACCAGGCGGCCTCCGCGAAGCTCCCGGGCTCGAGTCGTCGACAACAGTAGATAGGTGCGATTCCACGGCAGCGGCGTGTCCTCGAACTGCGAGCGGGCGGCAGCATAGTCGAGCACGGCCGGATCCGATGTGACCAGAACGTCGAGGTCGTCCTCCAACAGGTCGCGGGCATCGATCCCACTATCGGTCGCGGCGTGGAAGTGGATCAAGGGAGCCACTCCACTCTCCACCGGCCGAAGCGTCACGACGCGGGACAGAGTATTCGAAGCCTCCGCATTCGCGTTGTTGGGACGATACGGCCCGGTACCGAGCGGCCAGCGCGAAGCCGATCGGCGAAGTGCGACGGCTAGCGCGGGGTCGGCGAGGAGACGAGGAACATCGGCCCGTGTTCGATCGAAGGTCAGGATCAGCTGCCGATCGCCTTCGACGACGGTCTCGTTGATTCCGGCGGCACGAGTTGCCCTGCGGCCCGACCCGCTGCTCCAGGCCTCGGCGACCGAACTTGCGGTCACCGGGCTGCCATCCCAGAAAGCGGCGCTGTTCTCGAGTGTAAAGACCCAGCGCCTTCCTCCGTCGCGCGAGTTCCACGACTCCGCCAGCCCGGGAGCGACGTTTCCGTGACAGTCCAGGTTAATCAGGGTCTCGTATAGATGACCGTAGACGATTCTCTCGGAGTCGTTGGAAGGGCGCGGTGCGTGCCTGGGATCGATGGCAGTGGGTAGAGCCACCGTCAGCGTTTCGGGCATCGGGTCCGGTGAGGGGAGGATCTGGCACGCTGTGGTTGAAGGCACCATGGACTGGGTCGCCGGTGGCGTGCCGCATGCAAAGACAAGCGCAGCAAACGAAGCAGCAACACCCAATCGACTCAGGAATCTCAAATTGCGCCTTCCCCCTACCACCTCAGCTCCGTTCTCGGAATGGGACAGCGACCCGGCCTGAAATCCCTTCTGCGAAGCCGTTCTCTGATCCACCACATTCACGGCATAACACCGGGACGATCACGGCGTCAAGGTCCCGGGGCGGCTCCCGTCGGTTCGAAGGGTGCCAGGCTTTGACATTGCCTGTAAGTTGGCCTATTGATAGGCCTGCTGATCGGGCAGCAAAACAACGAGCCTGGTGCTCTGGAGGGATAAATGGAACTGAGAGAGTTCTTCAGCGAAGATGTCATCAACCTCGATATACAAGGCGAGACGAAAGACTCGATTCTCAAAGAACTGATCACCCTGCTGGAACTCAACGAGAAATCCGAGGGGATCCTCTACAAGATGCTGAAGCGGCGCGAGAATCTGGGATCGACGGGGATCGGTAAGAGTATCGCGATCCCGCATTGCCGATCCCTGGTCGTGAACCGGCTGCGGGTGGCATTCGGACGGAAGAAGACTGGAATCGACTTCAAGGCCATCGACGACCGACCTGTCTCGTTCTTCTTCCTAATCGTCGCCCCGCCGCTCGAGGTATCGAATCAGTACTTACCGGTCCTAGGCAAGATCGCGCAGCTGTGCCGAGAGTCCGACGTGCCGGATCGACTGGCCAAGATCGAGACACCCGCCGAATTCCTGGAGCTTCTGGACGAGAAGTCGGTTTAATCGGAGGACATCTGGATGCACCCTCAGCTTGAAATACTCCTGGAGCTGCAGGACCTGAAGGCACAGAAACGCGAGATGGAAGAAGTTGCCGACGAGAGTAGCAGAGAGATCGAGCGAAAGGTCTTCCGCGTCGAGCTCGAGGATGCCATCGCTCACCTCCAGGCCAAGATCGTGGAGATGGAGGCGACGCTCGAGCCCGATGTGATGAACCGGTACCGACCCATCGCGGATGCCCGTGAGCGTGCGGTGACGCCGGTGTTGGACGGGGTATGCTATGGATGCTTCATGGCCGTGCCCACCGCTTCCGTGCGGACCAACGAAGAACTCCGCTGGTGCGAGAACTGCGGGTCGTTCGTGTATTTCGTCGACTGATGGGGAGACGCCGTCAGCGCGTGACGATCATCTTGCGAACGTCGGTGGAGCGGCCCGCAACGATCTGGCAGAAGTAGATACCCGAGGGGACAGGCTGACCGGCCTGGTCCCGACCATCCCAATACAATTCATAGCGACCGGGCATGTCGTAGCGAAGCTCCTGGACGGGCCTGCCAGCTGCTGAGGGGTGATCGACTGCGGTAGGTATGGCGACTTGCTGACGGAGCACGTTAAAAATGCGTACGTTTACCACGACTTGTCTCCCGTCCTCGAACAGATCGTCCGCGAGAAGGAACGGGATCCGAGTCTCCCGATTAAACGGGTTCGGGTAATTCGGCTCCAGCTGCACACCGCTGGCCTCGTCCTGCAGTTCGGATGGAGGTGTCGCGGTGCTGTCGGTCTGTTGCGCGAAAGCGTCCGGACTGGCCGGAAATCGCGCGAGCAGAAGGACGAGGAGCACAGCGAAACTGTGCTTCATTCGCCCTAACGCCTCCTTTGAACAGTAGCCCTGTTTCGGTGAAGACCTCCCGAGTGTCTCAGTCCCTCCAATACTGCTAAACCGTATTGCCAAGATACGGCTCCTCGTGCGAACGGGCAAGCACGAAAACCCTGTCTACGGCTCCTCTCGCAGCACTCTCCCCTCGCCGCTTCGTCTGGTGAAACCCTCGGCATCGAGGTACTCGAGAAGTGGGATAAGATACTTTCTGCTTATTCCCAGGGCGCTCCGCAACTCCGAGGGTGTCGCGGCCTGTCCCTGACTCAAAGTGGCCTTCACACGCTGTTTGACTTCTGTGATAGCCCCAGAGGCGTAATAAAGATCCGGTGTCACCGCCACCAGCTCGCCCCTTCCGCACAAGAACTTGAGGACCGCGAGCAGGCGGTCGGCGGGTACTCCCGCCGCGCCGGCCAGCTCCTTTACGGAGGGTGGGGCGAGCCCGGCCTCGGCGATGCGGGCCAGGGCCGACGCGGCCACCGCCTCCTGCTCCGCCGAAAGGCTGGGCACGTGGCTGGAAAGGGCGGCGACGGAGCCCTGGATGCGGATTTCGCCGTCCTGCTGGAGATCTGAGAGTACGGCATTTACGAGCCCCGGCGGCGCGCCGACGGCGCTACGCAGCGACTCCAGACTGGCACCGGGCGCATCGGCGTTTTCGGCGTGGGACCGAGAGATTTCCGCGGTGAGGGCCCGCCGGGCCTCGCTTACGGCTGCGGCGTCATACCAACGACCGCCGATCTGACGCAGTCTTCCTTCGGAGGCAAGCTCGGCGAGATCCCGGCCCAAGTCCGACGGGGGCGTCCCCACTAGAATGGCGAGCTGTGATTCCGATGCGCCCTCGCGCAGCTCGCTCATGACCAGCACCAGCCGGTCTTTCCCATCGCTCTCCGCGACGGATCGAAGTCGCCGTATCGCGTCTTCACCGATATGCGCGTGTCTGGTCGCCCAGGGGTGGACGACCACCCCACCGCCGACCGTGGTCACGGGAGAGTAGAAACGAACGACAAAGCGGTCTCCGGCGCGGGCCACAACGGGCTGCTCCAGGCGGAACTGGACGAGTGCTCGGTCGCCAGGCTCGAGCCGGTTTCGGTCGAACAAGACGACGCGTCCCATCGTCTCGGCGGTGCCGATGTGGAAACGCACACGCTGCCAGTACTTGAGCGGCCAGGGTGAGTCGGCGAGGAGGAGCAGTTCGGCATCCAAAACGCGGGTCTCGCGCCATGGCCCGTTTCTGGTGAGCGTCTCTCCGCGCCCGATCTCGGATACGTCGATTCCAACCAGGGCCAGCGCAGCGCGTTGGCCGGCCCCGGCGCGCTGAGCCGTGACGCCGTGGACCTGCACACCTCGAACCCTGGCAGCGCGGCCGGCTGGCAGAATTTGGACCTCTTCGCCGGCCTCGACCGCACCACTCCACACGGTGCCGGTTACCACCGTACCGACGCCGCGGATGGAGAAGGCTCGGTCGACCGGCATTCGGAACAGGTCATCATCGCGACGCGCCCGAGTCCGGCTCGCCGCATCGAGGACCGTGGTCTTTAGCTCATCGATCCCGTCGCCCAATCGAGCCGAAACGGGCACGACGGGCCAGTCGCCGGTCGGAAAGATCTTGGTCAGCTCATCGCGAACCGACTCGGCCACGAGGCTGAGAAAATCATCGTCGACCAGGTCCGATTTCGTGATGGCAACGACGCCGGTTTCGACGCCGAGCAGCCGGGCGATCCAGAGGTGCTCTCGCGTCTGCGGCATGGGGCCTTCATCGGCGGCGACCACGAGCAGTAAAACGTCGACGCCCGTCGCACCCGCAAGCATGTTCTTGACGAAGTCCTCGTGACCGGGCACATCGATCACCGACACCTCGAGCCCGTCGATCTGGGAGGGGAACGGCGCGAAACCCAGGTCGATGGTGATGCCTCGCTCGCGTTCCTCGTCCCAACGATCGGTATTGACGCCGGTGAGGGCTTCGACCAGCACAGTCTTGCCATGGTCGACGTGTCCGGCGGTGCCGACGATAACCGACTTCACCCCAACCTCTCGTCGAGGAACCTAAAGGAATTCAGCGGTCGATGATCGGCGACGTGGTAGGCGATGAAATCGCGTAGTAGGTCGCGCTGAGCTCGTGCTGTCTCGAGCTGTCGCGCCTGCACCGCCGTCCCCGCCAGCAAAGCCGTCAGCTCGGCCAGCGCTGCGGGTGACAGCGAGCGCAGGTGTAGGCCTTTGGCTTCGTGCCTGCAGCCTCCGCAGACGATGCCACCCTCGAGCAAATCGAATTGTACCGTTCGTCCCGCTGGCGGCAGATCACCGCAAAACGAGCAGCGCTCGATGTGTGGAGCGAAGCCCAATCGGTCTATCAGCCGCCAGGTCTCCTCGAGGATCGCGGTCTCGACATTTTGCTTCTCGTCCACTAACCGGTCGAGCCCACGGCCCAACTGTTTGAACAGTTCAGGATCTCGTGCGGCGGGCGCTACGCGCAGGACGATCTCGGTGAGCAGGCCACCTCCGGCGAAGCGGACCAGCTCTCTGCCGAGCGATTGGCGCTCGCGCAACAACTCGAAGTCCGACAGCGTATGAAGGTCGCGCCCTTCCTTCGAGTAGAACGTGGCGATGCCGTCGGTGAACGGCTCCAGCAGTCCCCCATAGCGACTCTTGGGCCGCCGGGCCCCCTTGGCGATGACGGAGCACAGGCCCTGATCCCGTGTTAGTAGGCGTAGGATCTTGCTGGTCTCGCTGTACTCGTAGGTCTTGAGTACGGTCGCCGGGGTGGTTACCAGGGGCATCTGCAAACCCAGTTAGAATTATCGTCGGGATTGGGAATATCGATTAATAGAGCATTAGAACATTTGAGCAATCGAAGTTGCAGTGTGTACAATGCTCACTTCAACTTCCAATGTTCTATTGTTCTATTGTTCTATTGCTCGACATTCCCAACACCTTCTCAGGAAGGTACTACGCGCGGCGCCAAACCCAAACCGCGGCCGCGAGAGCGAGGAGCGATGTCAGAACGAGTACGGCGAAGCGTTGGCGCGGATCGACGCGGCTCGAAACGAACTCGAGGGTGAGGGTGGTCCCGGGGGCCAGCTCGTCGGCTACGTAGGTGCGGTGGGGTCGGCTCGGAGCTCCACCATCGGCGTCCCGGGTGAGTGCGGGGTCGGGACGCACCTCGAGGCTGCCCTTGTCGACCTCGACGAGCAAAGCGCGAACCTCGCGGGGCGTCGTCAGGACCAGCGACAGGGCCGAGCGCGACAGCCGATACGTAAACGCCAGTTGGACATCACGCTGAGGCAGCAAGCCACTCAAGACGACGAGCGGGGCCAGGAAGGCCACCTGCCCCGGCGCCACATCACCCCCCAAACCACGAACGTTATCGGCTCCAGGCTGCAACTCGACCAGCGCCAGCGGTTCTGGCAGCTCGGGCGTCTCGGAGGCCGTCTCGATTCGCACAAAAATGGACTCGACTACGCGGTAGTCGCCCTGCGCGTCGCGAGTCACCCGCAAGCGACGCTCGAGGATTCGCAGCGGGACCGAGTCCTGTTGCGCGGAGCCGGTGGCGACGGCCGTCGGCGCAACCGCTACGAGAGCGGCCTGCAAAAAGAAAAGCCGCCAAAGCGCATGGCGCCGGCGGCTGCCGAATCGGAAAGCGGACAGACTCACGGGTTGAAGCGGCCGAAGTCTTCTGGGTTCATGTTCTTCAGGTACTCCTTGAGCTGGTCGGCGTCCATACCCGCCGGTTCTTCGGGCGATTCGGCCGCATCGAAAGCATCTCCCGCTTCCATATCGGCGGGCTGAATCTCGATGGACGCCTGCTCGAGCAGATCATCATGGGCGAATATGGGAGCCTTTGCGCGCAGCGCTATGGCGATGCTGTCGCTGGGCCGAGCATCGATGGAGACCATCTCGCCATTTCGGCGCAGAATCAGCTCGGCGTGATAAGTGTTATCGACGACTTTGGTGATCAGAACGCGCTGCAACTCGGAACCCAATCCCTGCATCATCGCCGTGAACAAGTCATGGGTCAGCGGACGAGAGAACTTCATGCCCGCAAGTTCCATCGCGATGGCGCTCGCTTCGCCGGGCCCTATCCAGATGGGGAGAACCCTCTCGCCGTCCATCTCCTGCAGAATCACCACAGGTGTATTGGACGCTTTGTCGAGTCCGAGACTCGCGACTTTGACTTCGTTCATTTAACTCGCGCTTGGTCGATACGGGCGGGGGTCAAGAATTGCCCACTCAAGATACCAGACCCCCTGCCCGTGTAAACCCCGCGTTTCTCCTCAGGTTCCGAGATCCCAAGAGGATAGATACTTCTCTTGCTCGGGCGTCAGCACATCGATGCCCACTTTCATCCCCTCCAGCTTGAGCCTGGCGATTTCGCGATCGATGGGCTCGGGGGTTTTGTGGACCGCGACGTCCAGATCGGAGACGTTCTGGACGAGAAACTCCGCAGCCAACGCCTGGTTAGCGAACGACAAGTCCATAACCGCGGCCGGGTGACCTTCCGCAGCGGCCAGGTTGATCAAGCGCCCCTCGCCGAGGACGAAGATTCGGTTGCCGTCAACGCGATACTCCTCGACGAAGTCGCGGACGATGCGCGAGGGGCCGTCGGCGATGGCCGCCAAGCGCTCCAGGTCGAGCTCGACGTTGAAGTGGCCCGAGTTCGAAACGATGGCCCCGTCCTTCATGGCACGGAAGTGCTCTTCGCGAATCACGCCGGTGTTGCCGGTAACGGTGATGAAGATGTCGCCGGTGGCCGCGGCTTCTTCCATCGGCATCACATCGAAGCCATCCATCACGGCTTCGAGGGCTTTAAGCGGCTCGACCTCGGTGACGATCACCCGGGCGCCTGCGCCCCGGGCACGATTGGCTACGCCGCGACCGCACCATCCGTAGCCGGCGACGACGAACCGCGAGCCCGCCAGCAGGACGTTGGTGGCTCGCAAGATACCATCCAGCGACGACTGGCCGGTCCCGTAGCGGTTGTCGAACAAGTGCTTGGTCAGGCTGTCGTTGACCGCGATGACCGGGAAGCGGAGCACGCCGTCCTGGGACATGGCCCGTAGGCGGATGACGCCGGTAGTCGTCTCTTCCGTCGAACCGACCACCGAATCGAGGAATTTCGCTCTCTCTTCCTTTGAGAGCCCGGTCGCCCAATTGCGAACCGGCGCCGCAAGGTCGTCGTAGCGTTCGAGGGCGATCATGTGCAACGCACCGACGACGTCCGCGCCATCGTCCATTGTGATCGAGGGCCCGTGGGCCAACGCGGCGCGAATGTGATCGTAATAGACGTCATGGTCCTCGCCGTTGATGGCGAAGACCTTGACTCCGTGGTCACGCACCAAGTGGGCGGCGACATCATCTTGCGTGGACAGAGGGTTCGAAGCGCACAGAGCTACATCAGCACCGCCGGCCTTCAGCGTGATTGCGAGATTCGCCGTCTCGGTGGTCACGTGCAGGCAAGCCGACAGCTTCTGTCCCTCGAGCGGCTTTTCCTTCGCGAAGCGTTCGCGAATCAAGCGCAGGACCGGCATGGTGCGCTCGGCCCACTCGACGCGACGGGCTCCTTCATCCGCCAGGTTGATATCTCTAATGTCATGATCTACGGTTTCTACTGACATCATATTCCCTTTCAGGTGTGATCAGTGATCAGTAACCAGTGGTTGGACTCTTAGTTAGGCTCCGTGTCGAAGGATCATCAACCATCTAGCCGATTGCTGATTTTAGGTCGCTTACTTGGTCGCATCGTTCCCAGCTGAAACCGCCATCGTCATCGGGTGCGCGGCCAAAGTGACCGTAGGCCGCCGTGCGCTTGAAGATCGGGCGCTGGAGGCCGAGGCTTTCGATAATTCCCAAGGGTGTCAGGTTGAAGACCTTGCGGACGGCCGCCTCGAGCTGACTGTCGGGGACGGCTCCGGTGCCGCGGGTATCGACGAGGACGGATACAGGATCGACAACACCGATGGCGTAGGCCAGCTGGACTTCGCAGGTCGCGGCCAGCTCGGCGGCCACCACGTTCTTGGCTATCCAGCGCGCTGCGTAGCTCGCGGAGCGGTCGACCTTGGTCGGATCCTTTCCGCTGAAAGCGCCACCGCCGTGGCGCCCCATCCCCCCGTACGTGTCGACGATGATCTTGCGGCCGGTGAGGCCGGCATCGCCTTGCGGACCGCCCGTCACGAAGCGGCCCGTGGGGTTGATGTGGATCTCCGTCGAATCGGGGTCGTACAGGCCCTGAGGGAGGACGGGCTCGATGATCAGGTTTCTGACCTTGTCATGAAGCTCGCCGTTCTCGACATCGTCGTGGTGCTGGGTTGAAACCACCACGGCCTGGATGCGGACGGGAGTGTCCTCTTCGTATTCGACTGTCACCTGGGACTTGCCGTCCGGCCTCAGCCAATCGATCTCGCCGGCCTTACGCGCCTGGGCCAGGCGCAGAGTGAGGCGGTGGGCGAGGGTGATCGGCAGGGGCATCAACTCGGGGCTCTCGCGGGTCGCGTACCCGAACATCATTCCTTGATCGCCGGCCCCTCCGGTATTCACGCCCATGGCGATGTCGCTGGACTGCTTATCGATCGACGTTATGACGGCGCAGGTCCTGTAGTCGAGCCCGTAGCGCGCATCGACGTAGCCAATCCCTTCGATCGTCTGACGGACGACCTCGGGGATATCGATTTCGGCGTCGGCGGTGATTTCACCGGCCACGAAGGCTAGGCCGGTGGTCACGAGGCTCTCGGCGGCGACCCGGGCGGCCGAATCGTTCTTGATGATCGTATCCAGGACCGCGTCAGATATCTGGTCGGCGACCTTGTCCGGGTGGCCCTCTGTGACGCTTTCCGACGTAAAGAGACGTCTTCTCGACAATCCCCTGCTCCTGACTTCGGCATGAATGGGAGGCCGGTCGATTACCGGCTAACGTGTTAAGAAAATCGATCGAAGCTACCTTTTCAATCCGGGGGTGACAAGTTGGGGTTCGAATCCAAGCTCGGGAGGTCGACTTCAGCGGCCAAAACGCCAAGAAGGGCCTCGCGTATCTCCTTTCCCGTCTCGGTTTTCAGCAGTTTCTTCATGAACGACTCCAGTTGGCGGACATCGAGGGAGCCGATCAGCTTCTTCTGCTCCAGAACGGCGTT
>JBDHGH010000046.1:0-23992 GCA_039589995.1 Gemmatimonadota bacterium | reverse complement strand
GGCGCCAAATCCTGGGTCGGCCCCAACACGAGCATCTTCATGCGGCCGCCGTCTGGCAGCAGATGCACCTGAAAGTTCGGTAGTGTCGCTGCTCTGTAGGGAGCCACGTCGCGAACGTAATGGGCGCCGCGCCTCTCGAGTCCCTGGCTTGTCCCACTGGTCCGAAACACGAACTCAGACTCCCTTGGGTCGCCGCAAACGAGCGGGGCTTCCTTGAAGGCGGCCGTCGGCACCGCCGGCACATCGGGCCAGCGCGTCACTACCGCCGGGGACAAACTCCGCCGCTCACAGTACTTCCGGTAAGGTTCGTTCTCGGCGAACTGGTGCTCGAAAACCTGGAGAGCCAAGCGCTCGAAGCCTTCGTCATCCTGGCCTGCGCGCATGCCGCGGCGGATGAAGCCCAACACTTCTGAGCGGAGATCCGCGTGTTCCTCGATCATCGGGTACCATTATAGGTGCCCGGCGTGGATACAACAGGGAAGCGTACTGGGATTAGTCGGTAGGTTTTTTTGTTCCGGGGGGCGGCGTCTTCATCGACCCCGTCTCCGGGTCGATGAGCAGCTTGTTGAAACTCTCCGCAGCCGTGGCCTCATCGGTGGGCGCGTGGATCTCCAAGCCTTCGCTGGCCGCCTGTCGCAGCTCCTCGGGTGTGAGCATCGCCGCGAAAACGACGGGCGACCAACCGGCGGCCCGCACTCGCTCTTCAGCCTTTCCTTCCCGGACCCGTTCCGCTGCGTCCTTATCGCCCAGGTCGATGAGCTTGCTGGCCAGGAAGTGACGGAAGTCGTCCCGGTCGACGTACTGAGCCATCAACAGCAGGTGTTGGACGGCAAGGGGCTCTAGCTCGGCCTCGATAGATGCGCTGGTGTAGGCATCGATATGCTCCCGGGCTATCTCGAGGAAACCCTTCCCGAGACACAGCCAGGCCAGGGTCCTCCGCGTACGAATGACCTCTGGCACTACCCGGATGATCTTACGGCAAACGGCCATGGCGTTGTCGTACTCGCCGGACTGCAGGTAGGCGTCGATGGCATCGCCATACCGCTTCAGCGCGTTCTGACGCTCGCCTTTGACCAGGTAGAGGTCACCGGCCCGGTTCAGCAGGCGTGCGGCTTCCCGGCCGCTGCCAATCCTCTCGAGCTCCTGCTCGATGCGACCGAGGTCCTCGCTGGCGACGACGCCGGACGAGTCGGCCTTACCCTGGCCACGGTCCGAACCGCCTAACATTCTCCTCAGAAATTCGAACATCTATCGAAGTCGTTGTCCTGGTGCGCTTGTCTGTGTAGCTCAGCCCAACTTCGGTCACGTTTACGGGTTTCGCTTCGCTTGCGACAGTGTTAGGCTGCGGCTCAAATTAGACCTGCCCGTGCGTAGGGTCAACTGAACCCGGTAAGGCCCTCAACGTCACTCGGGAGTGCTTATGCACGTAAGTATCGAATACTGCTTCGTTTGAAACTACGAGCCACGCGCCGTCAGTTTGGCGGCGCTGCTACGTAGCCGTTACGACGGAATCGAGGTAGAGCTCATCAAGAGCAGCGGCGGCGCATTCGAGATCCGTCGCGACGGCGACCTGGTGTTCTCTAAGCATCGTGTCGGGCGTTTTCCGGAAGACGAGGAAGTTTACGCAGCTCTCGATGACTAATCGAATGGGAGGCCGGGCTCGCTACTCCCAGTAGTGGTCCGGCTCGTCCCAAGTCTCCGTCCAGAACCGCTCTTCCTCCTTGGCGATCTCCTCTATATTGAGCGCCTCTTCAGGGACCTGCCGTTCGCTCAGCGCCCCAACCTCGATGATCTGCTGGACCATCTGGTCGGTCAGCCAATTCCCCTGGGCCCGCGCCTTCATGCGTTGCCGGCGACGCACCACGGCGAATATCGCGGCGGCCAGGAGAGCGAGGAACAGTAGGCCCACCACAAGGCTGAGCCAATCCACATAGATCGTCATGCCGCTCAAACAGTATGGGGAATATCGCCTTACATATTGTATAGTCCGGGCTTTTTCTGTTCTTGTCAACTTCGTTCGGGCACGGCGCGAGGGCACTGATATCGCGGGTTCGCGGTGGGGAAGGTCCGGCACGGGAGTCCTCGCTCCATGTCGCGCGAAAACCGGCAAGAATCCTCAATCGTCCAAGGCGCTCCAAATGTCCGCTCGGGACCCTCGTGCCGGACCTTCCAAGTCTCGATATGGTCGGCTCGAGTCTCTCGCCATGCCCTCTCTTTTGGACTAGCGGAGGTATTGGATAGCGGTCAGTGGAAGTCGTGGCTTTCGATCACCTCGGCACCGGCCTGGGGTTCCAGCGCCTGGATGTTTCGCGCCTGTATGTTGATCACACCCTGCTCGTTTTGGGCGATCCCCTCGATGAGCAGGACGGGCGAGCGGACGATGGCTGTCGTCATGTAATCGGCCGCGACGAGCTCGACCGTTCCCATCTCCTTCAGCTTCGGTTGCTGTTTCGACTCCACGGGCGTGAGCGGTTTTCGAGCGAGCTGGGCGAGCACCTCCCAAAGCGCCGACCTCCTGCCGGGTCCCCACAGCGTGTCGAAGGCCCCGGCTTCGGCCAGGATCTTGAGAGCGGGCAGCCCCAACCCCGACCGCCGCACCACATCTTCCACCGATGTGAAGGGGCCACCCGCCTCCCACGCCGCCTTGAGCTTGTCACCCGCTTTCGAACCGAGGCCGCGCACATAGCGCAAACCGATCCTCATCGCGGGTTGGTCGGGAGCGGTGGTCGGGCACGGCGTAGAGCCTCTCGCTGTCGGATTGCGTGGTGAGGGTCGGGGGCGGCATGAAGAACCTCTCGCTTCATGTCGCGCAGCGTCGGGCAGTGGTTCTTCACTTGCCGGGGCGCTCCAAATGTCCGCTCGAGGTTCTATGCCGCCCCCTCCCTTTCCCGCCGAAATATCCCCTCTAGTCTCACGCCGTGCCCTCCCTTCGAGACTCTTTCCATCCCCAGGTTCGAGCGTGCAGTCCCATGCCGAGTGCGCGAGATCGACGGGCCGAACGTCGACACCGTGGCGACGCGCATCGTGGACCAGCGTGCCGGGTGCGTAGAAGCCCATGGGTTGGGAATTGAGCAGTCCAGAGAAGAACTCGGGCGCGTAGTAGCATTTCAGATAGGCCGAGGCATAGACCAGCAGCGCGAACGACGCCGAATGGCTCTCGGGGAAACCGTAGTTGGCGAAGGCTGTGAGGTATTTGACGATATAGTCCTGGACTTCCGGCGTGACGCCGCGATCCGTCATCCCCGCACGCAGCGCCGGCTCGATCGACGCCATCGCCTCGTGCGATCGCTTGAACCCCATCGCGCGACGCAGAATATCGGCCTGACCCGGAGTGAAGCCGGCCATCGTCACCGCCACCTTCATCCCCTGCTCTTGGAACAGTGGCACGCCGAGTGTGCGGTGTAGAATCGGTTCCAAGTCCGGGTGCAGGTACGTCACCGGCTCTTCGCCGCGCCGACGCCGTACGTAGGGGTGTACCATGTCGCCCTGGATGGGGCCCGGCCGGATGAGCGCCACCTGGACCACCAGGTCGTAGAAGTTCTCCGGCTTGAGACGCGGCAACGAGTTCATCTGCGCCCGGCTCTCGATTTGGAAGACACCCACCGTGTCCGCCGCCTGGATCATCTTGTAGACCTCCGGGTCGGCCGCCGGCAGCTGAGACAGGTCGATGGTCACGCCACGTGACTCGCGGATGTAGCGGATCGTCTTCGCCAGGCAGGTGAGCATACCCAGTCCCAGCAGGTCGATCTTTATGAGGCCGGTGAATTCGAGGTCGTCTTTGTCCCACTGGATGACCGTGCGCTCCTTCATAGCCGCCGGTTCGATGGGGACAACAAAGGAAAGGGGTTCCTCGGTGAGCACGAAACCGCCGACATGGATCGAGCGATGACGCGGCAGTTGATCCAGTCCGCGAACGACGTGAATCAGCGCCCGCACCCTGCGCTCCGCGGGATCGAGCCCGCAGGCGGCCAAACCGCCGTTCTCCAAAGCGTCAGCCGCATCTGCTGCTTCGCGTCGCTCCGCTTCCGATGCCAACAAATCGGCCACGTCGGTAGAGAACCCGAGCACGCGAGCGGCATCCCGGACAGCGGAGCGGCCGCGATAGGTGATCGCCTCACACACCATGGCCGCATGCTCGCGTCCGTATTTGCGGTAGACGTACTGCAGAACTTCTTCCCGTTGTTCGTGCTCGATATCGATGTCGATGTCGGGTGCGCCACCCCGCTCTTCCGAAAGGAACCGCTCGAACAACAACTCGAACTTGATGGGATCCACGGCCGTGATCCCCAGGCAGTAGCACACGCACGAGTTGGCAGCCGACCCTCTGCCCTGCAACAGGATCCCCTGGCGCCGAGCGAAACGCACGATGTCCCAAACGGTGAGGAAATACCCGGCCAAATCGAGGCGCCCGATCACCTCCAACTCGTGCCTGATCTGCCGTCGGACACGCTGTGTCAGCCCTTGTTTGCCGTTCGCGCGGGAGGCGGGGGTCGGGGACGGCGTGGAGTCTCGCGATGTCGAATTGGGTGGTGACGGTCGGGGGCGGCATGGAGAACCTCTCGCTTCATGTCGCGCCCGCGGCGGCCCGTTATCCTCTCTCGGCAATCCCCCGCGCGACATGAAGCGAGGCGATTCCCCCGGTACCCCCGCCCCGCGCGCCATGGAGCGAGAGGATACCACCGGCACCTCACCACCCCCACGAGACGCAACGCGAATAGGATCCCCGTTGCGGCGCTGGCCCGCGACGCTGCCGTATCGCTCTACCGCTCCTTTCCAAACGAGCGTCTCGAGATACTCCTGCCGTGTGACACCGGGCGGCACCTCGAACCCCGGCATCGCAGGTGACAGATCGGCGAGCCGGAAGGTACAGACATCGCTGGCGAGGATCCGAGAGTGTTCCACCACGTCGGGCCGATGACGCCAGCGTCGCCAAACCACCGACGGCGGCTTCAAGTACCACTCGCCGTTGGGACGGAGACGCGTGCCCGCTTCGTCCAGTGTCACCTGGTGACGCAGGCAGGTGAGTACGTCGTGAACGATGCGGCCCGATGGTGTCGCGTAGTGCACATCGTTCGTCGCCACCGCCATCACACCCTCGGAGTCGGCCAGCTCTAACAACCGGTCCGCTAACTCACGCTCCTCCGGGAGCGCGTGATCCCAGATCTCCACCGCCACGTGGTTGCTATAAACGTCTCGCAGAAAATCGAGCAGCTCCCGCGCTCCTATTCCGTCGCCTATTCGTACCCGCCGGGCCAGTTCGCCTTGGGGACAGCCGCTGAGGGCTAACAATCCACCGCCGAGTTCCGCCAGGTCGTCCCAAGTCACTCGCGGTCGACCCCGGCTCGGGGCCCAGACCTCGCCGCGAGAGGCTTCCTCCGCTCCCGACCGTCCGGCGCGTGCACGCGTCACCAACTCGCACAGGTTGGCATAACCCTCGGAGGTTCGCGCCAGCAGGGTGAGGTGATGGGGGGGGCGCGAGGGGTGGGCGGCCGCAATCGTGAGCTCTACACCGATGACTGCCTCGACCCCAGCCTCGCGAGCCGCCCGAGCGAAGCGCACGGCGCCACCCAGGTCGTCATGATCGGTGAGAGCCAACGCCTCGATCCCCAACTCCACGGCCTGCCGGACCAGGGCCTCCGGTGTGGAAGCACCATCGAGGAGTGAGAAGGCAGAGTGGCAGTGAAGCTCGGCGTAAGAGGGCATCGGCGCGGCACCCGAATAAAACCCGTAAGTCATGGCGATAAAAAACCCCACCCGCAGGTGGGATCCAGAGCGGAGAGACGGCTTCGAAAAAGGTGGGGGGAGTGGGTCATCCCTCCGCTCTGGGATCCCGAATATACACCGAAGCCCTGCTCCGCGCAAGCACTTCTTGCCTGTATCTTTATAATACAAAGTACTTGACAACACCAATCATAACCCCTAATTTCGCTGTCATGGATACCGATACCTCTCGAGACCCGGACAGCTCGCCCCCAACCTCTCACACCCGCGCCTTCGAAGACCTCCGCTTCATCAGGGAGACGATGGCCCGCGCCAGCTCATTCACGGCGATCCCCGGATGGGGCACCGTGGCCATGGGGGTGACCGCGCTGGTCGCCGCCGCCCTCGCCGCACGACAACCGACACCCGAGGGCTGGTTCTTCATCTGGCAGGCCGAGGCCTGGCTGGCTCTTATCATCGGCGTAAGCGCGATGATCCAGAAGGCGCGCCGGCTAGAGGCACCGCTGTTTAGCGGAGCGGGTGGAAGATTCGCCTTCGGGTTCGGCCCTCCCCTGTTGGCCGGCGCGGTCCTCTCCGCCGTTCTTCACTCGCTGGGGCTGTTCGACGCGCTACCCGGCACCTGGCTATTGCTGTACGGGACCGCCGTCGTCACCGGCGGGGCCTTTTCGGTGAGAGCGGTTCGCGTCATGGGGCTGTGCTTCATGCTGGCCGGCGTCATCGCGTTCGTAACACCCCCCAATTGGGGTGACGCGCTCATGGCCACCGGATTCGGCGGCTTCAACATCCTTTTCGGGGCACTGATCGCCCTTCGACACGGTGGCTAGCGAAGCATCCGCTGGAGGCGCCGCCGAACTCGACGGCCTCATCCATCAACGCGTTCGACTCGGCATCATGAGCGCTCTGGCCGTCAGCGATTCCCTCACCTTCAACGACCTGAAGGCCGCCCTGGAGATCACCGACGGCAATCTGAGCGTTCACGCCCGAAAGCTCGAGGAAGCGGGGTACATCGCCTGCGCAAAGTCGTTCGAAGGAAGGATACCCCGGACAGAATACACTCTGACGTCGGATGGGCGTCGGGCATTGGAACTCTACCTGAATCGCATGGAAGATGTGATACGTGCGACGCGTGGAAGTTGAAAGGCTGATTCACATGAACAGCAACTCGAAGTTGTTGCTCGAGACATTGGTCTCTGGAGTTACATTAGGCGCACTCGGCGATGCCCTGCTCAGGGCCGGCCCCTTGGGTCTCAACATGACGCTGTGGGTCCTATTGGTCACCACCGCCATCTTCGGCCTCGCACTTCGGCACGGGATCGAGTGGCCACGCGGCACCAACTTGATCATCGGCCTTCTCGTGGTCTTTGCCGCCGGGTTCGCCTGGAGAGCCAATCCCGTCCTGAAGCTGCTGGACCTGGTCGCGCTCGTTGTCTTGGCCACGACTTGGAGCCTCAGCCTGGAGGGTGGCAGGTTGCGATGCTTGGGGCTGATCGACTACGTGCGTGGGCTTCTCAACTCGGGCGCCGCCGCGGCCGTCGGAGCGACCGTTCTGTCGAAGAAGGACGTCCGGCTGGCCCAGGCGCCGAGCCCCGTCGCGGTAAGGCGAGCGCGCGCGGTCGCTCTGGGTCTCGTCATGGCTTTCCCTCTCCTATTTGTGTTCGGTGGTTTGCTCATGGCGGCCGACGCCGTGTTTGATCGCATGGTGACCACTGCTTTCGACGTCGATTTCGCGAATCTGCTCTCGCACGCAGCATTGGCCGCCTTCTTCGCGTGGATAGTCATCGGCTTCTCTTCGCTCGTGCTCAAGCTCAACCGGCCTTTGCTCTCGAGCCTGAACATCGAAAAGCCCGGACTTGGAACACTCGAAATCGCCGTGCCCCTCATCTTGCTCAACCTTCTCTTCCTCGTGTTCGTCGTGGTCCAGCTCCGTTACCTGTTCGGTGACGCTTCGCTGGTCCAAGTGACGGTGGACTTGACCTACTCCGAGTACGCACGGCGCGGTTTCTTCGAGCTCGTCACCGTTACCGCGTTGGCGCTGCCCCTGCTTCTCGTCGCCGATTGGGTCCTGGCCGGTGGGGACAGGCGTAGCGTTCGGACCTTCCGAATCCTGGGAGGCGTGTTCTTGGTCCTGCTGTTCGTGATCATGGCCTCCGCCGTGAAGCGCATGCTCCTTTACCAGACCGCATACGGTCTCACCGACGAGCGCCTCTATGCGACGGCATTCATGGTATGGATCGGTATCGTGCTGACCTGGTTCGCCGCTACCGTGCTGCGTGGCCGACGCGAGGCCTTCGCGACGGGCGCAGCGGCGGCGGGACTCCTGGTCATCCTGTCACTCAATGTCCTCAACCCCGATGCTCTAATAATGAAGGTCAACCTGGAGCGCGCTCTGGCGGGCGAGGGATTCGACGCAGCCTATGCCACTTCTCTCAGCGGCGATATGGTTCCGGTGCTCGTGCCTGCCCTGTCGAGCTTGGACGCGGATGACCGCTGTGCACTCGCCACCCACATTCTAGAGCATTGGTCTCCGCCCGCTGAGACCGACTGGCGAAGCTGGAACCACGGCAGATCGAAAGCCTGGGGAATCGTCCGTCAGGAAACCGACCGGCTCGAAGCGATGAGATGCGACCCACCCACGGAGAGTCAGATCCTGCTGAACTGAGGTCGAGCGCACATCCCGCCGTCTTGTCCTTGGTGCTCCGCGGTCGAAGATTGAAGTCAAGCTCGACATCCAACCTCGGCCGAGGACGGGAAGATGGCCCGAAAGCTCGCACTATTCGGATGCGTATGCCTGGCGGCGGCCTGCGCGACGGCTGACTCTCCGAATCGATTGGTTCATCGAAGGCGAGCGGACGAAGAACCGGTGAGTGACGCGCTAGACTCCTCCCAATGAGACGCACGGGTCAAAGAGCTGCGAGCGGTGCGCCCTTCCCTTGATTAGTGAGTAGCCACTTCTTGCGCACCCCGCTCTCCGGCGTAGTTTCGCGCGTATTGGCAACAATCACTGATTGAGTCCCATGCGCGAACGCTCGCGCTGTAGGCCTGGAGGCCACACCATGGATCTGGGTTTAGAAGGCAGAGTAGCCGCGGTTGGTGGCGCCAGCACCGGACTGGGTAAGGCGATCGCCTGGTCGTTGGCCCGAGAGGGCGCACGAGTTGCGATTTGTGCTCGAGAGGAAGAGCAACTCGAGCGGACCGGGCTCGCCATCAATCGAGCTTCCGGCCGAGAGATTCTGGCGTACCCGACGGACCTTGCAACCGCAAACGGTCCAAAGGACTTCGTTGAGGCTACGATCAAGAACTTTGGTCGGCTGGATGTTCTGGTGACCAACGCGGGCGGGCCGCCCGCAACGATCAGTTCGAAGACGCCGGAGGAGGCCTGGCCCGAAGCGCTGGAGCTGAGCCTGTTGAGCACCGTGCGCCTGGCGCAGGCTGCGATACCCTATATGCGACGCAACGGTTGGGGGCGGATCGTCTGCATCACCTCGGTCTCGGTGAAGTCGCCCCTGCCCGGTATGGTTCTTTCCAATACCGTCCGGCCCGGGGTCGTCGGTTACGCGAAAACGATTTCCCAGGAGTTCGCTCAAGACGGCATCACGGTCAACGTGGTATGCCCCGGCTATATGGCCACCGGTCGCGTCACCGAACTGGCCGAGACGCGCGCCGCGCAGTCCGGTCAGAGCGTGGAAGAAGTCATGACCGGCCTGGTCGACAACATCCCCGCTGGCCGCATGGGTGATCCGAAAGAGCTGGGCGACCTGGTGGCGTTTTTGGCCTCCGAGCGAGCCGCCTACATCAACGGCACGACGCTTCAGATCGACGGGGGCTACGTCAGAGGACTGTTGTAGAGTACGAGGACCGCGCCCGCTCCAGCACAGACGGACCGGGCGGCCGTCTATCCCGTCAGCCCTGAAACACCCCAGATCTACTGCATTTTGAGCCGACTCGACCTGAAACTTGCCGTTCCACGCCTCGTAGTGATCCCTAGGTACACTTGCAACCCTGTTCTCCATGTCGTTGTCGAACCAAAGGGGAGATCAGGGGGGCTTGAAAACACGGCAGGTGGGTGCCCATCCTCTCAGCAAGCCAACGATCACAGGACGGAGCAGCAGGATGAAACGACGGACCAAGGTCATCCTAGGGGTAATTGCCGTCGTCAGCCTCGGCGGTGTGGGGTATGCCGCGGTCAAGAACGGCGGATCGGACGACGACGAGCTCAAGACCGTCGAGGTCGAGCGCGGCGAGATCGTCGAAAAGGCGTTGGCGGTCGGTCGGATCGAGCCCGAGATCGAGGTCAGCGTCAAATCGAAGATCTCGGGGGTCGTCAGCCGCGAGTTCGCCGACGTGGGTGATTTTGTGCGGGCCGGCGATCTACTTCTCGAGATCAAGCCCAACCCAACCCCCCTCGAGCTGGTCGAGACACGGCGCCAGCTGGAACTCCGTCAACTCGAGCTCGAGAACCACCGCAAGGATCTAGCTCGCAAGCGCCAACTTCTGGACCAGGGCCTCATCCCACAGGACCAATTCGACCTCGCCGAGCGCACGTTCGGCGAATCCGAGCTGAACGTGAAGCTGGCGCGTGAGCGTCTGGCGTTGCTCGAGGAAGGTCGGGTCCAGACGACCGACCAGAGCATCGAGGCTGTGGTAAAGTCGCCCATCGATGGCTTCATCCTGGAGAAGAACGTCGAGATCGGCGACCCGGTCACACCGCTCAACCCCTACCAGGAGGGGACGGTGCTCATGACGATGGCGGAGATGAGCGCCCTCATCTTCCGGGGCACCGTGGATGAGATCGATGTCGGCAAACTGCGCGAGGGGATGCCGGTAGAGATCAAGATAGGAGCGCTTCCGGGCGTTGAAGTGACGGGAATCCTGGCGAAGATCTCACTCAAAGCGCGGACGGAAGACAACGCCACGGTCTTCCCCATCGAGATCGAGCTGGGCGAATCGGACGGCGTCGTCCTCCGGGCCGGCTACTCGGCGAACGCCGACGTCATCATCGATCGGCGCGAGAGCGTTCTCATGCTCCCCGAGCGTCTCGTCAGGTTCGCCGGTGACACGGCGAAAGTGACCGTTCTCCTTGGCGACGGGACCCAAGAGGAGCGCACCATCGAAACCGGTCTGAGCGATGCGATCAACATCGAGATCCTCTCTGGCCTCGAGGAAGGCGCGAAGATCGTTGAACCGCCACCGCGGGAAATCGAGTGACCAACGATCGGTCAACTCTGTGCCGCGTCCGCGATCACACTTGGGCCCACTGATTACTGATTACAGATGACCAGAGGATAGATCGTGCGGCTACTCGGATCTATAAGCGATTTCTTTCACGACATAAGAACCCAACGACTGCGGACGTTCCTCACCATCATGGGTATCACCTGGGGGACCACGGCGGTGATCGTGCTGCTGGCGTTCGGCGTCGGCATGGAGAAGCAGACCCGAAAACGAATGCACGGACTGGGCGAGCGGATCGTCATCCTGTTCGGAAACCGCACAACCAAGGCTTTCGCAGGTTTTCCGGAGGGGCGCTACATCCGCTTCCAAGAAGAAGACATCGCGCTGCTCCAGAGCGAGATACCCGAGATCGTCGAGATTAGCCCCGAGTACAGCACCTGGAGCGTCTCGGCACGCCGCGGCCGCAACAGCGCGACCCCCAACGTTACCGGCGTCTATCCCATCTACGGCGATATGCGGAACGAAATCGCCGACTGGGGCGGGCGTTTCATCACGCAGGCCGACATGGACGAACGACGCCGCGTGGCGTTCCTGGGCAACGAACTTGAGAAACTGCTATTTGAAGATGAGGACGCCATCGGGCAGCAGGTGTTCGTCGGCGAAGTGCCCTTCACAGTCATCGGCGTCTTGAAGGAAAAGCAACAGAATTCGTCATACAACTCGCGCGATCGCGACCGCATCTTCATTCCGGCCAGCACACACAAGGCGATCTTCGGCCAGCGCTACATCAACAACATCATCTACCGGACGAGCAGCCCAGACGTCGTCAAGGCGGTCGAGCGGCGCGTCAACGAAGTGCTCGGCCAGAAGTATCGCTTCGATCCCACGGACGAAGACGCGATTTGGGAGTGGGACACCAGCGAGTTCGAAGTCATCATCGACGCGATCTTCATCGGTATGAACACGTTCCTGGGCATCGTAGGGGCATTCACCCTAACGGTCGGAGGCATCGGCGTCGCCAACATCATGTACATCGTCGTCAAGGAGCGCACACGTGAAATCGGCGTTCGCCGCTCGATCGGCGCTCGCAAGCGCGACATCATGCTCCAGTTCCTCGGCGAGACCTTCGTCGTCGTCGCCGTGGGCGCGATCCTCGGCTTCCTGGTCTCCCTGGCCCTGGTAACAGCCGGCAAAATGATGCCGCTGCAAGAATTCATCGGCGTCCCGACCATCTCACCGATGGTCGCAATCGCAACGGTCATACTCCTGACCTTCGTCGCACTGCTCGCCGGTTACTTCCCGGCGCGAAAAGCAGCGAATTTGGATCCAGTGGAATGTCTAAGGCATTAGAACTCCGATGGCCCGCGCCTGTCGTGTCCGGGATGACACTTGGGCCCACTGATTACTGATCACACGCGAACTGACACTGATCAACTAAACCAAGACTACCCAGCAGATGTGGAAAATACTCCTCGGCGAATTCCTCGGTGACCTGAAGACCCAGAAGACCCGCGTCTTCCTGACGATGTTCGCCGTCACCTGGGGCACGATATCGGTAGTCCTGCTGCTCGCTTTCGGTGAGGGGCTGCGCCATTCCATCGTCCAGGGACTGCTCAACGCCGGCGAGCGGATGTTTATGGTCTATGGCGGGACCACGAGCAAAGAGTACGAGGGCCTGCCGAAGGGCCGCAGGATTCGGCTGAGCGAGGAAGACCTCGAACTGATTCAACGCTCCATCGAAGAGATCGACATGGTGAGCCCATCGTATGGACGCTGGGGCACCACGCTCGAGGTCGGTGACAACAAGACCACGACCTACATGGAGGGGATCTACCCCGCGTTCGAGACGCTGCGCCGCATGTACCCGCGGGCGCGTAGCCGCTTCATCAATCAGCGAGACCTGGACGAGAAGCGCAGAGTCCTATTCTTGGGAAACGACATCGCCGAGGAATTGTTCGGGTCCGAGGACCCGGTTGGCAAGACCGTCATGGTGGATGATTTGCCGTTCACGGTCGTGGGTGTCATGCAGAAGAAGTTCCAAGACAGCATGAACAACGGTCCCGACGCGGACCGAGCGATCATACCCGCTTCGACTTTCAAGACCATCTATGGGTACCGATACGTTAATCACTTGCTGCTGAGGCCGAGGAACCCGGGACGAGCGGAGTACGTGAAATCCGAGCTGTTCCGCGTGATGGGGGCGCGATACAAGTTCGACCCGGAAGACGAGCGCGCGCTTCCCATGTGGGACTTCATCGAAGACGAGAAGATGAGCAACCAGATCGCCCTCAGCATCGAGATCTTCCTCGGCCTGGTCGGTGGATTCACGTTGCTCGTGGCGGGTATCGGCGTCGCCAACATCATGTACGTCGTCGTCAGAGAACGCACGAGAGAGATCGGGATCAAACGCTCCATTGGAGCCCGCAAGCGTCACATCATGAGCCAGTTCATCTTCGAGGCACTGGCACTCACGTTGATCGGCGGAGCGGTGGGTCTTTCTCTCTCCACCGGGATCGTGTTGCTGGTGGACAGTCTCCCGGCCGACGACGGGGCCGCGGTCTACCTCGCCAACCCCAAGCTGTCGTGGCCCATCGCCGTCGCTTGCGTGGTCACGCTCATCATGATCGGCCTGGCCGCGGGTGTCCTTCCGGCGCGGCGCGCGGCGAAGATCGATCCTGTCGAAGCGCTCCGCTACGAATGAGCCCCCAGCTTTCACCTTCTTTCGGCAGCCTCCTCTAGAAACCAAGCCGCGGTTTTGAACGTTTCATTGGATTGACACACGGATTGTCGACGACAAACTTCCTGCGACCCCAGGACCGCGCACACTCACCCGCCTCCCCAACGGAGACCCGATATGAGGAAGCTTTCGACGCTGCTGATCGCTGGCGCGCTCGTCGTCGGCCTGGCAGCTCCTGCCGCGGCCCAGAGGAAGTCCGTCGGGGGGAAAGTCGGGTTCGTGATCGCGAATCAGGGCGGCGACATCGAGCCGGGCGAAGATAATTTCGGCTTCAGTGTGGGGGCGGTGTTCGGTTACGGGCTCAGCCGAACTCTCGAGATCCAGGTCGAGGTTGAATACATACAGAAGGGTGTGCAAGAGAGGATCGATGACATTCTGACGAAGCTGAACCACCCATATCTGGAAATCCTGGTCCCACTCACCGTGGCCATTCCGTCCCAAAACAGCGACTTTCGGCTGCGTCTCTATGGGGCACCCAACGTGGCCTTCGAGCTCGGCTGCACCTTCGTGGCCACGAACTTCTCCGAAACACTATCGGCGGACTGCACAGATGAGCAGATCGGTTTCGAGACGCAGAGCGTTGACTTTGGTATCGCGTTTGGCATCGGCGCGGACGTCCCGCTCGGCCCCGGAGCGCTGACCTTCGATGGCCGCTACGACATAGGCCTGACAAACATCAACACTACCCCTCCTCCCCGCGACGATGTGATCAAGAACCGCGTTTGGCAGTTCCTTGCGGGATACTCATACTGGCCGGACGGCTAGTACTCATCAGCTACCGACGCAGCGGTCACTCTTCGCGCGGAACCACGCCTACGATGCGCAGCGGGCCACCACTGCCGCCGGCGATCTTCATCGGAAGGGCGATGACGTAGGCACCGGTCGCCGGCAGGCGATCGAGAAGCGCGACGTTCTCGAATCCCGGTATGTTCTCAGCGTAGAGGATCCGATGGCTCTCGAACAGGGTCGACTGGCCGTAGTCGATGCTCGGCGTGTCGATTCCCAGAGCATCGATGTTTCGGTTCGCCACCAACCATTCGGCCGCATCGGGATGAAGACCCGGGAAGTGAAGTTCGGGGACCGCCTCAGGCCCGGTCAGCGCCGTGCCGAGATAGCGCTCGCGGTCGGGCCACTTCTCGCCCCAACCGGTGTTCAGCAGCAGAATGGCACCGTCGACGATCGTTCCATTCTCCGCTTCCCAAGCCTCCAGATCGCCCACGCTGACGCGGTAGTCGGGATCGGCCGCTGCTGCGTCGCTGACATCCACTACGGCCGCCGGTCCCACCAACCGAGCGATAGGGATCTGTTCCGCCGTATGGCGACCCTCTGAGAAGTGAATCGGCGAGTCGAGATGGGTGCCGCCGTGCTCGGCCATGCAGAAGTTGTTGGCCGCGTAGTAGTAGCCGCCCTCCGTGATTCCGTCGGCTACGACCTCGAGCTCGAACGACTGAGCCGTGGGCCAGAAGATGGCCGCCTCGTCATAGTCGTAGCTCATGTCGACCCATTCGGCCCCACTTCCGTCGAACAGGGCCGCCAGGGTCTCGGCGTCATCGTCCACTTCCTCGCATCCGACCGCGGCAAGTAGCGTCACCAACATCAGCGCCGTTAGCTTCGAGCCGTTCATATTCGCTCTCCCGGATTTCGATGGGTCCGGGAAAGAATAGTGTCTCTGATTGCGTGAAGCGAACTGGGCGCCTAGCCGGACTCTATGATCCGGTAGACTGTCCCGTTGCTCGACAGCACATACAACTCACCCGTTGCATCCTCACCAAAGGACAGAACGCTGCCCAGGCTACCGACATCCCATTGCACATCGTCGGTCAGCGACCCACCGCTGTACCTGAAGCTCCGGAGGAATCCGCTGCAGTAATCGGAGTAGAAGTAGTGTCCCTGGACCTCGTTAATCGCAGAGCCTCGATAGACGTAGCCACCCGTCACCGAGCAGCCCTCGGAGTGACTGTATTCCAGGACAGGGGCCGTCAGGCCAGCGGTGTTACACGAGCCGGAATTGAAACAGTGCGTCGCCTCCATGGTGTTCCAGCCGTAGTTCACGCCGGCCTGGGTCGCCGCCACGGCGTTTACTTCTTCCCATTCGTTCTGACCCACATCGGCCACATACAGCTGACCGGCGCCTCGGTCGAAGGAAAAGCGCCAGGGGTTACGCAGCCCGTACGCCCAGATCTCATCCGCTCCGGCCTGGCCGACGAACGGGTTATTCCCCGGTACGGCGTAGGGGTCACCGCCATCCACATCGATTCGCAACAGCGAACCGAGTAAGGTGTTGATGTTCTGGCCGTGGCCCTGCGGGTCACCGCCACCGCCGCCATCGCCGAACCCGATATAGAGCATACCGTCGGCGCCGAAGGCGACCTGCCCACCGTTGTGATTCCCGGCCGGTTGGGCCAGCGACAAGATCAGCTTCGCCGAGCTCGGATCCGCGACGTTGGGATCGCCGCTCACGGTGTAGCGCACGATGCGCGAGTCGCCGCCGTTATCGGTGTAGTTGACGTAGAAGTATCCGTTGGTGTCGTACTGCGGGTGGAACGCCATGCTGAATAGTCCGCGTTCGCCACCCGATTGCACGAGACCGGAGATGTCTAGGAACGGCCCGCCCAAGACCTGGTCATTCACGATGATCCTGATGACGCCGCCTTGCTCGACGACGAACAGCCGTGAGTCGCCGGAAGGAGCGGTGAGATGGATCGGGTTGCTGAAGCCGCTGGCCACGACCTCGACGGCCAGATCGAAGGTCCCCCCGCCGCCTCCAGTCCCTCCGTTACCGTCGTTGCCGTCATCGCCCGGGCCCTCGGGCTCCGTGGAATTGGAGCAACTGACAGCCGCCAGACCGGCGAAGGCGAGCAGCGCAACAACCCGAGAAATCGCACGATACATGCGGTCCATCCTTCCGATGGTTGGGTATTTGATGTCTCGGTTGGGGGTACCAGACTTTGGGTTTACACCGGAGAGGACCGTGGGTGCCACCCGGGATCGCGGTGACGGGGAGTTACAGCAGAGCCTTATTGCTGGCTGGTTCGCGTGCTTAGCAACTTACCCAGAACGAAAAGCTCCACACAGATCACCGATACGATGACCACCCAGCCGGCTTTCTCCCACCATCCGCTAGGGGCGAAGTACCCGTAGGCGATCGCTGCAACGGCGAGGGCGACCCAGATGAAAGAGAACACGCCAAAGACCGATACGGGCAGGTACGGTGCGATGTGCGCCTCTTCGTGCCGCCGCGTCGCGTAGACGCGCAGTTGTACCACGGCGAAAAGCGTGCAGAAGATGGCGAAGAACCAGCGGCCCATGAAGTCAACGATACTATCGAGGCTTCCGCTCGCTGGAATCGCGATGGCAAGCACCAGACCGGCCACGACCGCCAACAGCACAAACGCCGTCAGGCCCGTGGGGTTGCGCGTGCTCTTCTCAGAGGTCCCGCTATTCATGTCCATTGTTCTTAGAATACCCGCACCTGAAACTGCAACAAACGACCCGGTTGCGGAAGACCACACTGATCGAAGTTGGCGGAGTCGGTGATGTTCGCCGCCGTAACCACAAGTTCTAGCTGGCTTCCCGCCCTGCCGCTGCCGAGGCTCCGTCCCCAGGAGACCTCCAGATCCACCCAGGTGTCGCCACTCAGCTGGACCTCCCGCTCCTGGTCCGGGTGCACGCACCAACGGTTTCCCACGTGAGCCACCCGGCCCGTCCCTCGAAAACCGGACCACACAGGTGTCGATGCCGTCACGTTCCCTGCGATCCACGGTTGGTATTCCGGGATCGTCTGGCCCTCCGGCTGGTTCGGGTCCTCCTGCGTAACGTCCTTTAGGGTCAGGTCGCCGCCGATGAAGAACCCGCTGCGGAACGCGTGGTTATAGAGAAGCTCGACACCCAGGCTGCGGATGGTTTCGCGGTTCTGTCTCTGAAGTTGACCGTCACCCAGGCTGACTCGAACGATGGCATCGCTCAGCCTCTGGTAGAAACCGACGATCTGCCCTTCCCCACGACCGATCGCCGTCGTCAGCCCCAGCTCCGCCACACCGAGGACTTCCGGGTTCAACGACGGGTTGACCACGAAACGCCCCAAGGCGCCGGAATAAAGCTCTCTCAACGCCGGGAAACGAACGCGACGGCTGATACCTGCGTTCAGCAACCATGTGCCATCGCCCATCGCGTAGGTGCCACCGGCCCGCAGGCCCCAGGCCCAGATCGGATCGCGCGCTGTCGCGCCACCCGTTTCGGGCGTGTCCGAATAGTCAACACTTCCGCCCACGCTCAATCGTCCTCGGGGCGACACGTTTCCACCGTTGACCACCGGCTGCTCCACTTCGACGCCAAGGCTGAAGAAGCGCTGCCGATACCGGGACTCGCCCTCGTCTGTCAGCAACTCGTCGTGCCGCGCGTCCACGAACGTCACGGCGCTGCGCAGGATCCCCGACCCCAGCGTGTGGTCGCCGAGCAATCTCAGCGAGAGGTTGCGGTCGTCACCCAGCTCGCCGCCCGTGACCGAGTCGTAGGCCACGCTCTCGTAGGTGTTGATCTCGGTTTCGGCCAGGTCGAGTCCGAAGCTGGCTTCCAGATCGCCCTCGCCCCACGGCGTACTGCCCCAGCCCGTCCCGGCGGAGAGAGCCGTCACCCAGCGCGACGCCTTCGGGTACCGCCACAGGCGTGGTTCCAACACGTGTAATTCGGGCGGCTCGCCTTTGTTCGACGAGTGCCCGAACGAGCTGAGCGATGCCCACTGGCCATCGTCGTCCTCATAGCGGGCGACGATGAAGCCGTTGAATTGCTCGAAGTCGCTGTTGATTCGATCGGAACCCGCGTCCGGGTATGGTTCTGGGATATCGTTCGAACGCGGCACGGCCGAGCGGTTTCGGTAACCGCCGCCGCCGCGAAACAATAGATCGCCGCCTCCTGTTCGGGCGACCGTGGCCAGCCCCAGCGCCGCGGCGCCGTTACCCAGTTGATCGATGCCGGCCATGAACTGGTACGGCTGAGGATCGGTGGGAATTCCTAGGCCATCGGCGATGCCGACCAAGACGACACCGCCCAGCGCGTTCGGTCCGTGCAATACCGACGACAGCCCGCGCACCAGGGTCAGCTCGCGGGCCGCGGTCATGGGTATGATCGACAGATCGGTTCTGTTGTCCCATCCCAGCGTGAGCGGCACTCCATCGACCAGGACGGCCACCCGCCGCGATTCCATGCCCCGCAGCTGCGGCTGCGCCTCACCGCGCGAGTTCTCGCGGATCATGATCAGCGGTGTGCGGCGAAGCAGCTCCGACAGCGTCGGCGCCGGGTAGGGCCGGACCGAGTCGAGGGGTACCCTCAGCGCGCTGGCACCCCCCGCCGTTGCCACGGGCCGGGCAACGCTGACCGCGATCTCTTCAACAGTATAGACCGTGTCCGGAGGAACCGTGTCCTGCTGCTGTGCGAGACCACTGGAGAGCGGGGCGGCGACCATCACCGCAGCGGTGAGAAGTCGCTCAGCGCTTCTTGCCGTAGTCCGACGTTTCGCCGTTCTCAGAATCAGAGACCGCCAATCGCTACCGGGCACTTTTCGCCGAGGGGGATTGAATCCAGTACGAGGGGCCGAAGTACCTAAGCAAACTCGGGGAGGCTTGGATTTCAACCTCCCCGAGCCAGGGTCCGTAAACCCTGAGAAAACCGTCCAGCGGTAACGGCTAGCGCGGCCGACGAGCCCGCACGAAGGCGGAGCAGATCCGGCCTTCCTTCAGCCAGCTTTCCTTGACGGGCACACCCAGATCGCGAGCCAGTCGAAGCATCTCGTCGTCGTCGATGGCACGAGTGACTTCGATATCGACGTCCGCGAATCCGGCGGCTTCCAGCTTGTCCCGATACTCGTCCTCGTGCAGGGCGCCGGCGACGCAGCCTGCCCACGCCTCGAGGTTCTCGCGCAGTTCCTCCGGCAGCACGCCCTGGATCACGATATCGCTTACAGCGAAACGGCCGCCGGGGCGAAGCACCCGATAGGCCTCTCGCAACACGCTGTCCTTGTCCGTCGACAGATTGATCACGCAGTTGGAGATCACCACGTCCACGCTGCTGTCAGGCAGTGGGACGTCCTCGATGCTTCCCTTTAGGAACTCCGCGTTGCTTACTCCAGCTTCTTGTTGATTGCGGCGAGCCAGCTGCAGCATCTCGTCGGTCATGTCGACGCCGTAGGCTTTTCCTGTCTCACCCACGCGCCGAGCCGAGAGCAGCACATCGATACCTCCGCCGGAACCCAGATCGAGCACGACCTCGCCGGAGCTCAACTCGGCCAAGGCAGTGGGATTGCCGCAACCCAGCGACGCCAGGACAGCCGCCTCTGGAAGCTGCGAGGTCTCGTCTATGGAATAGAGGTCTCGAGATACCACATCTTTTTCCGTCGTAGTCGAGCCGCAGCAATCGGAAGCCGACGGCCCACAGCAGCTTGCCGGCAATGTGTTCGAGGCTTGCCTGGCAGCTTCCGCGTAACGTTCACGAACCACTTCTTTGATGTTCACGTTCTCACTCATTTTCTTCCTCCGTTCGGTACTACGAATCCTCGAGTGAATCGATACTGCAGCACTTTCCGCCTCGTGAGACGAGGCCGGCCGATGCCGCTCCGGCCAACCGCCCGATCAACTCCACCATCGAGCGCCGCACCTTGGGCTCGAATTCGGACAGCAGGCGCCGCTCTTGTTCCAGAATGTCGTGTTCGATCCGGCCGCGCAGCCGAGACCCCGCCACCGTGGCCTGTATCAACAACGCTCGACCGTCGTCGGGGTGCCGGGTTCGCTCGACGTAGCCCTTTCGCTCCAGGGCATCGACCACCCGACTGGCGGTGCTCTTGTCCAAATACAGCTCGCCGGCCAGGTCGTTCAGGGTGAGTGCCCCACGACGCTCAAGCGCCTCCAGAGCCCAACTCTGGGTCACCGAAATATCGTAACAGCATATGCGGTCCCGATCGCGGAACTGATAGACGCGCTTCAGGTCGTAGAGAACCTCGTGTAACCCTGTGGTATCCGCGTCCAGTGACGCGTCGGGCCGGCGACCTTCGCCGGCGATGGGGAGTTCCCTTTTGGGTTTGGTGGCTGGCATAACTGCAGGCTCCATATAGTTGTTACTAGCAACTATATCAATTCCAGGCCAACTCGTCAACCCCTCTCGACTTCCGGCCGGAGCCGCTCTTCTTGACGCCGTAGCCGGCAGCCCCTCAATTTGCCGCGGCGACACTCATTGTATTAGGAGGAATCACATGAGAAGGCTTCTTCTCTTAGGCAGTCTAGCGCTGTTCGCTCTGGTCCCCAGCACCCTGTCCGCCCAGTGGTCGCTGGGCGGCCAACTGAACTACGGTACCGACTTCGATTTCGCCCTCGGAGCCCGAGTGGCCTGGGGCTGGCCGTTCGAGCCGGGCGCCGAGACCGTCGCTTCGTTCGATCTGTTCTTTCCCAGCGACGACCGCGTGGACTACTGGGAAGTCAACGTCAACATCAACCAACCTCTACCTATCGGAACGGACCAGCTCAATCCCTATGTCGGCGCTGGACTGAACTGGGCGCACGTTACGGTCAGTGGCGCGAGTGACAACCGGTTCGGCCTGAACCTCCTGGCCGGTCTGAAGTACGCGACACCCAGCGTGACACCGTTCGGCGAAGTGCGGGCGGAGTTGGGAGGCGGAAAACAGTGGGTCTTTACTGGCGGGGTGATGTTCATCCTTTAGGAGGTTTCTCTCAGTCAGACCGCCCGAAAAAAAAAGAGGGCGCCGAGTGACCGGGCGCCCTTTTCTTTGTTCTTGATCAAGCTTAGCTGACGCTACGTTCCGGGCATCGTAAGCGGTTCCTGTGCTTCGAGGAACGTGACGCCGACCGCCTCCACCTTGGCGCGAAACGCGGCGACGTCCTCTAAGAAGGCCTGGTTCACGTCGTCCAGGGCCACCTGTAGTTTCTCCTCCGCGTAGCGCAGATAGATGAGTTGCCCTTCGGTTGGCGGATCCCACGAGCTGCCCATCGAGAAGTAGGCGTTCCGGACCCGCGAGTAGACGCTGTTGTCCTCAGCGATTCCTTTGTTGGTTCCCGGTGGCGTCCACAGCTGCTTCTCCAGCTCCGTGAGCTTCCGCTTCAACTGTCGCGCCTCTCTACGTACTTCGCGATTCGGTGACGCGGCGCTTTCCTGCTGCCCCTCCCCGTTCGAAGACTCGGCCGTCTCTTCGTCTTCGGCCTCCTGCTCGGCCAACATGCCGAGGACCTTGTCGATCTCGTCGCGCGTGTCGCGAATGCGCTTCACAGCCTCGGCCAGCACTTCCTGGCTCTCGCCGGCACGGACGAGGGCATCGTAGTTCGCCTGGCGCTGGGCGAGCGTCAGGTTGAAACGCGGGTCCTGCAGAACGTTCACCGTTCCGCTGGCCTCGTGTTCGCCGTATTCTAGCGTGATGGTGTAGGTGCCCGGGACCACATCGGGTCCGCCACCGCCGCCGAAAAAGCCACCGCCGCCGCCCGTACCCGGGCCGGCGCTGGGTCGCTCGAAGGCCTCACGACTCAGGTTCCAGGCGATGCGGTTGATGCCCTGTTCCACCGGCCGCTCGAACTCGTTGATCACTTCGCCTTCCGAGTTCTTCACCACGACCTCGATCTGGGGCCCATCCGATCGCGGTCCGGCCGGTCCCCCGAAGCCGCCGAACCCGCCGGGTCCGCCGCCGGGGCGTCGCCGGGCGGCCGGCCGTTCCTCTTCCGCGCTTTCCTCTTCTTCTCCACCGGCCGCGCGCTTCGCCGCCTTGCGCGCACGTTCGATCTCGTCGTTCGGGTGAGGAAGATCCTCACCGCTCATCGCGAAGGTGATCATCGCACCGTAGTCCCGGTTCTCGCCGCGGAATTCGCCGTTGCCCGGGAAGCGCGAGGCGCCGGTTTGCTTCACCCGGTACTGGACGGCATCGGACATGGCGAACAGGTGGAGCGGCTGCGCCATTATCTCCGGCGTCAGCGAGCGGAGCGGCGAGATGTCGTCGAGGACATAGGCCGCACGTCCGTGGGTACCGATGACCAGATCGTGCTCCCGGGGATGCACGATCAGCGCCATGGCCGACGCCGTGGGAAAGCCGTGCGTCCACTGGAACCAATTCGCACCGCCGTTCAGGCTGACGTACAACCCGAACTCGGTGCCCAGAAACAGCAGGTCCTCTTTCACCGGGTCCTGCTCTAACGCCAGCGCGTAGCCCCAGATTTCATCCGTCGCCAGGCTCTCGAACCTGTTTCCGTATTCCGTGGCCTCGAATACGTAGGTCTCCCAATTGCCACGGCGGTGATCGTCGAACACGACATACGCGACGGAAGCATCGAACTTCGACGGCTCGAT
The DNA here is from genome assembly GCA_039589995.1 of Gemmatimonadota bacterium. GTDB lineage: Bacteria > Gemmatimonadota > Gemmatimonadetes > Palauibacterales > KS3-K002 > JBDHGH01. The sequence continues at coordinate 1,029 of JBDHGH010000046.1, read as the reverse complement.
GTGCGGCACCCAGGTGTTCGCCGGTACGCCTTTGGCGTTGTCCTCGACGCTCTCCCACGTGGTACCACCATCTCGCGTCACGTGCACGCGTCCGTCGTCGGTGCCCACCCAGATCACGCCTCGCTCCAGAGCGCTGGGCGCAACGGTGATGATCGTGGTGAAATTCTCGGCGCCGGTGACGTCCAGGGTCAGCCCACCGCTCTCTTCCTGTTTCTGCCACTCCGGATTGTTGCTGGTCAGATCGGGGCTGATGATCGTCCAGTTGTCACCACGATCGGTGGATTTGTGAAGGAACTGGCTGCCGTAGTAGACGGTGTTGCCATCGAACCGATCGATGGCGATTCCGGCGTTCCAGTTGAAGCGCAGATCGATGTCGTCGGGATGGACCGGCCGAATGCTTTTCCGCTCGCCCGTCCAGTTGTTCCACCGCATGAGGCTACCGCCCTGGCTCATGGCGTAGCCGCTGTGCGGATCGTCGGGAATTGCCAGCGTAGCGAACCCGTCACCGAAGCCCACCTCGTCCCAGTGATGGTTGCGTATGCCGCCGTTCTCCCAGACGTAGGCCGGCCCTCGCCACGAACCGTTGTCCTGCAGGCCGCCCAGCACGTTGTAGGGCTGCTCCATGTCCACGTTGATGTGGTAGAACTGGGCCAGCGGCAGGTTGAAGGCGAACCGCCAGCTTTCACCGTGGTCGCGACTGAAGTAGACGCCCCCGTCGTTCCCTTCGATGATATGAGCGGGATCGTTCGGGTTGATCCACATTGCGTGATGGTCCGGATGCGCCGAAGCCCAGGTGACCAGCGTCTCGAAACTCTCGCCGCCGTCGGTGGAGACGCTGACGAGAGAGTGAAGGCTGTAGATTCGATTCGGGTCTTTGGGATCGACGCGCAGGTCGGCATAGTAGAACGGACGATTCCCGACGCTGTTGCCCGAGCTCATCCGACTCCACGTGTATCCGCCGTCCTCCGACTTGTAGAGCGCGTTCTCTTCCTTCGCCTCGATGAAAGCGTAGACGATGTTCGGATTCGA
>JBDHGH010000045.1:0-22092 GCA_039589995.1 Gemmatimonadota bacterium | reverse complement strand
CTGCGAGCCAACCACAACGAGGCAACGGACATCTCCATCGAACATTGATGACCCCAATGAAAAAGCCCCCAACTCGGGGGGCATCTGGTTCGTGTATCCTTCGTGGCAAAGTAGGCGAGCGTTGTTGGGGTGTCAAGAAGGCGTCCCTCGGTCGGCAACAATGATTCCTGGTCACAAGCATCGCGGTTGCGGTCGGGCACGGCGCGAAGCCTCTCGCGGGTCTCCGGAAACCCGACCCTCCCTACCAAGGGCCGGATCACGACACCACAACAACGATCGTTGAGAGAACTGGGTGCTGCCCGCCGATAGTCTGGTCAGAAACGGAGCGAGAGATCATCACCGGAGTTCGACGATTTGCACGAACGGGTGCCGTAGGCAGATGCGGAAGAAGCCCGAGGTGTCTAATGGAGTGTGGAAGCGAAGGGTGGCTGGGGTGCCGAGCGTACGTTGGAGCGCCGGCGGCCGGTGCTTCATCCCCGCCCGATCTGGGGCGACCGGGAGCGAGCACCCCAGGCACCCGAAGCGCCCCGCGACCGGGAGCGAACGCCCCGGGCACCCGCAGCTCTAACCGAGAGCAGCGTAAATCGCGATGATCGCGATGACGATCCCGGTGGTGATCTTGAGCGCAGCGCCGGCGGCACGACCGAGCAGCGCACCCCAGCCGGCACCCAGCGACGCCCGGACGTCGGGGTTAGTCACATACTCGAACACGACGGCGCCGACGAACGCGCCAACGAAAGCTCCGACCACGTTGCCGATGAGCGGCACGGGTGTACCGACAAACGCGCCGATGAGACCGCCGAGCATCGCGCCCCAGCCGGCGCGACTCGAGCCGCCGAAACGCTTGGCGAAGCGAAACCCAAGCCACGCTTCTAATCCCTCAGCGATGCCCGCCAGCAGCACGACGGTAGCTACGGTCACGAATCCGATTTGGGCGAAGCCCGTCACAGCCGCGAACACGATGGTCGCGGCGACCATGAGCCACAGGCCAGGCAGCCCGAACGGCACCATGATCAGTCCGGCAAGGAACGCAATGATTAGGAGTACTAGAGCCACATCGATCACCTCTGGGTGATCCCTACGAGTTTAGTAGCCCGGCGCGTTTCAGTTCGCCGTGCACTTCCCGCTGGGCCTTTTCGCCAAGAGGCCGAAGCGGCGGTCTCGGGTCGCCGCCGATATAGCCGACCAGGTCGAGGGCGTGTTTCACGCCGGACACTCCCAAGTCGCGGACGATCTTGGTGTGCGGTGACGAGATCTTGCTCTGCGCTGCACCGGCTGTGCTCAGGTCGCCGGAGCGGAACTGCTCGAAAACCTGCGCCGCCACTCCCGGAGCGATGCACCCGACCGCGACGATGCCGCCCGCCGCGCCGATTTCGAGTGCCGCGTACAGCTTCGAGCCTGCTCCGACCAGAACCTGACAGTCGGCGGGCGCAGCTTCGACCAGCGCGCCCAAGATCTTCAGATCGCCGGTGGAGTCCTTGATCCCGATGACGTTACGGTGCGAGCCCAGTTCGGCGAACAGGCCCGGTGTAATGTCTACAGGAACGAACTGCGGGACGTTGTACAATATGACCGGGATCGGAATGGAATCTGCAACGGTCTCGAAATGGCGTCGTACCGTCTCCGCATCCATGCGGGCACGGTAGTACGCCGGCGGCCGTACCAGAACCGCGTCGGCCCCGGCCTTCGCCACAGCGCGTGCCGCGCGAATTGTGGCTCGAGTCGACTCAGCGCCGGTCCCCGCTATGAGGATCCGCTCTGGGGGGACGACGTCATGCGCCCACTCGACCAGTTGTACGATCTCGCTCTCGTCGAGTAACGGCGCTTCGCCCGTGGATCCTGCCACGACAAAGCCGTGCACGCCCGAGTCGAGCCACGAGCGCAGATTCTCGCGGAACGACACGGGAGCGATTTCGCCGGTCGTGCTATCGAACGGAGTCGTGACGGGAAGGAGAACGCCCTCGAGCTTCACGCCAGATCCTGGATCAACTGATCCTCACCCAGCGTCTTCATCTTCAGTTCGAAGTCGGCCGGGTTGGTCGCCGAGTATTTCGCCGTCTCGTATTCGACGGCCCCATCTCTGACCAGATCCATGAGGTGCTGGTCGAAGGACTGCATCCCGTATTGCTGTTTGCCCTCCTCCATCAACTTTCGCATCTCATCGAGCTTCGAGGGGTCGAGTATCGCGTCGCGGATCGCGGCGGTCACGATCATCACCTCGCATGCCAGGACCCGGCCGTTCCCGTCGGCGCGCGGCAGCAGGCGCTGTGAGATCACCGCCTCCAATGCCTCCGCCAAACGTACTCGCAGTTGCTCCTGCTCCTCCGGTGGGAAGACCGAGATCGTCCGCGTGATCGTGGTCACCGCGTCGGGTGTGTGAAGCGTCGAGATCACCAGGTGACCCGTCTCGGTGGCTTTGATCGCGGTATCGATTGTCTCCGTGTCCCGCATCTCACCGATCAATATCACGTCGGGATCTTCGCGCAGCGCGGCCCGTAGACCGGTCTGAAACGAACTGGTGTCGGTTCCGATTTCCCGCTGAGTGATCGAGCAGTTGATGTCGCGATGCAGATACTCGATGGGATTTTCCAGCGTGATAATGTGCCGGCGGAAGTTCTGGTTGATGTGGTGGATCATGGCGGCCTGCGAGGTCGTCTTGCCGGAACCGGTCACCCCGGTCACCAAGATCAGGCCCCGCGGTTGGGACGAAATATCGGGCAGCACCGCAGGCAAACCGAGTTGCTCGAAATGCGGGATCTCGACCGGGATGATTCGCAGCACGATCATGAAGCTGCCGCGCTGACGCAGGATGTTGACGCGGAAGCGACCCAAGCCGGGCACACCCCAGGCGCAGTCGTAGTCGGTGATCCGGTCAATGTTATTCCGATCCCGCTCGTTGGGGATCAGCCGCTGGGCGATCTCGCGAGTCTGACCCGGCGTCAACAGCTGCTTGGTCATCGGGACCAGCTCACCGTGGATTCGCGCACGGAACACGTCCCCCGCCTTGATATGTAGATCGCTGGCTCCACGCTCGATCGCCGTCCTCAAGACTTTTTCCATAACCCGCTCCTAATACCCCGTCTGCTTGTTCACCACGTTGAGCATCGGCGCACCCGCAAGATAGCGTCGCGCGTTTTCGATAATCAGCTCGGTCTCCCGCTCCCAGAAGCGTGGGCTCACACCGCCGATGTGCGGCGTGATGCATACATTGTCCAAATCCCAAAGCGGACTCGACGAGGGGAGAGGCTCCTCCCAAAACACGTCGAGACCGGCACCCCGCACCGCCCTCGAGCGCAGCGCCCCGAGAAGGGCCGCCTCATCTATTATGCGGCCTCGAGCCACATTGATCAAAACCGCGCCCTCTTTCATAGCCGACAGCTCGTCTGCACCAATCAGCAGTTCGGTCTCCGGCGTGTGCGGCACCGTGAGCACAACATAGTCGCTACCGGCCAGAGCCTCGAGGAGCGCGTCGGGCCCGAAGAGCCGATCGACATCTTCCGGGACCTCGCCACCCGAGCGCTTCACCGCCCAGACTTGCATGCCCAGGCCCTTCGCCCGTCGTCCGACCTCGCGGCCGATTCCGCCGTAACCGACCACGCAGACCACCGAATCGACCAGCTCGCCCACCGGACTGGGCGCACAGGCAATTGGATCCCGATCCCACAGACGACCTGCCCGACGATTCGCCTCGACCTGATCCAGCGCCCTGGCGAAGTAGAACATCATCGCCACGGCATGCTCGGCAACGGGGACGCCGTGTGTGCCCGCCGAGTTGGTGAAGATCACATCGCTGTCCCGAATCTCCGGGAACAACGAACCGCCGACGCCTGCGGCGCCCGAATGGACCCAGCGTAACCGATTGCTCGCCTCGAAGACGTCCCGTGGGATACCGAACCCGCAGTAAACCTCCGCATCGACGAAGCCCTTTCGGAGGGCCGGCGTCATCCGTGGCGCTCCGTCACCCGATCCGTCAGCCTCCTCCAGTACCCGGACGACCTCCCACTCGGACGGAAGCGCGGCTTCGATACTCTCGGCATCCGCATCGGGCATACACCACAGCGGGTAGCGAGAGGAATACATGTCGATGACGAAACGGCGGGTCGAGGGGGAGTTCATCGTCGAGCCGTCGAGGCGACTATCATAATGTATAACGCCGGGCGCTATGAGTGTACTGTGATCTTGCGCACGCCTTCCGCGGTGGCTACCTCGTTGAGCGCCGCCGAGCGCCTAGCCGCGGAACCACGCAATTCAAACGAGACCCGATAGCGGTCTGCCTGTTTTTCCACCTTCTCGGGCCGTGCTTTGACCCTGTGCTTCTTCAGCAATCCGAGAACGTCCTCGATGATCGAGTCGCTGGGGTCGAGCACAAGTTCCATGCGACTCTCTGTGCGCCGCTCAAATAGGAAACCCTCGACCCGACCCAGTATGAGCAACGTGATCACGACGAGACCGGTGGTTCCAATCGCTGCCATGTAGTTGTTCGAACCGATCGCGAGTCCGATAGCCGCAACCACCCAGATCGTGGCCGCGGTGGTGAGACCCACGACGCTCCCGCGTTCCACCAAAATCGTCCCGGCTCCCAAGAAACCGATGCCCGAAACGACCTGCGCCGCAATGCGGCCGGGATCGGCCGGTCCCACCGTCGCCACGCCGGCGACCTGGATGGAGACGTCCATGAGCAGGGTCGCGCCCACACAGATGAGGATGTTGGTTCTCAGCCCCGCCGGCTTGCCCGCCAGTTCACGCTCGAGGCCGACCAGCCCGCCGAGCACCGTGGCCAGCACGAGCTGGCCCAGCAAGCTCAGCTCTAGCGTGTCGATCCAGGCCGGATCAAGCCATTCCAACATCAGCTCTATGGAGTCCTCATTCGTGGTTCGTGTCCACGTAATCGGCGGCGGGTATCATCCCCATGCGCCGACGGACTTCGGTCATTGTCTCTACGGCGATGCCACGACAGCGTTCTGCCCCGGCTGCAAGCACGTCCACCACGTGCTCCGGATTGCTCTTCAGCTCCAATGCCCGCTCGCGGATCGACCCCAACTCCTCGATCATGTTGTCGGTTAGGCGCCGCTTGCACTCAACGCAGCCGATCCCGGCCGTTGTACACCCCTCCTCCACCCAGGCGAGGTCATCCGCGCTGGAGAAGCAGCGGTGCAGGCTGTAGATATTGCAGACGTTCGGATTGCCCAGGTCGGTGCGTTTCTTACGCGCCGGGTCGGTCAAACCGACGCGTACCTTCTCCCAGATCTCCTCCGGCGTGTCCAGCAGCCCAACGGTATTACCCAGCGACTTCGACATCTTGGCTTGTCCGTCGAGGCCGAGCACGCGACGCACTTTGCCGACCACGGCCTTTGGCTCGGGAAAGTAGTCGCCGTACCGAGAGTTCCACTTGCGCGCGATTTCCCGAGTGAGCTCGACGTGCTGGACCTGGTCTTCGCCGACGGGTACGGCCACCGCGTGATAGAGCAGGATATCCGCGGCTTGCAGCACGGGGTAGTTGAGCAAGCCCGCCAGCACCGATTCCTGACGAGCCGACTTGTCCTTGTATTGGGTCATGCGCTCCAGTTCGCCCAGCGGCGTGACCGTCATGAAGACCCAGGCGAGTTCGCTATGCTCGGGCACGTCGGACTGGACGAAGATAGTGCATCTCTCCGGGTCGAGGCCCGCAGCGATCAGTGTGAGCGCCATATCGAAGATGCGCTGGGGCAACTCATCCGGCTCATAGGGCTGGGTGATCGCGTGCAGGTCGACGATGCAGATGAACATCTCGTACTTCTCTTGCATCTCGACCCAGTTCTTTACCGCACCGAGGTAATTCCCGATATGCAGTTCGCCCGAGGGCTGGATCCCGCTGAAGACTACAGGTTTTGGCTTGGACATTCTTAAGATGATGGCCGCGAAACTTGGTTCGTGCTCGCCTTTCCCATTTGGCGGCCCTAAGTTACGGCTGGCCACCAACTTCATCAAGCTATGGACTCTTTAGACGACTTACTGCAAGCGGCGATGATGGCCGCCCGCGCTGCCGCCGAGGTTCACCACCGCTCGCTCAACAAGCTCGGCCCCGGTGCGTGGACCGAAAAGGGACGAGCCGACTTCGTGAGCGAGGTCGACCACGAAGCCGAAGAAACCGCTGTCTCGGAAATCCGCGGCCGTTTCCCGAAACACGCCATCGCGGCCGAGGAAGGCGACTGGGGCGGCCCCACGCCGGAGGAGGCGGAAGTCACATGGTACATCGATCCGCTGGACGGAACCACTAACTTCCTTCACGCCTACCCGTTCTATTCGGCCTCGGTCGCAGCCATCGACTCGCAGGGACCCGCCGCGGCTGTCGTGATCAACTCAGCGAATTGGGATACGTTCCAAGCAAAACGCGGCGCCGGCGCTGACCGGAACGGCGAATCGATATCTGTCTCGACGATTCGCGAGCTCAAGCTGTCCCTCATCGGGACCGGCTTCCCATTCAAGAAGGAAGAGCTCCTCGATTCCTACCTGGCCCAGTTCCGAGCGATCCTGCCCCAGACCAGCGGGATCCGCCGCACCGGTTCCGCAGCCATCGACCTTTGCGACCTGGCCTGCGGACGTCTGGATGGTTTCTGGGAACTTCACCTCGCCCCGTGGGACATCGCCGCCGGCGTCTTGATGATCCGAGAAGCCGGCGGAATCATCACCGACCTGGATGGCAACGAGGACGTGATCAAGCACGGCGCCTTCGTGGCAGGAAACCCCTCGATATACAAATCTCTCCGCGAGGTCCTCCACCCCCTACTCTAGAAAACTGATGCTGGAACGATGCGCCGGAAGCACCTCAGCACCCATCCACCGCGACAGGGCGGACACGGCCCAAGGTTCCAGTTGATAGATCGCGATCAAGGAAGGTGTGGCCGGGGCTCCCGAGCGGACATTTGGAGCGCCTTAGCCTATTGAGAATCGCTGCCCGTGCGCCGCGCGACATGAAGCGAGGAGTCCCGGCCGCACCTTCCGGCCCCCACGCAACAAATCGTCATCGACAACCTATGCGCCGTGCCCGACCGTCACCCGCGCCATGCAAACAAGATCAGGGCGCTGACAACCAACCAGACGACGGCTAAACCGCCAAAGAACCAATACTCCAAGGACTCGAACTTCTGGCGCCCCTTCTTTCCGTGGAACCAGGCACCGACAAGGACGGCCGGGAATCCCGTCACCACGGACACCAATACGAGCCGGAAGACCACCTGCTGCACAGTGCCGCTTTCCACCAACATCCACGCAAGCTGAGACGCACCGACCGCCATGGCACCGTATGCCAAAACGATCTGCAGCATGCGGCGCTCTTTCGCCCGCCCGATGAAACCGGCGTCGCCCGAGCCAGAGGATGACGGCATGGGCGTCAGTTCGAGGGAGACGTCCTTGAGGCTGGAGGCCACATCGGAGGCGTCCGGGCGATGCTCGGGCTCCTTCGCGAGACAGCGGGCCAGCACTGACTCCACCGCGGGGTCGACTCCCGGCCGCAAGTCGGAGAGTTTTGCCGGCTCTCCCTTTACATGTGCCGTCAGCTTCTCCCGCTTCGAGGACGCCTTGAACGGGCCGCGGCCCGCCACCAACTCGTAACCGAGCAGTCCGATCGCGTAGACATCGCTTCGCTCGGTTACCTCCAGGCCCATCAACTGCTCGGGGCTCATGTAGCTGGGATCGCCGACCAACTCGCCGGTGCGGGTCAACCGGGCCGATCCCCCCATCTCGCCGCTGGCGACGATGGCGGCGATCCCGAAGTCAGCCAACATCGAACGACCCGAGTCCTCTTCGTACAGGACGTTACCGGGTCGAATGTCCCGATGAACGATGCCCTTCTGGTGCGCAGCCGCGACCGCCGAGGCGACCTCGCCGATGGCTCGCCGCGCCTCGTCCAAAGGCAACCCCCCCTTAGCCTTGATGCGATCCGCCATCGTCCTGCCCTTCACGTATTGCATGATGAAGTAGGGCAGATCGTTCGACAGCCTGCCGACGCGGTAGATGGCGACGATGTTCGGATGGGACAGAGACGCAGCGGCTTGGGCTTCGCGCTCGAAACGCAGGCGTGCCGTCTCGTCTCGAGCTAGTTTCGGCGAGAGAACCTTGACCGCAACGAGGCGCTTGAGCTGCTGCTCCCGCGCCAGGTAGACTACAGCCATCGAGCCAAGGCTGAGTTTCCTGACGACCTCGAGGTCCGGAGCCAACTCCTCCCTGAGGAGAGCCTCCAATTCGTCTCCCGCGGCGGACCCCGGTCCTGCGCCTGATTCCTTTGTGTCGTTCACTTCCGACATCCTTACGCGCCGCCCTCTTTCTCCGGTTCTTTAACGATCACAGCGGGGACTTCGTGTTGGCTAACCAGTGCATTGAACCCCGGAATGTCAACCGTGATGATCTGATCGAGCCGATCGAGTTGCACCTGGAGCTGGCCCGACAACTCATCATAAACGTCATAAGCCTGCTGGGTCGGTTTGGCATCGGCACTGGCCACCGTGCCCGATAGCCCCGCGATCTTGTTGTTCAGCTTGATCGGGAAGTTCAGCGGGTCCTGCCGGCTGCGGTTCTTCGTTTGGTAGATTTCGTTCTCTACTTCGGAGAGCGCTTCCTTGATGCCGTTCGCCATTTCCGTTACTTCTTCGGCGTACTCCTCACCTTCCACCCGCTCCACAGCGCCATCGATCTGGGCCTTGATCTCGCGGATCTGCTTGACGGCATCGTTGGCCTCGCTAACGCGGTCGCGGATACGGATCAGGAAGTCGAACTGCTCCTGCAGATCGGCGTCCGTCGCCGCGATGCGAGGGTCCTTCTTGATGGTGAAGCTCTGGGTGAAAGTCCGTTCCCCAACCGTCAGCCGTACCTGGTACGTCCCGGTCGCGGCGCGCGGACCGGCTACCGAGCCCGCCCACATGATCATGCCCGGGAAGGTGTGGGCGTCGGGGTAACGGAAGTTCCAAACGTACCGATTCATCCCCGCTTCTTTCGAGATCGCTCCCTCGTCACGACCTCCCTCTGGCGCGCTGGAGAACTCGCGGATCAGTGTCCCATCCTCTTCCAGAAACTCCAGCTTCACGTCGCCTTCCGGCTCTTCACCGAGATAATAGTGAACCACAACACCGCTCGGCGGGTTCGAGGCTACGCCCGGCACGAAGCCACCGAAAGAGAAGCCTCCCAGACGATAAGCGTCCCGCGGCTCGAAGAGATGGACATCGGCGGCGGCCACTTCGTCGCTCAGCTGGTGCAGCGGAGTGAGGTCGTCGAGAACCCAGAACGAGCGACCGTGTGTGCCCAGCACGAGATCGTTCTCCTTGACCACCATGTCACGTACCGGAACAACCGGCAAATTCAACTGCAGCGACTGCCACTGTTCGCCGTCATCGAACGACACATAAACGCCGAACTCGCCGCCAGCATACAGCAGCCCACGTCGTGCCGGATCTTCCCGTACGGTTCGTATGAAGTGATTCGCGGGAATCCCACGGACGATCTTCTTCCAACTCTGTCCATAGTCAACCGTCTTGAAAATGTAGGGCGCGAAGTCATCGAGCTTGTAACGATTAACCGCCGCGTATGCCGCACCTGGCTGGCTCGGTGACTCCTCGATGATGCTCACCAGCCCCCATTCGGGCATGTCCTTCGGAGTAATCTCCTCCCACGACTGGCCACCGTTACGCGTGATGTGGATGCGACCGTCGTCCGTGCCCGCCCAGATCAGGTCGCGCTCGTGTGCCGACGGCACCAAAGCGAACACCGTGTTGTAGTATTCGACGCTCGTGTTGTCTTTCGTAATCGGTCCGCCCGAAGCGACCTGCTTGGTCTTGTCGTCTCGGGTCAAATCCGGGCTGATGACTTCCCAGTTCTGGCCTTCATCCCGTGTCCGGAACACGACGTTGGCGGTGATGTACAGCTCGTCCGGGTCGAACGGTGACATGACGATCGGGAACGTCCACTGGAAACGGTACTTCAAGTCCGCTGCGCCCCAGCCCATCGGGTTGTCCGGCCATGCGTGGATGTTGCGGTTTGTACCGGTGGCCCGGTCATAGCGGCTGATCGTCCCGCCGTAGCAGCCCGCGTACGACACGTCGGGATTGTCCTTCCGCACAGCGATGTAGCCGCTCTCGCAGCCGCCGACCCGGTACCAGTCCTGTATGGTGATACCGAAACCGGTCGTGCGGCTGGGCGTGCAGAGGGTGCTGTTGTCCTGCTGGGCACCGCACACGTGGTAGGGGAAGTGATCGGTCGTGGTTACGTGATAGAACTGCGCCGTTGGCTGATTGTCCTGTCGCGTCCAGGTCTTTCCGCCGTTGTAGGTGACGTTTGCGCCGCCGTCGTTGGCCTGGACCATGCGCAGCGCGTTACCCGGATCGATCCACAGGTCGTGGTTGTCGCCGTGCGGTGTACCGATCGACTCGTAGGTCTTGCCGCCGTCGGTCGACTTCCAGAAGCGAACGTTCAACACGTAGACCGTGTTCTCGTTCTGCGGATCTGCGTAGATGTGGGTGTAGTACCAGGCGCGTTGCCGTAGGCTTCTATCGGAGTTCACATTCGACCAGGTCTCACCCGCGTCGTCTGAGCGGAACACTCCGCCGTCTTCGGCTTCCACGATAGCCCAGACCCGTTCCGAGTTCACCGGCGAGATCGTTATGCCGATCCGACCGAGCGTGCCTTTGGGAAGGCCCTTGTTGCGGCTGATTTCCGTCCACGTGTCGCCGCCATCGATAGACTTGAACAGGCCGCCCCCCGGGCCACCGCTTTCCATCCCCCAGGGCATGCGACGCGCCTGCCAGAACGCCGCGTAAATTACGCGAGGGTTGTTTGGATCTAGGGCCAGGTCCACAGCACCCGTGTTCTCATCTCTATAAAGGACATTCTCCCATGTGGCGCCCCCGTCCTTCGAACGAAAAACGCCGCGCTCCTCATTCGCTCCGAACGCGTGTCCGAGTGCAGCCACATAGACGATGTCCGAATTGGAGGGATGAACCACGACGCGGCCGATCTGACCGGCTTCGGGGAGGCCGGCATGCTTCCACGTCTTGCCGGCATCCGTCGACATGTACATGCCGTCGCCCGGTGATGTATTGCCGCGAATGCAGGCCTCGCCGGAACCGACGTACACGACGTTCGGATCGGACGGCGCGACGGCGATCGCCCCGATCGAACCGGATGTCAGGTAATCATCGGCCACGGGCTCCCACGTCGCACCGCCGTCTACGGTCTTCCATATCCCGCCGCCCGTTGCTCCCATGTAGTAGACGAACGGCTGACTGGGAGAGCCGGCGACCGCCACCGACCGACCTCCACGGTACGGGCCGATGGACCGCCACTCGAGGGCGTCGAACAGCTTCTCGTCGTAGCCTTCGTCCTGCGCTGAGGCCTGTGTCCCCTGAGACAGCTGAAGCGTCAAAAGGATCGCCAAACCGGGAATGATGCGGGTGAAGACGTGCGGCAGTCTCATTATCGTCCCTCCGATAGAGGCGGTAACGCGGCGAAACAAGATGGCTAACGTCAAAGGGCAGACGTTATCGTAGCCCACGATGAGTCCCTCCGCCAGAAGTGTCCGGCGGTCTGACACCCGGCTGGCCTGATCCGGGCCAGCTACCCGGGCCACAACCAGCCGAACACCCCACCCGTCAGCAGGCCAAAGACGAGCCCATCGATCACCGTCTTCCAGGTGCTGCTCCAGGTGCGGCCGAACCAGATCGCGCCGGGGATCTCGGCCGCGCTGTACGCCAGAAAAGCGACGGTCCCCAGGACGCGGAATACGTGGGTGTACTCGGCTCCTGCAGGTATCGACGCGTAGCCGATGTAGCCGACCATGAACGAGACGAAAAGCGTGAACACGAAATAGCGTAGCAGGTTCTTGCTTAGCTTCGGCACATTCCAGATGATCAGGCTCCCGATCGGCCCCTCCTCGAGCTTAGCCGGCGCATCCGGGTCCTTGGCGCCCTCCGGAGTCATCGCGTGCGGGAATATGTAATGCCCCCGCTCCAGGTTCAGGTCCCGGATCACCTGCAACAGCGACCCTTCGTTTGGAACTCGGACCTGTTCTGAGCGGTGGTGGGGCAGCACTTGCCAGGCGACAAAGGCCGCCACGAAGACGATCACAGCGGAGATGAGTATCGGCAACCACAGCGAGACTAGACTGACCTGTACCATTGGGACCTCCCGTGTGCAGGCGGGGCCTGGGCCCTCTAGATAGCGAGGATCTCCTTGCGCGCTCTGGCTTGCGCCGTTGGCGTGCCTGTTGGCTGTATCTGGACGGATATATAATAAGACCTCGTCCGATTTCTGCGACCCACCCACTTACCCCGTTGCTCGTGTATGAGTCGATCGGCAAACAAGAAAACCTGGTCGCGGCCACTGATTATCGCGCTGGCTCTCGCTCTCGCGATCCCGGTCCAGGGCGCCATCGGCTGGTGGGCCTTCAAGACGCTCAGGCAATCGACTATGACCGACGTCGCCGAGGATCTCCAAACCATCCTCGATGCCGATGTGGCGGCGCTCGAAATGTGGCTGGAACACGAAAGATTATCGGCCGAGGCCTCCGCCAATCATCCCGTGGTTCGAGAACAGGCTCGCCAGTTGGTCGAGCTGGCATCTCGACCGGATATCACACCCGAAGTGTTGCTCGCGTCTCCGGCTCAGGCGGAGCTTCGCGAGTACCTGCAGTTCATACTTAGGGCGACCGACCACCCCGGTTTTGCCATCATCGATCGCGTTGGCCGTATCCTTGCCGCGGGAAATGAGGACATGGTCGGCGAATACCTGGACCAGGACGCGGCGCGGCTCTCGAGATTAGTCGAGGCCGGAACCGCGGGCGTCACCCTGCCTTTCAAGGTCGACGTCCCTGTCCCGGACCAAGACGGCGTCATGCGATCCGGACAACCCATCATGTTCGCGGCAGCTCCGATAAGGGATGACGGCGGTAACATCATCGCGAGCTTTGGCTTCCGAATCGATCCGCAGGAGGATTTCACACGCATCCTGCGCACCGCGCGCTACGGCGAGAGCGGGGAAACGTATGCTTTCGACGCCAACGGATTGTTGATCTCCGAGAGCCGTTTTAACGATGAGCTTCGCGCAATCGGACTGATCGCCGCCGACCCAGATTCTCGAAGCATCCTCAACGTCCAGATTCGCGATCCCGGCACCTACGTCCTCGACTCGGACATCCCGCGCGACCAGCAGCCGCTGACCCGTATGGCCGCCGCGGCCACTGTCGGGGTCGCCGGTGTAGATGTCGACGGATACCGGGACTACCGTGGAGTGGAGGTCGTGGGAGCGTGGGTTTGGCTCGAGGACTACGGTTTCGGTGTGACCACCGAAGTCGATGCAGCAGAGGCTTTCGCATCACTCACTGCATTGAACCGAGCGTTTCTGGTGCTGATCCTCGCGCTTGCGATTAGTGCTTTTGGAATCCTCGCCTCGTATCTGATCATCCGCAGCCTGCGAAAAACCGCCGACCGCGCGCAGAAGTTGGGGCAGTACACACTCGAAAAGAAGATCGGCGAAGGCGGGATGGGTGCGGTCTATCGGGCGCGCCATGCCCTGTTGCGCCGGCCGACCGCGGTCAAGTTGCTCCCTGAAGAGTCCTCGAGCGAAGAGGCAGTGACCCGGTTCGCGCGCGAGGTTCAACTGACCAGCGAGCTCACACATCCGAACACCATCGAGATCTACGACTACGGCCGCACTCCGGAAGGCATCTTCTACTACGCCATGGAGTACCTACCCGGGTACACCCTGAACCAGTTGGTCGAGTTGTACGGTCGACTGCCCGAGGGACGCGTGATCCATATCCTCGATCAAGCGTGCTCATCGCTAGCCGAGGCCCACGGCGCGGGCATCATCCACCGTGACATTAAACCGTCCAACATCATGGTCTGTGAACGCGGTGGCATTCACGATGTCGTCAAAGTGCTTGACTTCGGGCTCGTGAAGGAGGTCGATCAGGCCAGCGACTTGTCGATCACCGCTGTCGGCTCTATCACGGGAACACCGCTATACGTTTCTCCTGAAAGCATCAAGTCGCCCGACGAAGCCGACGGGCGAAGCGATCTCTACTGCCTCGCGGCGGTCGGGTACTACTTACTCACCGGCGGCCACGTGTTTCTTGGAGACAGCCCGCTCGAGGTGTTCAGCCACCACCTGACCTCGACCCCGGACCCGCCGTCGACGCGGATCGAGCGCGAGATAGCGAACGACCTGGAGGAACTCATTCTTCGCTGCCTCGAGAAGGACAGAGATCTGCGTCCCAGCGATGCCCACACCCTCCGAGACGAACTTGCCACGTGCAAAGACTCGGGCAGCTGGGGGGAGAAAGAAGCAATTCGCTGGTGGGAAGAACATCCCTGGCAGGAGGGCGTGGTGCGCAAGGCTGATGGGCTATCGACCGATTCCAAGCTGCAACCGACTATGGCCGTTGCTTTTCAGGATAGGGTCAACACTCAGGGGTGAAGTGGAGGGTCGGACTTGGGAAATTGAGACGAACATCGAACATCGACATGTGAAGTTTTAAGATGGAGACGAGTGACTAATAACGAACATCGAATACGAATGTCGAAGTGACGATCTTCATTTCAGCATTTGAATTCGATGGTCGATATTCCCGGCGTTCGTCTCCATCTTCGAATATCAAATATCGATGATGGGTGTTCGATGTTCGTCTCCACAAACAATGTCTTGTCTCCCCCCCAAACTATTCCATCTCAAATGCCACAAATTCCATCTTCCCTCGACGCTCGACGTGTAGCACGACAGCCTGCCCGATCCTGACCGCCTCGATGGATCTCTGCAGCTGGACCAAACTGGTCACGGGTGACTCGTTCAACGAGACGATGACGTCACCCGGCATCAGTGCCACTCGGCCATAGATCGCATCGGGTGAGCGGGCAGCGACGAGGACGCCGGACTGAGAACGCAGACCCGGAAGCAGAGCCTTGGCCTGGGGGCTCAGGTCGAGGGCCAGGATCCCCAAGCGCGAGATGAGATTGTCTTCCGGCGTGACCATGAACGTGAAGCGGTTCGTGTCGTCCGAGCGCTCGTAGACCGGGACCGGCACCGACATGCGTTCGCCGTCGCGAAGAATCTCCATCGTGACTCGCTCGCCGACCGGACGTCCATAAAGATGGACGTTGAACTGTCGGCCGTTCTCCATCAGCTTCCCTTCCACCGACAGGACTATGTCGCCAACCTGCAGGCCCGCCTGTTCCGCGGGGCTGCTCGGATACACATCGCCCAGCACCACGCCCCAGTCGCGGTCGAGACCGATTCCCGCGGCAAGCGTAGGAGTGATCGTCTGAGCATTAACGCCGACCTCGCCGCGACGCACGTACCCCGAGAGCTTGATCTGCTGGAACACGTTGCGGACGATGTTGCTCGGTGCTGCAAACCCAATCCCTTCGCTGCCGCCGCTCAGCGACAGAATCAGCGTATTGATACCTACAATCTTTCCTTCTGCGTTCACCAGCGGGCCCCCGCTGTTGCCTGGATTGATCGTGGCGTCGGTTTGGATGTAGATCATCGGGTCTTCAGGCCTCAGCTGACGCGCCACAGCACTGACAATTCCCATCGTCACGGAGTTGTCGAGCCCCATCGGGCTCCCGAACGCGAACACCAGCTGCCCCGTCCGTACGTCATCCGAGTCGCTGAGGTCTAGAGCTGGGAGGTTGCTTTCCTGGACCTTCAGCACGGCAAGATCGGTCTCGCGATCGACCCCGACGATCTGCGCTCCGACCACCTTCCCTTCCGGCTTGAGTATCGACTCACCGGGTTGCGCTTCGTCCACCGGGATCGGCAATCGCACGCGGATGCGTCCAGCTCCCTCGATGACATGCAAATTCGTGATGATGTAGCCATTCGGGTCCAGTATCACACCCGACCCAATACCCTGTCTCCGCGTCAGCAAGCCCGTACCCGGGGCGTCACCTTGTTGCAGCGGCGTATAGCCCGTGGCCAGAATCTGCACTACGGCCGGGCCCACCGTCTGGGACAACGCTCGGAAACTCTCGCTGAGATCTTGGAGGTCTCGAAAATCGCTTGACCTCTGTGCCGCCAACTCTCCGGGCAACAGCGACACCAGAGCAATCGCAACAACTAATACGAGCCGAATCTTCGCTTTCACTGTTCTGCCCTCTCGTAACATCATTTAGCTTCGTACTTAGAGAATTGGGTCGCTATTCCTCCGGCGGGAACTCCGCCAGCATCTTCTTCACCGCCTCGTCGATGGTCTTATCAACCTCATCTCTGCTCGCGTCCCGGTTGAAACTCTTTTCGGCCACGCCTCTCCAGATCACCCTGCCTCTCCCGGAATCTTCCACAAACAGAACCATCGTCCCGTCCGAAAATGTCTGGGAACTGCTCCGCATCGATACGTAGCCGAGGACCGAGTCGGTGACCGCCGTCTGCTGGACCACTTCGTCCACCACGACCACCACGAAGCCCACGAGGAAATCAGGGTCGCTGGAATCCTTCTGGTAGCCCTTGGCTTCCAGTTCGCGTTCCACGGCGGCGACTATCCGGCGCTCCGACTGGGGGTTCGGAGCACTTCTCTTATCGCCCTCCGACACCCAATCGTACGTTCTGAGATTCGTGAACGATGCCTCTCGATCGAACTCGGTATCGATCTTCAACGATGAGCCGCAGCCGGTCAAGGCCAGCGCGGTGAACCCTATCGCAAGCTTAATTGATGCCATCGCTACACTCCTGGCAGAAAAACAACACACCTCGCTCTTTTCGTTCCCTTCCCGACCACGGGTGAAGCTATGCCCCGTGGTCGTATGCACAAGCGCGCCCAATTCGTGACGATACCCCCTATGGCTTTCAGTGTTGGACTCGACGTATTCTTTGTAATCGGGACACAAGAAAAGACCGGTTAACGAGAGATATGGACGAGAAACACAAAACTAGCACCGCGCCTCCGCTGACAAGCGCGACCGGTGGCTCGTTCGAGAAAGAGCTGCGGGAAGTCCTCAGGCAAAGAACCCGACTGATGGCGGTGATCGTGTTCGTGGTCGCCGGTTTCGCGGCCGCAGTCAACAAGTTTCTGGTCAGCGTGCCGCCAGATCTACAGGGCGGTCTAGTCCCGTGGGAGCAGACCATTCGGCTGGGCATCTTGGTCATCTTCGGTATCGCGTTTGGACTCACCTACGTTCTCGAAGGGTCGGCCCGGAAGTTCCAACTACTGGCCTTTTGGGTGGTGGCCGTCGTCCTCGTACTCTCGGTGGCCCTCCTGGCATCGGTTCATCCCGCCGAAGAACCCTACCTGGCTGTTGCCCTGACTTTGTTCGTCTACGCCGTGTTCATCCCTTCACCGGCGCGCTATCCGCTCTGGCTTGGCGTCCTCGCGCTAGTCTCGTTCGTAATGTCAGCCGTCATGACGCACACCTTCGTCGTAGATGCGCCAGAATTCTGGGAGGCCGCGGGAGGTGTGACGGCGCTGCGGAACCATGTGATCGTTGGAGCAACCGGTGTCGCCGTCCTGGGGTTCGTTGCCTACGTCGCCAGTCGGACACTGTACAGTCTGCGCCAGACCGCCCACGAGGCGACACGCCTGGGCAACTACATCGTAGAGGACGAGTTGGGCGAGGGTGGAATGGGCAAAGTGTTCCGAGCCAGACACTCGTTGATTCGACGACCCACAGCCGTCAAAGTCATGCAGGTCGCCGGCGAGGAGCAGGCCGCGGCCATCCAACGCTTCGAGCGCGAGGTTCAGCTATCGGCGACGCTCAGTCATCCTAATACGATTACGATTTACGATTTTGGACACACTCCCGACAATCGATTCTACTATGTGATGGAATACCTCCAGGGACTGGATATGCAAAAGTTGGTCGACAGGTTCGGTCCCATGACAGCGGCCCGCGGCGTCTTCATACTGACCCAAGTCTGCGGCGCTCTCAGTGAGGCGCACGAACGGGGGATCATTCATCGCGACATCAAGCCGTCCAACGTCTTCCTGACTCAACGCGGTGGACTCTACGATTATGTCAAAGTCCTGGACTTCGGACTGGCCAAACAAGTGACCGATGAGAAGGCGGTCAGCCTGACCAAGACCGGCGTCGCCCTGGGAACACCTCGCTATATCTCGCCCGAAGCGATCAGGGGCGCGGAGAATATCGACGCACGCTCCGACCTCTACTGCCTTGGCGCCGTCGCTTATTTCATGCTAACCGGCCGGCCGCCCTTCGACGCCGTCACCAGCGCCGAGTTGATGATCGACCATCTCAAAGCGACGCCGCCTTCCATGTCGGAAGTCTCAGAGCTTCCGATCCCCGCGGACCTCGAGGCCATCATTATGAAGTGCCTGCAGAAGGCGCCCGAAGATCGCTACGGATCGGCCGCCGAGATGGAATCGGCACTGCGCGCCGTGCCCATCGAGGATCCTTGGGACCAGGCCAAAGCGCACGAATGGTGGGACCTCCACGGTCTCGCGGTCGAACTCGAGCCGGCAGCGGAAGAGGTAGCCGGCGACGACAGCGGCCTGTCCAATAAGGGGATCTCGCAGTTCATCTACGACCCGTAGGCCGAGGGTTCGCCTCAACTCTCGCCTCGCCCGCCTGTCGGGTGTGGACCAGCCGCCAGCTGTCAGATATACATTCTAGGCTATGGCGATCCCAAGGCGCGTAATCGAGAGGGCGATTTCCGACCCGTTCTCGACAGGTGGCTCGTTCCAGGACGAGCAGCTGGAGCTGCTGTGGAAACGTTGCCGCCTGCTTTTCCTAACAGGTTTGGTGATCAGCCTGATAGGATTCGGCGTCGCTTGGTTCGTGCCGTTTCCGGACGCGAGCCTGCAGTCATCGCTCGAGCCCTACCGCTGGGCAACCGAGGCGCTACTCCACGCAGCGTCCTTCGCTGTCGCGCTGGTACTGCTCTACGTGCTGTGCAGCCGGGACCGGCGATACTTGCACGCAATCGCGTTCGGGACGGTTGCGGTCAACATCGTACTCGACATCTACAATTCGGTGGCCTTCCATCCAGCCACCGACTCGTATTTCGGAGTCTCGATGTTGCTGTTCCTATCGGCAGCATTCATTCCCTGGCGTCCGGCTTACCAGATCGCACTCGCGGCTACCGCGACGGTTTGGTTCCTGGCCTTGCAGAGTGTCCTCTACAGCCTCCTCCCCGAGTACCCAGACTTCTGGATAGAGAGAGGAGGCATTGAAGCTTTCCGCGATCACACGATCTGGGGCATCGTGCTACTCGCCGCCCTGGGTGGCACGTCGGCGTTGATTAGCAGAACGCTCTACACGTTGACGAAGTCCGCCCACAAGGCCAAACGTCTCGGCAACTACTTGATCCACGATGAGATCGGCAAGGGCGGTATGGGCCAGGTGTTCCTAGCTCAGCACTCGCTGCTGTGTCGTCCGACGGCGGTGAAAGTTATGCGCTCCGAAGATGGGGCCGAGGGAACGGCGTTGGCCCGGTTCGAGCGAGAGGTGAAGCTGTCCGCCACCCTCACGCACCCAAACACGATCACGATCTTTGACGTGGGCCGCACACCCGAACGCAGCCTCTACTACGCCATGGAGTATCTCGAGGGCCTCGATTTGCAGGATCTGGTGGATCGATTCGGGCCGCTGCCGCCCGCTCGGGCCTCCTACATACTGAAGCAGGCCTGCGGATCGTTGGCCGAAGCGCATTCCCGAGATATCGTCCACAGAGACATCAAGCCCTCGAACATCTTCCTGACGCGCCGCGGCGGCCTCTACGATTTCGTTAAGGTGCTAGACTTTGGGCTGGCCAAGCAGGTGCGAGAAGAGAAAACGGCCGCCATTACGCAGAGCGGGTTGCTGTTCGGCACCCCGCGATACTTGGCGCCGGAGACCGTCTACGGAAGCGAGAAGATCGATGGGCGCTCCGACCTGTACTGCCTGGGCGGCGTCGCCTACTTCCTCCTTACAGGGCAGCCACCCTTTACGGCAGAATCGAGTGTCGAAGTCGTGGTCGACCACGTGAAGACGATACCGCAGCGACCGACGGAGGTATCCGAGACCGCGATCCCATCGGAACTCGATGACATCGTGATGAAGTGTCTCGAGAAACAGCCCGACGATCGATACCAAACGGCAGCAGATCTCGAGGCCGCTCTTGATGCCGTGTCTTTCGACGATCCCTGGTCGCGCGCCAAGGCGGAAGAGTGGTGGACCTTCCACGGTTTGATCGGCGAATTCCCTCGCGACTCCGAGTGCTTCTTCGACGCCGACGGACAGTCGAGCAAGGGCTTGCCCACCCTGGTCGTCGCCGAGCGCTCCGGGTGAGCCCCGCTCATAGCCCGTGACGCGACTCAACGCTTGAGCGACGCCCCGTGAACCTACTCCAGAGACTCGCCACTTGGCTGGATGTCCGCCCTACCGAGGTCCGCACTGTCACCCTCTCGTTCCTCGGCGCCTTCTTGGTCATGGCGTTCCTGGTGCTGGCGCGGTCGCTGCGCGAGGCGTTGTACCTCAGCGCGTTCGACGTGAAGACGCTGCCGTACATCACGGGTACCATCGCCGTTCTCAGCATCCCCACCGTCGCTATCTTCTCCGGTACCTTGACGCGGTACTCGCCCAAGAAGGTCTTGGTCTACTTGTTGGCGATCCTCGCGTCCGGCTTGATGGTGCTGTGGGCGATGGTGGCCTTGCGCCTCATTTCCAGTGACATCCAAAACGCAGCGATAGTCGCTTTCTATCTTTGGACAGCCATCGGGACGCTGCTGCTGACGTCGGGTTTTTGGGTTGTAACCTCCGAGCTCTTCGCGGTCAGAGGTGCCAAGCGGCTCTTCGGTCTGATCGGCGCGGGTGGCACGGCCGGCGCGATGGTGATGGGCAGTCTGTTGATCTGGCTCACTCGCCATTTCACACCTGCGGGGTTGCAGTTTTGGCTCGTGGGCCTCTTGCTTCTCTTCTTTGTGGTCCTTCGCTTCATGCCACGGCTTCAGGTCGTTACAGCATCGGGGAAAGAGAAACACTCGATAGCGCAGAGCGCCGCAGCAGCCTGGAACTCGCCGCACCTTCGCACCATCGGGATGATCATCTTCGTGGTCGGGATCGCCACCGCACTGCTCGACTATCAATTCAAAGCGCTGGCACAGGCCACCCTAGACACGCCCGAACGAATGACCAGCTTCTTCGGCGCCTTCTACGGCTGGACCGGAGCCATCGCGCTGTTGCTTCAGCTGGCTGTCGTGGCCCGGTTCCTGGGTTGGGCCGGAGTCGGCTGGACTCTGGCCGTTCTCCCGTTGGTTCTGCTGCTCGGTTCGGTGGGGATGCTGGTATTGCCAAGCCTTCTACTCGTGACCGCGCTGAGAGGTGCGGATGCCACGTTGAGGAAGTCGCTCTACCGGTCCGCTCTCGAAGTGCTCTACGTCCCCGTCCCGTCGATGCTCAGACGAAAGACGAAGACGTTCATCGACTCGGCGCTGGACTCGCTTGGAGAAGGTATTGGCGCCGCAGTCATCTTCCTGCTTGTCACGTTCCTGGGCATTTCCTTCGGCTACCTGTCCTTCTTCATCATCGGACTGTCCGTCGGCTTGCTCTATTTGAGCCAGCGCATGGGACGCCAGTATTTCAACACGGTTGCCGAGCAGCTGCAGTTGAGTCACTCGGATCCCGACGCCGCGGCCGCTGCGGCCAACTTGGACCGGCGCGACCTCTTGAGCGGCACGTTCACCCGCCTGGATATCCGGGCTCTGGTGGACGAGAGTGGGACCCTGACACCCGAAGGTCCGGAGACGATCCACCGAGCAGACATTGAGAAGGAGGTCAGGGCAGACACCCTCATGGAGCGACTGAGGTCCAGCGATCTCGCCACCGTCGCTCGTGCACTGGAGGAAACGGTCGAGTGGAGCGAAGAGTACTACCCCGAACTCGCACGATCGCTCGCTCGCGATCCACTGTTCGATCGGGCCGTCCTCGCCTTCATGGTGGCCGGGGATGCCGCCCTGACTTTTCTGATTGACACACTCGCTGATGAGAGCACCGACTTTGTCATCCGGCGCCGCATCCCTCGCGTCTTGGGAAGAATGGGCGGGGCTGAGGCTGATGACGCGCTGTTGGACGCTCTCACTGCAAACCGATTCGAAGTGCGTTATCGCGCCGCCATAGGTCTGGTGCGACGCCGCAGACGTGG
>JBDHGH010000044.1:0-22145 GCA_039589995.1 Gemmatimonadota bacterium | reverse complement strand
CGGCGTGCCGGCAAACGAGCTCGTGGTGACGAGCGCCGAGCGCCAGACGAACGGCGACGGAGCTTCGTGGGTGGTAACGGTGCTCCGCGGCAGAGAAAGCCGGAGCTACGAATTCGCTCCGGAGCTGATCGACAAGGTTCTCGCCCGTGGCCCTTGTGACGAGTGGTATTCCGAGGTGTTCCGCATGCTGGAAGCCGCGGGGGTGGCTTTTCCGGCCTAACGTGCAGCACCTCCTAAGGTCTATTGACCTAAGGGGCCTATACGCTTTATCTTAGGGCACCCATCCCCCTCCCTGCCGCCGTACCCACAATTTTCTCGTTGGACAGGTCAGGAGGAATTCTCATGCGCCGGACTCTCGGCTTGATGGCCGCCGCGGCTTTCGCCCTTTTCTTCGCCCTTCAACCTGCCTGGGCGCAGCGTCCACCGCCGGAGCATCCCGTTTTCGGGCATACTCTGTACTCGACAACCGGAATGCTCGCCACGCCCCACGCGTTCGCGTCACCGACCACGATCTTCGGGACCGGTACCGCGATCGTCGCCGACCGTGCGGAAGGCGACCCCAACACCGCCGGGCGCCTCGGAGCGGGTATCGGCCTGGGTGGCTGGATCGAGGCCGGTGGAACGCTCTTCGACACCGATCAATACGGCCTGTTCGCCAAGGCCCAGCTGACCCACCAGCGCGGGATCTTCCCGGCCATCGCCGTCGGTGTGGTGAACGCCACGAACGCCAACGTAGGCCGCTTCGGCATCACCGACGATTTCTATGACGAATGGTACAAAGCTACGTCGTTCTATGCGGTCTTGACCTACGTCGCCGGCCCCGGCGGACGCGGCTTCCCCAGCTGGGTTGTGATCTCCGGTGGTTGGGGCAGCGGCATCTATCTCGAAGACAATCCTCAGTTCGAAGGCGGCGGCAGCGGCGGCGCATTCGGCTCGGTCGCGTTCGATTTCCGAGCGGGCGAAGAAGCGATGGTCCGGACGACCCTCGAGTGGGATGGCTACGACTTTAACGTCGGTGCCACCGCCTGGCTGGCTGGGCTGGAATTGACCGTCGGCATACTGTCCATCGACGAGGGGAGCGCACCCGATCCGCTTCTGCCGGGTGAGCCTTTCGACCCCACTCGTACAGAAGCCGGGGTCTTCTACAACCAGGCTAAGTGGTACGCATCCATGACGCTCGATGCTCGAGTGATCGGCAAGTTGCCCTGGATTTGGCAGAAAGACGACAACGAGTAGGGTTCGGTGGACCAAGGGTACGAAATGGCGCCGGGCGGTCGTTGTATCGCTCGGCGCTTCGTCCATCCAAGAGCGTTGTTCGACTAGCGACTTCCGGTGAGCAGTTCCTCGTACAACACAGCCGACCGCCTGACCATTCGCTCGACCGTGTATTCCTGCTCGACCTTTCTCCTCGCATTCCGACCACAGCGGCGAGCCGTGGTCGCATCGCTTAAAAACGCTCCGATCGCTTCCGCTAGCGCCGGCACATCGCCCGCGGCGGCCAGCTTCCCCTCTATGCCGTCGGCAATCGCGTCGTTGACGGCTGCGATGTCGGATGCGATGACTGGACGCGCCATCGCCATCGCCTCCAGCAAGACGGCGGGGTGGCTTTCTCTGAGCGATGGTAGTACGAAAATATCGAGATCGGCGAGCAGGTCGGGCACGGCATCGACCGACCCTGGAAAGCGGACGCGATCCTTCAAGTCGAATGCCTCCACCAGCCCGTGCAGATCTTCCCATTCCGGTCCGTCACCGCAAATGACCAGCCACACATCTCGCTTGTCGATGCTGGCGAACGCACGAACGAGCTCGCGGAACCCTTTCTGAGGAACCAGGCGCCCGATCGTGCCCAGGACTATCGCACCCGTCGGAATCCCGAGCTGGGTGCGCCAGGCCCCTGTGCGTGGTCGACTCGGATCGTACCGCTCGATATCGACGCCGCCAGGAATCACCGCCACCCTACTAGGAGAAATGTGATATCGATCCGCCAGCGCACTCACCGCGGCGCGGTTCGATACCACAAACCGGTCAACGAATCGCGCCGTGGCCTGCTCCAACACCCGGTTCCAGTTCACTCGCTTAGAGCGTTTTTCGTCGTCGCTTAGAGGGTCCCCGCCCGACACGATGACGGGTGTTCGTACTAGCCGAGCAGCGATCCGAGCACTCAAAGCTCCTTCGCCCAACGCATGGACGATGTGGGGCCGAAATCTCCGAAATTCCCGCGCCAGCCTGAACCCCGCTCCTATACGCCCAGTATCGGGGACCTCGGCTGCGATTACCGGGATCCCCAGATCGTGGAGGTGGTCGACAAACGCACCACCGGGTGAGCAAGCCACGGCTGTCTCGTAACGGCCTCGTGGCAGTGCCCTCACGAGGTCCAGGACGGCGCGTTCGTTCCCCCCAAAACGGGAATTGTCAACTACGAACGCGATTCGCGTCGAGTGTCCTGGACTTTCCTGGTGCACAATTCGACCCTCGAGCCGACGACGTCGTACTTCGAAATCGCTAGTGCTCGGTGGCGGTGACTTGTGATGGGCGGATCGAAGCAGCACTCAAGATCGAGCGTCGAGCGAGCCGCGTCAACGTCAACAAAACCCAGGTGCGGACCAACCCGGTTTGTTGTTAGTATTGTGCTTAGTCAATTCACGACGATGAATACTTCGCTCAGCCTTTTCGCCCCCGAGCCCGGCGCTCCGGGATCTCCGGTTGCTTCTCGCACCGGCGTCTTTGTAAGCGGACTGCTCGGTCTCATCGAAACCTCCGACCTCCCGCTCGATTTGACGCTCGAATGGTTGAAGCCTTACGAAGAGCGTGGCTCGATCGAGGTCGGCGATTGGGTGGACGCCACTCGCTGGTCCGCCGGCGAGCTTCGCCGCGTCTTGCGTGCTCCCTCGCGCTACCTCGCCTTCGTCTACCCGCAGCTCCCGGTCTTCGCCTATACGCAGGGGCCGTCGATGCTCGCCCGACTCAGGAGAGCACTCCAAGTGCTGGCCGCCAAGTCGCGTCTGACGCGTCAGAGAATCGTCGTCGTAGTGATGGACCTGCCGGTAGAGATGGATGAAGGCCGTGCATCGGCCGACGGACGAGTGTCCGACATCGATGATAAGCGAATTCACGAGATCGAGCACACGCTCTTTCGCGCCGCGTGGCGCATCGCGGCACCCGTGGGACTGGCGAGACACATCGCGGACCGTCATGGAATCGACCGCGACCATATTATAGACTATCGCCGCACACCCTACCTGCCTACCGGTAGCCTCGATTCGCCACCACCCATCGAGTTGGACAAGGGGGACGTCAACTTCTTCTACTCGGGACACGTGGACTCACACGTCGCGCCAAACTTTCGGGAGGTTCTGCGATCCATTAGGAATGCGCCCAAAACGCGCCTGCACGTCTGCGGACCCGGGCGCGATGCGGTCCGTGAATGGCTGGTCGAGTTGGACGTGGCAAACGTTCGCCACCACGGCCTGCTTGGCCCGGCCGAACACGACTGGCTGGCCCAACAGTGCGACGTCGGCCTTATTCTCTATCCAGCCGAGGACAGCTACAGCCATCTCCGCCCTACGTTGAAGTACTCGTCGTACCTCGCCAACGGCCTGGCAGTCTTGAGCACCGACCTTCGCAGCGTGTCTGAGAACATCCGGCAGGACAGCGTTGGACAGGCCATGCCGATCCGTGAGCTTGCGCTCGAGGTGCTTCGTTGGAGCACAAAACCCAAGCTGTGGGCCGGCGCAAAAACTCGCGCGGCGCAATTGTCAGAGGAAATTCGCTCGGCCGCCGAACTGCGTGACCTGATTCGAGAGATCGCCGAAGATCGCTAGCGCATACGGATAGCACGCTCCCCGCGTGTGCACACCCACCCCACACAGATTCAACGACCTGTGGCAGTCACGCCGCACTGGCACGGAATTGGCCCGTCCTAAGTACATGGCGGCGCCCATAACGGGACGCACCACAACCTGGAGAATCGAAAAAAGTCCGCAAGCATCCATAAAGAACAAGGAGAAATCCGCTGAACCTCATGCCCATGCGAGTCGCAACGAACACCGCATCCTGCGGCCAGAATTTCCGATTTCCGTCGGGAATAATGACCGCATCAGCGGAGTCTGCACTTGCTTGGAACGACTGTTTCCTCGCCACCGATTGTAGCTCGTATAGCCGGGATCGAGGGGCCGACCCTTCCGGCCCCACGCGTTGGCTGGCGATTCGTCAGTCCACACGCGCCCCACAACCGGCCCCACCAAATACCTAACCTTGGGCAGCGGTGTGAAGATCGGTGGTAGCCCCGGAGGCGCGGGCCAAAGGGTCCGCGCCTCGACCTTTTGGGACCAGGGAACCGGCGGATTGGTGCGGTTATTGCAAGAATTCCCACCGGGGGAAGTAGGAAAACGAGGTGTTTGGATGAAGACCAGAATGACATCGGCACTGCTGTTGTCCGTCGCCGCGTTCGCGTTCCTCAGCCTTCTCGGTTGGACTCGACAGGAACCGAGCAAGCCCGACGCGCAGAGTACTGGCACCGACGACGAATCGACTCTATTCGTCGGCTAGTCTAAGGTCGACGGTCGCGTCATCGCAGCCGCCGAGCCTTCGGCTGTCCCCGAAGCCGCAGCATTGGTATCTCCTATTAGTTGCTGGGCCCCCTCTAACATCCCGCCATCCGCCCATCCCAGACCTGTTGCCCATCGGTAGACAACCATCGCAGTTTCGTGTTCGTTCCACCCACAGGCCTCGAATGTAGATCTGTCACGTCCACTGGGAGGAGTGCCTGAACACGACCGATGCCTTGCACGATCGGGCGACGATTCCCTGCACCGTGATTCGGCACGTCCTGATCGAGGACCTCGGCTACCTAGGTGAAGCCCTCGCCGGTGGAGGCCTTGGCTGCCAGTATGTCGATGCCCAATCTGTGGACAGTCACACCGCGGTTACTTCTGACGCGCTAATCGTGCTGGGCGGGCCCGTCGGCGCCTACGAGGCGGAGAAGTATCCCTACCTGGTCGACGAGATCGGATTGATCCGCCGCTATCTGGATCGCGGACTACCCGTCCTTGGCGTCTGTCTCGGATCTCAACTGCTTGCAGCAGCGTGTGGCGGCCGAGCCTATCCTGGCGAGCTAGGCAAAGAGATTGGCTGGGCGGAAGTCGAGCTGACTGAAACGGGAACAGCCGATCGGTTATGGTCGGGATTCCCGGACAGATTCACGACGTTCCACTGGCACGGGGACACTTTCGAACTTCCCGACGGCGCCGAGGTACTGGCGCGGTCTGACAGGTACCTGCAGGCTTTCCGCTTGGGACCGAACGCCTATGGCGTCCAGTTCCACCCGGAGGTAGTCCCGAAGGAGCTCGAAAGTTGGATCCGTGCCTACCGGCTCGAGCTGGAACGCGAGCGACTGACTTCCGAAGACGTACTGAATGTGCCCAACGAGCGAGACCACCGGAGACTAGCCTTCCAGTTCGGCGAAAACATCGCCGCCTGGATTAGACAGACAGACCCGAGCCATCGTGTACTCTGATGACCCGGCGTATCTTCGTGTCACCAGCTAACCCTAACTCGGCAGTCGCGCACATGATCTCCAAACGCTCCGTATTTCTGGTCGCCCTTTTGGGATTCGCAGCTCCCGTGTCCGCACAGGAAGCCGGTCTCACCGTCGAAAGGCTCTACGCATCCCAGGATTTCAATACTCGACAGGTCCAGGTTCGCTGGGCGAACGACGGGCGTTACTACACGGTCGTCGAGCGAGACACTCAGGGGCTAACCGATCTGTACCAGGTCGAGATCGTTTCGGGTGATCGGCAGCTGCTGGTTCGGGGAACCGAGCTATTGCCACCCGGGGCAGATCAGCCTATCGGCATCGACGCTTACACGTTCTCCGTCGACCATTCCAAACTGCTGATCGCTACCGAGCAGGAGAGGATCTGGCGTCGCAGCACGAGGGCCACGTACTACGTGTGGGAATTCGCGAATAGTACGCTGACCCGCGTGAGCGCGAATTCCGGGAAACAGCAGTACGCCAAGTTCTCTCCTAATGCCAGGCAGGTCGCTTTCGTTCAAGATAACAACCTCTACGTGACCGATCTCGCCAGCGGAGAGGAACAGGCCCTTACCTCTGACGGCAGCGAGAACATCATCAACGGCACGACGGATTGGGTCTACGAAGAAGAGCTCGGGTTGGCCGACGGGTTTCGTTGGAGCCCCAATGGTGAACGCATCGCTTTCTGGCGTTTCGACCAAAGCCCGATCGAGACTTTCTACCTGATCGATGAGACAACGCTGTACCCCGAGCTGAAACCCGTCCGCTATCCGAAGGCCGGGAGCGACAACTCGCACGTTCGGCTCGGCGTCGTCGAAATCGGCTCGGGCAACACCACGTGGATCGATGGGTCGCGCGTCAGCCAGGACGGCTACATCGCCCGCATGGATTTCGCAGCCAACCCCAACGAGATCTGGTTTCAGCGTCTAAACCGTCACCAGAACACGATGGACCTGATGATCGCCGACGTTCGGACCGGAGAATCTCGCTCCGTGATGACCGATCGGGACAATTCGTGGGTGAGCATCAACGTGCCCATCTGGATAAAGGACGGTCGAGAGTTCGTCTACCTCAGCGAGCGCGACGGCTACGCCCAGCTCTACCTGTTCAAGAGGGACGGCACGCCAATCCGCAAGATCACCGCTGGCGATTGGGACGTTCTAAACGCGTACGGAATAGACGAACAGAACGAGGTGGTCTACTTCACGGGCGCGGCCGACGGACCGCTCGTTCGCCCACTCTATCGCATAGGGCTCGATGGTGACGGATTCACACGGATCTCGGAAACGAAAGGGACGCATCGGATCAGCTTTGACCCATCCTTCACATTCTTTGTCGACACTTACTCGGAAGCGGGTGTGCCACCGGTCCAGACACTGAGAACTGCAAACGGCGATGCAGTCCGCACACTGGCCGACAACGCTCAACTGCGGAGTAGGATCGCTGCGCTGAGCCTCAACCCGCCCGAATTCACGACGATATCCCTCGAGAACGGGCTCGAGTTGAACGCCTGGATGATCAAGCCGCCGGACTTCGACCCATCGAAGCAGTACCCGTTGCTCATGTACGTGTACGGTGGGCCGGGCTCACAGACGGTCACGGATTCATGGGGCGGCGATCGCTACCTGTGGCACCAACTTTTGGCGACGAAGGGATACCTGGTCGCCAGCGTGGATAACCGCGGTACCGGCGCACGTGGCGTGAACTTCAAGAAGATCACCTATATGCACTTGGGCAAGTATGAATCCTACGATCAAATCGCCGCGGCCGGGCACTTCGCCAGCTTGCCGTTCGTCGACGGTGACCGCATTGGCATTTGGGGGTGGAGCTACGGCGGATACATGGCCTCGCTGTCCGTCCTCAAGGGCGGGGATGTATTCAAAGCCGCGATCGCCGTCGCCCCCGTCACCGACTGGCGCCTATATGATACGATCTACACCGAACGCTACATGCGCACACCGGACGAAAATCCGGCGGGCTACAAAGACAGCGCACCCCAGACGTATGCCGGAGACTTGAAGAGCGACTTCCTGCTCGTCCATGGCACCGGCGACGACAACGTACACCCGCAGAACTCCTATCAATTGGTCGAGCTACTGGAGAACGCGAACAAACAGTTCGACTTCCGTATTTACCCCAACAAAGCACACGGAATTCGTGGGCCCGGGACTCGGACGAACCTGTTCACATTGTTGACGGACTTCGTGCTGGAGAACCTGTGAGGAGCGTGATTGGAAAGTAGTGATTGGTGATTAGAACGTCGAAGTACGATGTCACTAATCACCAATAACTACTCACTACTTACTTCCCTGCCCCTACATCACTTCCGGCCGCAAATCGTAGTCAATCCGCCACGGCGGCAAGTCAGTCCCACCTTCCTTTAGGAAATGGTCGAACCAACGCAGCATCCGCAGGCTGTAGTCATAACGGGCTGCTGCTCGCCGATTGCCATGCCCCTCGCCGGGATAGAGGATCAGCCGAACCGGTACGTTGGTCATCATCTTCAGCGCTCGATACAGTTCCCTCGATTGTCCCGGATTGACCCGCGGGTCGTCCTTGCCATGAAGGATGAGCAGCGGCGTCTGCGCCTGATTCACATACATGATGGGGCTGCGGTCGAGGAACAGTTCCGGCTGCTCATAGGGGTTCGTCAGCCAATGGACCAACTCCATCTCCTCCGGAATGTCGCTCGTCCCAGTCTTTGACAGCTGATCGGAGATGCCCACGAACATCACGCCCGCGGCGAAGCGCTCGCTGTGGCGCGTCGACCCCCAGGCGGTGAAGTAGCCGCCGTACGAGCCGCCGGTGATTCCGACGCGATCCGGATCGGAAAGGCCATTCTCGATCAACGCGTCCACACCGGCCAGCACATCGTCGAACTCCGCGCCTGCGCCGTCACCCTGGTCCGCCTTGGCGTACTCGACGCCCCGGCCCGTACTCCCGCGATAGTTGGGATAGAGCACCGCGTAGCCACGAGCGGCGGCCATCTGACCGGGCATGCTATAGCTGGTCAGCCACCCGTTCTTGTAGTGAGATTCGGGACCGCCGTGCGCTACGACGATCGTCGGGACGAGCTCGCCCTCGGTGCGGTCGAGTGGATGAATCAGCAGACCCTCGATCTCCAAGCCGTCGCCGGCGGACCAACGGACGACCTCCTGCCGAGCGAGGCGAATGTCGGAGAGCCACGGATTCAGATCGGTCAGGCGCGTCGGTTCCTCGCGGCGATCGATTCGCATGCCGAAGATCTCTCTCGGCATTTCTGACGACTCCGCCACCAGCGCCAGCCGGCGTCCGTTCGCGCCGAGGCTGACAGCGTCCAACACCAGCTCATCGCTCCCGTAAAGGCTCTCATCGTTCCGACCATTGATTCGCACACGACCGACGCGCGTTCCCACTCCCACGTTGGCCAGGTACACGATCCTTCCGTTGGGAGCGAAGCGGAAGTCGGCCACGTGGCCCTCGAGACCGGGCAACAGATCCCGCAGCTCGCCGCCCTCGGCGCTGGCCGCCATCAGACGACCTTCCAACGGATCGTGGATATCGGCACCCGAGATCATGGCGATCGAGTTTCCATCCGGAGACCAACGAAACGCGCCCAGCTTGCCCGGGTTCTCTATCTCCGCCAGCACCGCGCCCGTCTCCGCGTCGACCACCCTCAGGCGGCGATACATATATCGGTCATCGATCAGAGGCGTCGGCGACAGGTCGACGAGCAAGCGGCGGCCATCAGGCCCCCATGCCACGTGCCACGGCTGACCCGCCACATCGAGCCGATCGACCTCGCCCACGGCACTCTCGGGTCCACCGGGCAACTCCAACACGAAGAGCTGCTTCGATAGCCAGTCCTCTTCGTAGATCTCCTGATTGAACCCCTGTTCTCGAAGCTCCACTACGTCGGCGGGCGCGGTCTCGTTCGCGACAAAGGCGATCGCTCGTCCGTCGGGTCGCCAGTCGAAAGCCTCTATGTTCGAATCGTGCTGGTAAAGGCGAATCGATTCTCCCGCCTCGGCGGGGATGACGTAAATCGAGCGATGGTCGTCACCCTCGCGCCGTGCCAGGTAACTCAGGTACCTGCCGTCCGGGCTCCAGCGGAGGTGAGACACGTTGACGTCGCCGGCGACGTACGGACGGTTCTCCGAGCCGTCGAACGAGACGACATACAGTCGACCCCAGGCCGGACCGTTCTTCTCCTCCCCGACTTCCCTCGGCACACTCAGGGTATAGGCAATCGTCGATCCGTCGGGCCGGATCGCAACCTCGCCCGCTGTCTGAATGCTCGCGACATCCCTCGGTGTCAGAACCAATGTGGCGACAGCGGCTTCCTGATCCTGTACCGCCGGCAGCGCCGAAGGCGGTGCCATGATCGCAAATGAGCCGCATACCAGCAGTGATAGCGCGACGTTGAAGCTCTTCATCTTCATTTTCATTGAATGGATTCCTCCTCAGGCTATGTCTTATCTGCCAAGCACAAGTCACTATTGTCTTTACGCCGTTCCAAGCTTAGCTTCCTCTCCAGCAGGCCCTCGCTGTCCCTCACGCGGCCAAGGTCGCACCGAGCATCCCCTGTCCGACGCCTCAACGACCGACGTGCATCTCCACGGCGGCGATAACTGCGCAGCACTGCGAGTATGTTTGCATCCTGATGGTGGGGTACGAGAGGATGATAACCGAGTTGGGCGACAACACCAAGGCTCAGAAACACGACGCGACAGATCTCGTCAATCATTCCGCGGACTGGGTCCGGCGGGGCTGGATAGGGTCGCCGATAGGCCGCATCCGTGGCTGGATTCGGCGCATGTTGCACGCCGAGCTACCCACACTGGATGCGGAAACGCTCGAATCCCGTTATCAGAGGCTCTTCGACAGGGTGCCGATGGCCCTCTACCTCACGTCGCCCGACGGCTCGATACTGGACGCGAACCCCGCCATGGTCGAACTGCTCGGGTATCCTGACCGCGAGAGCCTTCTTCAGCTCAATGCCTACGACATATTCGTCGAACGCGAGGATCGAAGCAGCCAGGTCGACCGCATCGAAGAAACCGATCTGATTCGTGGCTACGAACTGCAGTTGCGTCGCTTCGATGGTTCCTTGATTTGGGTTCTCGACTACGCCCGAGCCGTCCGTGACTCGACGGGTCGCACAAGATTCTACGAAGGTTCTCTCGAAGACATCACCGAGCGCAAGCAAGCACGAGAAAACCTGCGGAAGTCGAACGAGAAGCTTGGGGCGGTTATCGAAAACTCGCCCCTCGCCATCATCACGATGGACTCGGGAGGCAACGTGGGTAGTTGGAACCCGGCTGCCGAACGGATCTTCGGGTGGAGTAAGGACGAGATACTGGGGAAGCCCGTGCCCCTGCTCGTTCCAAGCTCTGACAAGGCCCAGTTCGCCCGGCTCCGCAAACGACTGCGGCAGGGCGAGCGAATCGAAGAGGTCGAAGTCCGCCGGCAGCGGCGCGACGGAACCGTCATCAACGTCAGCATCTCTGCCGGACCGCTCCGGGACGCTGACGGATCCGTGATCGGAGTGATCGGAATCGTCGCCGACATCTCGGAGCGCAAGCAGGCGGAGGAAACGCGGCAGAGGCTGGCTGAGATCCTGGAAGCCACACCTGATCTGGTCGGCGTCAGCAAGGTCGACGGCCACGGCATTTACCTGAACCCTGCCGGCCGAAGCCTGCTGGGCGTCACGTCAGACGAGGCAACGGCGAATCGTCCGATCTGGGAGTATCACCCCGAGGCCGATAGCCGGAAGATGCGTGAGGAGGTCATCCCCACCGCCATCCGTGAAGGCACGTGGACAGGCGAGATCACATTCAAGACCCGGGATGATCGTGAGATTCCCACTTCGATGGTGATGATCGCGCACCGAACAGAGGACGGAGAAGTCGATCACTTCTCGACCATGGCCCGGGACCTGACGAGACAGAAGGCACTGGAGGACCGTCTGCGCCGGGCCCAGACCATGGACGCCATCGGCAGACTGGCCGGAGGAATCGCCCACGATTTCAACAATCTGCTCACCGCAATCATCGGACACGCCGACTTATTGCTCAAGCATCTGGACGACGACGAAGCCAAAGCGGACGTCGAGGAAATCAGGAACGCCGGCCATCGTGCGGCATCGCTTACCAGCCAGTTGCTCGCGTTCAGTCGCCGGCAGGTCATGCAGCTGCAGCAGCTCGACCTGAATGCGGTGATCGCCGGCCTCGGATCACGACTGAAGGAACTGGTCGGCGAAGAGATCGAGCTCGTTACCGTCCTCGACGGAACATTGGGAACGGTCAAGGCAGATCCGGTTCAGCTCGAAGAGATCATTGCGGCCGTTGTGGAAAACGCTTGCGAGGCGATGCCCGATCGGGGTCGCCTCACCATCGAGACGACGCTCGTCGACCTGACGGCAGACGACGCCCTCAGGATCGGGCTGCCCGAGGCCGGCTACTACGCTGCCGTGTCGATCATCGATAACGGGACGGGAATGGACGACGAGACACTGTCGCAAATGTTCGAGCCGTTCTTCTCGACCAAGACCGAGGTCAAGGGAACCGGCTTGGGAATGGCCACGGTCTATGGCATCGTCAGGCAAAGCAGCGGTGCCATCACGGTGGACAGCTCACCCAATCTGGGAACGACGGTCCGCGTCTACTTGCCCGCTCTCGAGAAAATCAAGACGATTGATGACGCGGCGCTACCCGGCGACGCTTTGCAGGATCGCGGCAGTGGGACGATACTCGTCGCCGAAGACGAGCCCGCTGTTCTGGCCCTGGCCGCACGCGTCCTTCGCGCTCGCGGCTACAACGTGCTGGAGGCGCGCGATGGCGTCGATGCGATCCGCGCAACCGAAGAGCACCCAGGGACCGTGGACGTGCTGTTGACCGACGTCGTCATGCCCAGGGTCGGCGGACCGGAATTGGCAGAACGGCTCAAGCCGACGTATCCCGACATTCGAATCATCTATATGTCGGGTTACACGGACAACAAAGCCGTCCGTGGAATGATGGAAGACAGCTCCACACCCTTCTTGCAGAAGCCGTTCACACCTTCCGACCTGTTGGAGATAACGCAAAAAACGATGGACTAGCGGTCTGCGGTTCCGCTCAGTTCAGCAGTCGCCCAATTTCGTCGAGCACGAATTCGGAGAAGGGGAAGGCGCAGGTGAACGCCGGAGAGACGGCGTTGAGAATGTGGAAGGAGCGGTCGTCCCCTTCGACACAGAAATCTTGTACGAGTCGGTGTTCCTTCACGTCCACCAATTGCGCACGTATCCCGGCGGGCCCCCACGTCTTGAAATCCCGCGCACGCACGTCCTTGGCCAGCGCCGCTCCCATACTGACCAATCTTCGCTTGTAGGTCTTCGGCAACTCGCGCAGGGCAGTTCCACGAAACCCGGCGTGGTCGAAGAGAAACATGTGCCCCTCCAGGCGCACGATCTCGACGAAATCCTTCAGGTTGAATCTGTCCAGCAGGCGATATTGCTCGCGCCACAGTGCCGGCAAGGCCGTCGGGCCGATGGTGACTCCTCCGTCCACGGTGACGGTGAAGTGTACTCCCAGGACCGGCAACTTGGCCGGTGGGACCGGATAGATGTTTGTTTTCAGCGGATAGGATCCGGGCTCGGAGTGAAGGTAGAGTCCTTTGAGCGGCAGTATCCTGTAGCGCTCCCCGAACCCGAAACTTCTGGCGATCCTATCGGCATAAAGACCTGCAGCGTTGATCACGTAGCCGACGGACAGCGTACCTCGCGTCGTATCGACCCTTCCATCTCTCGCACCGGTGTACGCCGTCCCGGTCAACACCTCCACACCAACGGTTCGAGCCTCCCCGAAAAACGATTCGGTGACCTCTAGAGGATCGACGGTCGCCGTGGTTGGCGAGAACAACGCACGCTCGAACGTCTTGGCGCGGGGCTCGATCTCGTTGGCCTCCTTCGCGCTGATCTCGACCAGCTCCACGCCGTTCTTCTCCCCGCGACGCAGCAGACCAGCCAAACCATCGAGCTCGCTCGCATCCTGGGTGACCACCAGCTTCCCACAGCGATTGATCTGCAATCCATACTCATCACAATGCTCGCCCAACCTCCGGTTCCCATCCGCGGTCAGCCGGGCCTTGTGGCTGTCCTCGGCGTAGTAGAATCCGGCATGCAGCACGCCGCTGTTCCGACCGCTCGCGTGTCGTCCGCACCGTTCCTCCTTCTCCAGCACAACAACATGAGCATCGGGAAACCGCCGCTTCGCCTCGATGGCCGAGCGCAGCCCGATGACACCGCCACCGATGATCAGGAAATCCGCCGTTTGGGATCCAGCCAATTCGAAGTCTCTCGCGTTAGGGAATCGGGGCACGGGAAGATGCGGAGATGGCAGCCGACGCTGCAATAGGGTGGCACCAGACTCAACGCTCACGAATGTTCCGTGGAGTGTTTCATCGATGCAACACATAGAGCGCGCTGTTGGACAAGTTGAGCCTTGACAGTACTGACCCTCTACACCAGCTTGCGCTTAACGCAATTTCAACGCGCTGATGTCGGTGCTCTGAAGCGCTGCGACTGCGTTGCGGCCAAGAGCATTCGCCGGTCGCGTTGAGCTATTGCTGTCCCGCCAGTGTAGAGTCCGTTCCTCGTGAAGTTGGGTGGAGGATGAGAGGTGTGGTCGAGGTGATCTACAGAGTCGTCACTGATGCCGGCTAAGTCGCAACCACCCGAGCCGGCATTCACGCGCTGGCCCGCGAAGACGGGACGGGTCAAGGGTCGTGTTCCTGCTGGCAACGGCCACCGAGTCGTGGAAGAGCTCGGGCTGCCCGATTTCGCATCCACATTCCGTCGGCGTCGGTGGACCATACTCGTTTCGACAGGTCTTGTGTTCCTCATCGTAGGTGCACTCACCCTCCTATGGCCCAAGACCTACGAATCCTCCGCGACGATACTGGTCGAAAAGCGTACTCCTACACTCGACTCCCAAGCCCTTGCGGTCCTTGAGAGGCTTGGCCGCGCCAACGAAACTGAGACCGAGATCGAATTAGTTCGAAGCCGAACTGTCTTGGAATTCGCGGTAGACCAACTCGATCAGCACGTGGTAGTGGAGACCGGAGAGGGGAATAAACGCCCCGGAGAACTCTTCCAGTCTTTCAGCGCCGGACGGAATGCGCGACCCGGAAGCTACAGGCTATCAGTCGGAGAAGACCGAGGATACTCAGTCACGGACGTTGAGTCGGGCAGAGTTGTGGCAGAGATCGAACCAGGCTCGGAGGCAAGTTTCGAGGGAATCACGCTCACGCCCCCGCCGATTCTCCTTGAGAATGACGTCCTTCTCTACGTCATGCCGTTTCCTCTGGCGGTGGAGGAAACAGAAGACAGAATCGGAGTTTCACGGGTCCACCGGGATGCGGATCTCATCAGAGTGAGGTGCGAAGGCAGAACGGCACAATCCGCTCACGACCTCTGCGGAGCGATCTCAAGTAACTACATGCTGCTACGTGGCGAATTACAACGAGCCGAAGCGACCGCCACAGCTGCATTTCTTCGCGAACAGTCCTCCCAGATTGGCGATCAACTC
Source organism: Gemmatimonadota bacterium (assembly GCA_039589995.1). GTDB lineage: Bacteria > Gemmatimonadota > Gemmatimonadetes > Palauibacterales > KS3-K002 > JBDHGH01. The sequence continues at coordinate 7,064 of JBDHGH010000044.1, read as the reverse complement.
GCAGCTGCAGAGGACAGTCTCGAAGCCTACGCTCGGCTTAATCAGGTCGTGGCCCTTGAGGAACGTGCAGGTGAGGAGGTCCGCCAGTATGCCGAGCTAAGGGCACAAAGAGAACAGCTGGCGGCCGAGCGCTCAGCTTTGGCAGTCCTGATCACCGACATCGAACGTGAGGAACCCGGCGCCCGCAAGTATCGCGAACTCGCCAGTTTCCCCACCTTCCTTCAGAACGAGGCAGTGACCGAGCTTCTCGCTGGATTGATCGAGCTGGAGAACAGCCGCAGTGAGTTGGCGCTTCGCCGATCAGAACGCAATCCGGACTTGGTTGCCCTGGACAGCCGAATCACTGAAATCGAACGGCAACTCCAGAGCATAGCAACCAGCTATGAAAAAGCGCTGACAGCGCAGATAGCCTCTCTGGACAAGTCGCTCAGCGGCGCGGGGCAACGCTTGGCCACGATCCCCACGCAGCAAGTTCAAATAGCTAGACTTGAGCGACACGCAAACCTGCTCGAGGACCTCTACGCTTTTCTTGAGACCAGGCTTCGAGAGGCCGAAGTGGCGGAGGCAGTTAATCTACCCAGCGCCCGCGTGGTCGATGTCGCTTCTTTCCCGCAGCGCCCAACTTCGCCGAACACGCCGGTCAACCTCACCCTTGGCCTTCTGTTCGGGCTCGCATGTGGCTTGACGCTCGCTTTCTATAGAGAGTTTCGGGACACCCGATTCCGGGATCGCCTGGAAGTCGAGCGAGAGACCGGTCTCCCGGTCCTCACGATGATCCCTCGCCTTCGAGAGCCGGGTCCCGTCTTGCCGATCGCTTCGTTGAAAACCGGCAAGCCCATCGTAGACAAGGACCCACGCTCGTCGTCTCGTGTCAGTGACCAGCGACTGATGGCGCTGGAGTCATTCCGAAGCCTTGCCGCCGACCTGAGTTTCGCAGCCCGCTCGATAGAACGCGACTCACTCTCGTCGGTTGCTATCACTAGTGCCAGCCGAGGCGAGGGCAAGACTTTCACCGCCTGCAACCTGGCGCTGGTCAGTGCAGCACGGGGATCTCGGACACTTCTCATCGACGCTGACATGCGCGCATCGGGTGTCACCCGCTTCTTCAACCTGCCGTCGACGATGCCCGGCCTAAGCGATGTTCTGGCTGGCAGCGCTGTATTGCAGAACGTGTGGAGGCGGATCCGGATCAGAGGTTCTGAACTGTGGGTGATCCCTGGCGGTACCGCGACGCCCCACTCGGCTTGGCTGCTAGAGTCACCCGAGTTTGCTGCAATGCTCGCCGGAGCGGCGTTGGACTTCGACCAAGTCATCATAGACACTCCACCGCTTAACGTCATAACCGATGCGGCCACAATCGCCTCCTCGGTGGACGCTGTCGTGTTGGTTGTCCGGGGCGGTGTAACTGATCGGGATTCGCTCGAACTGACTCTCGAGCGTTTGGACCGGGCTTCAGGCCCAGTCGTCGGAATCCTCCTGAACGACGTGGAACTGCCGGAGCAGTACCTCAGCCATTATGACTATGGGAGGACTCAACATCCTTAGGACGATACTGGCCCTTGGAATTCTGGCGGCTTCGTCGGTAACGCTGGTTGCCCAACAGCCTACTGATTCTCAACACGAGGTGACGGCTGACAAACACCCGTTGGTACCCGGGGATGCGATCCGCCTAGCTTTTTGGCGCGAACCCGACTTCAATGGTGACTACCCCGTGGACGAGAACGGCTCGGTCGTTCTCCCCATTCTCGGCTACCGCAGAGTAACTGACATATCTCCAGCTGATCTGAAAGAACGCCTCCTCGGCGAGTACCGAGAGCAACTTCGAAACCAGGACGTTCAGATCATCCTGCTGCGTCGCGTAAGGATCCTGGGTGCAGTGCACGATCCGGGTCTCTACTTCGTGGATCCGACGATGACGCTGGGGGACGCGGTCGCCTTGGCTGGCGGTGCCACGGGCGACGGCAAGCTCGACGACATCAAGATCATTAGGGGGAGCGAGGAGATTCGCTCCGGTATGGACAGCAATATCAGAGTAGTAGAGGAAGTGCAGTCAGGCGATCAAATCATGGTTCCAGAGCGCAGCTGGATCAATCGCAAAGGAGCTGTCGTTATCGCCGCGATGGTTACAGCATCGGCTCTCATTATCGTAGCTGTGTCCAAGTAGGGCTTGGCAACAAAACTGACGCCAGTATAGCTGTGTGTTTGCTCGCCCAGCTGATCGATCGGCGCGAGCTATGAGCACAATTTCAAGGGGAGCGAAACGTGAGGATTGTCATTCTGGGTGCCGGGGGGTTCATTGGCTCTCACCTTGTGGAGCATTTGCTGTGCGACGATAGAACCCGAGTTCTTGCGCTGGACGTTACTGATGAAAAACTGGAGTCGATCCCGCGTGATAAGTATGTCCTTCACCAAGCGGACGTTCGACACACGCCCGAGATCTTGGACAGCGTGGTCAGCGAGGCCGATGTCGTCGTTGATCTCATAGCATACGCGAACCCAAGCATCTATGTCACATCCCCAATCAAAGTCTTTGAGTTGAATTTCATGCAGAATCTTCGCGTTGCGGAAGCATGCATGAAGCATCGAAAGCGACTCATCCAATACTCATCGGCAGAGGTCTACGGCAAGGCGGACCGCGGGCAACTGTACTCCGAAGAAACAACCGACCTCGTCCACGGCCCGGTGAACAAGCAACGCTGGATATACGCCAGTGCGAAGATGCTTCTGGAACGCGTACTCTACGCACACGGAGAAGCGGGCGACCTCGACTGCACAATCGTTCGACCGTTCAACTTCGTCGGCAGCCGATTCGATTATCTGGTGCCAGCAGGAAGCATGGGCGGCCCGCGGGTATTCGCACACTTCATGTCAGCTTTGCTCACGGGTGGACCCATGTATCTAGTCGATGGGGGGAGCGTCCACAGAGCATTTATGCACATTTCTGATGCCAACGCGGCGTTTCAGGTTTTTCTTGATCGGCCCGAAGAAACCAGAAACGAGATCTTCAACGTCGGTAATCCGGACAACAACGTGACGATTCGAGAAGCTGCGTCGCTCATGATCGATCTCTTTGAAGAGCTTACGGGCAACTCTCCCACATCCGAGATCACGGAGGTCAGTGGCGAGGAGTTCTATGGCCGAGGCTACGAGGATGCTGACCGACTTCCTCCCGATATCTCGAAGATGCGGAGACTTGGCTGGGCACCCAAGCGCGACATTCGGACAACCTTCAGAGACGCCATGCGCTACTACTTGGATCGCGCGGGCCTTCTTGCCGTGAGTTCGCCGGCTTTAAGTCACGAGGTAGTAGGCTTGGGAGCAAAAGGAACCTGAGAGGGCCCTAGCAGGAAGTCTTATCCATAGGGAGTGGGTTTCCTCATACCAGACGACTCTTCGAGCCACCGCTCTGGTTGAGGTGCAGTGCCTGACGATTGGTGTGTGGTGGGAGATGACGCTGTGGTACTGACACCCGTATCATCGAAAAAGACAAGCACCTGGCAGCGAACGGCCTTGACCTCAGAAGAGTTCCGAAGGGCGGTTGAGGAAGAACAACTGCGCTCCGAACGTGGCGGCGGCAGCTTTAGCGTTCTACTACTCGACGTAGACGCTGCGACGGGCATATACGATGCGCAGGCGGTGCTTGAGATAGCTGCGCAGCACGCCCTCCAGCGCGTGCGCCTCACGGATCGCGTCGCTTGCTTACCCGGGCAAGTCGCCATGCTGCTCCCAAACACGAGCGAGCGCGGCGCACAAACGCTAGCGAATGAGCTGATGGAGAATTGGTCCAACGGCTTTGGCAGCGGAACTCGACTGACGGTTAGCAGTTTCCCATCATCGGGAGACGGGCGTAACGGCTATCCATGGGCGAACGAAGACGGAGAGCTCACGCCGAGAATAGCTGCCCCCGAACAAGCAGCGTTCAGTCCACGTATTCAGGCACGCGAAGCTCGGCTAGGTCCCCTTGGCGCAAAAGCGCCGATTCCGATCTGGAAGCGCGCATCGGACTTGATTGGCGCGGCCATTGCGCTGGTCGGGCTTGCCCCTTTCATGTTTCTGATTGGGCTCTATATCTGGATTGTCGACCGAGGCCCGGTCCTCTTCACTCAGGAGCGCGTTGGATTCAGCGGGCATAGCTTCAAGCTGATCAAGTTCCGCACGATGAAGCAGGGGAAGAACGAGCAGCTTCATCGAATGCACGCCGAGCAGTTCATTAAGGCAAACAGTGTCATGTCGAAGGTCGACGGGGAACTCAGAATGATTCCCCTTGCGGGTCTACTCCGCCGGTCAGGCCTGGACGAGTTGCCTCAACTTGTCAACGTACTACGCGGCGACATGAGCCTGGTCGGGCCTCGACCTTGTATCCCATACGAAGCGCAGGCCTACCGTCTCTGGCACCGGCGGAGACTCGATGTGCTTCCGGGGATAACCGGGCTCTGGCAAGTAAGTGGAAGAAACCGACTCAGCTTCGACGAGATGGTTCGCCTCGATGTTCGCTATGCCAATCGGCTGTCTGCGTGGCGGGATCTAGTACTCGTACTTCGAACTCCCGTTACGATCGTTCAGGAACTTCTGGACACGCTCCCACAACAATCAGACTCAGAGTGGGCATAGCGCTGTGACGCGCGTACCCGACGACATTGAGTTCGCACAACGCAACCGGCCCCTCGGCTGACGACGGACTCCTGAAGCGCTCGCGTGTCGGAGCGCGCGTGCTAACAACGCGCGGCATTGCGATACGCGTGGTCAGTATCGCCTCCAATCTCATTCTTCTGACGCTTGTCACTCCGGCTGAACTTGGATTCGTCGCCATAGTGCGCGCCGTCCTGACTATAACATCCCGATTCGTGAATGAGGGCGTTTCAGCAGGGCTGTTACGAGGGCAGCGTAACCCCGATGAGCGGGACTACGCCGCTCTCTCCGGTCTACAAGTCGTGTTGGTCCTCGTTCTACTGGCCGCCGCATTGGTGTGGCCAGTGCCGTTCAGGGGATTCAACGCCCTGAAGGCGGAGTGGAATCCTTGGGTCTTGGCACTTTTGTGTTCATTGATTCTAATTCCCCTCGGAAGTGGCGCGCGGGTCAGATTGAAACGAGAACTCGAATACCGAAAGCTGGCCTTTGTCGACGTCAGTACCGTCATGTTGCAGAACGCCGGCCTGCTGGTGTTCGCCGCAATCGATCGTCTTTTTGTCGGCGCCTTCATCGTCTACGTTGGCTCATATGCGTTCTTCAATCTTGTCCAATTCGCGATGTCACGGGGGCCGCTCCCGATCTTCCAACCTCGAGCGATGCTTGCAACGGCCCGAGGTGCAGTCGGCTACTCGGCCGCTGACTGGTTGCTTGTTACGAAGGACCACTTGCTCCCCATATTTCTCGGAAGCGTTTTTGGACTCTATTTAGTGGGAATCTGGGATTTTGGAATGCGGCTGACGCGTGTGCTGAATGTAGCCATCGAAGGTATCTGGCAAGCGAATGTACCCGTGGCCCCGCAACTCGTTCAGGCGCCAGCAAAGCTGAGGAAACTCGCCAGCGATGCTCTGAGTGATGCCGCAGAGTTAATGGTTCCGGCAGCCACCATTCTCGTTGTCTCGCTCCCGGTACTCATTCGGGTTTGGCCGAATTGGTCGGACGCCGTATTCTTGGGACAGGTATTCGCTCTTTCCTTTGCCTTCTGGGGAATCGCCTTTGCGAGCCTCGAACCGGTCGCCGCAGCCCAACGAGGTGCAGCTGCGGTTCTCGGTGGCCACTTCGTCTCACTGCTGGGCGCGACAATCGGCCTCGCCCTGTATGGATGGACTGGCCTCGACAACCTTGCTATCGTTGCTCCGCCAATGTACTTGCTGCCGATACCGGTGTGGTACTTCCTCGTCAAGCCATCCGTACGACCCGGTTGGTCCTCGGTATTGACCAAGCAGCTCGTCATTTTTCTTGCCGCGATGGGAGTCTACGCTTTGGGGACTGTCCGTGATTGGCCCGATCTCGTTACAGCCCTATTAGCCGTATTCGCCATACTGCCGCTAGTGCGGCCAATTACCCTTGCACGTCGTCTTTTCGTGGACGTCTTTCCTGCCTCAGAACGGTCCGGTCCACCGGCCGACATCGAGGCGAGCAACGCTCAGCATGCTTGATGGTAGACATTCACACGAGAACTGAGGGCTCACAGCCCTGGACCGCTCCCCCAGTTGGACCCGCAACGGGACGGTTCGAGTTATGGCCCTGGGTGCTGATTGCCGTGTTCTGTTTCGCGGTCGCAGTCGCCCTCGCTTTCGGCCCGCCCCCCATGTTCAGATATGCCTTTCCCGTTGCCGCGCTCGCAGTCGCCGGGACTCTGTACCGGCGTTCACCTGCCCTGTACTTCGGCTTCGTTTGGTGGGCGTGGCTGTTGGTACCAGGACTCCGTCGGATCGTTGACTATCAGTTGGGCTGGCTCCATGCGAACCCTATTTCCCTAACGCCATACTTGGTGAGTGCACTTTCTGCGGTTGACCTAATGCGGCACTTGCCAAGACTGTTTCAGGAGCGCGCACTGTTCCCGCTGACGACCTTGCTCATCGTGCTCTTCTACGGCTACATCGTGGGCAGCCTGCGGATGGGCTTAGCGCCGGCCACCTATGATCTGTTGGTCTGGATAGCGCCGATGGTGTTTGGCTTACTCGCTTTATGGCACTGGCGGGACTACCCGGTGTTCCGAGCGGTCACACAGAAAGTCTTTTTCTGGGGTCTCGCTCTACTAAGCCTTTACGGAATTCTCCAGTTCTTTTCACTGCCTGCCTGGGACGTATTCTTTGTGCTCAGCGCACCGAATATGGGCATTGGAGTGCCGCGGCCGTTTCAACTGCGCGTCTTCAGCCTCTTGAACTCCCAGCTGCCCTTCGCTGCGGTGACTGCCGCCGGTCTCCTCTTCTTGATGGCGAAACGGCACTGGATGGCCATTCCCGTAGCTCTCATAGGCTATACAGCCCTGCTCCTGTCACTTGTTCGGACCGTCTGGCTAACGCTGATAATCGGACTGCTGGTCTTCCTTGTTTACTCACCCCTGCGCACGGTGGGGCGAAGCCTTCAAATCG
>JBDHGH010000043.1:0-22881 GCA_039589995.1 Gemmatimonadota bacterium | reverse complement strand
CAACGGATTCATAGAGATGTCGCCGTGGAAATGGAAGCTGTCGATGTTGTCTTCGGTGATCTCGTTGTACTGAACCACAGCGGCGTTGCCGACCACGTTGCTCGAATCGCGGGTCAACACGCTTGCCGCCGCTTCCGGTCGGTTCAAGTCCTGGTGCCCGTGACCCAGTCCCTGAATGATCCACGTCGTGCGAACGTCGACGAAGATCGCATCGTCGTCGGCGGTGTCGGAGAAACCCAGGACACCGGCGACGCGCATCCTCAGGGGGTAGACGCCGGCCAGATCGAACACGCTTTCAGGTGACGAAATCACAAACTCGCCGGGACCCAAAGCGAGGGCCTCCGCCACACGCGAGCCCAAAACGCATTCTCCCAGGATGCCCAACTGGCGTCCGGCCACGATTTGAAGACCCCGATACTCGAAGTACTCGTAGCTGGTACCGACGATGGGATACCCCTGGGCATTGAAGCGCACGTACATGGGAATAGCGGAGGCCAACTGGGACGAACCGATCCGCGTCGCCTGCTCGTACCGCATCAACTCCGGGAAGTCCGATCTGAAGTAAAGGGTGTTTAGCACCAGTTCCAACGGGCTGCCCTTGGCACCAACAATCAGAGGTGTAGCCTCGGCGCGGGCCGTGAGTTGTTGTGAGCTTTGATCCACCAGCACCCGAAGTCCGATGGGTAGATAGACGATCAGGGTGATGGAAAACACCAGGATGATCGTCTTGACCTTGTGATAAGCGAGATACCGCCACGCGAGGTAGAGCGTCTGCTTCATCGCTCCGTGCCTCCGGTCGACTCACCGATCACGCCAAAGTCCTTGATGTCGATGACGCTGTCGAACCGTGCCAGCAGGTCGTGATCGTGCGTGACGGTCATCAGCGTCGCGGCGTTCTCGCGCGCGTAGTCCAGGATGATGTCCAACACGAGACCCTTGTTGGCGGGGTCGAGATTACCCGTAGGCTCATCTGTGAGCAGCAATACGGGCTCGGGGAGAACCGCTCGACACACCGCTACTCGTTGCCGCTCGCCCTGCGACAGCTTGCCCGGGTGTCGCCCCAGCTTGTCGCCGATGCCCATCTGCTCCGAAAGAGACTCGGCTCGCTGCCGCACTCCCGGACTGAGTTGTAGGGCGGGGTTGATTCGATAGGGCAGCAGGATGTTGTCGAGTACCGTCAGGTAGTCGAGCAACTCGAATTCCTGGAAGACCAGGCCGACCGTCTTGATACGAAAGCTGCGGCGCTCTTCATCGGAGAGCGACGAGACCTCCACATCGTTGGTGAAGATTCTTCCATGCTGCGGGGCGATGATGCCAGAGACGAGATTCAGCAGGGTCGTCTTGCCCGAGCCACTCGGCCCGATGCACGCCGTTGCAGAGCCGCTCTGCACCTCGAGACTGGGAACGCGAAGACGGAACTCGCCCTCCCCGTAGCGGAACTCGAGATCGTCAATCCGTATCATGTGCGCCCACGTGAGATTCGCATCTGGGTTCGATCCGAATCGATGCCCCTAGAGGCGTTGCTCTTGCAGCAACTCCAGACTCATCAGCTTCCAAGCGCCATCGATCGACTTCACGGTAAGTCGCGCCTCGTACTGGTTGGTGCGGGTATGGATATGCCCCCAATGTCCGACGGAGCCCGAGACGTTCCACGTAAGATGAGAAATAAAACCAAGCTCGCCATCCAGAGGCTCGGCCTCCGAGTCCAGAACATCCACTTCCTTCACCTTTACTCGCGCGCCGCCCTGGTTCTCCAGCTCGAGGCTTCTACGAGTTTCCAGATAGATATCGGTCAACAGCTCGCCGGCGGCGCTGCGTGCCAACACATCGTAGATCGCACCCTCGTCCTTGAAATCGAAGGCGCGGTAGGTGTTCTGCAGTAAGGCGGTGACGACCAACTGCGCGTCGTCGTCGCTGACTCTTCCTGACATAACAGCCCGAGGCCCCGTCAGCGAGACGACTATCAGAAGAGCCACTGCGGCGACCCGGGCATACTTCGGTGGCCGGTGCCCGCGGCGCAGGGTTTGGCCGAAACGGACGATGAGACCGAGCAGCCCAACCGCGGCTGTTATGGCGACGAGGGTGAGCGGTACGCTCCGCCGCCCCGGCGGCGTTTGGACTGCTACCAGTTGACCGGGATCGGTGGGGTTCGTCAGGAAATTCTGCCACCTCAGCACATTGTCGTCGACGGCCAAAACATAGGGGAGCGGTCCTGCTTCATCGGTAGCCGAGCTGGGGACCCGGTCTATCCGGTCCGTGAACAGTTCCCATTCCATGTCGACTTCCTGCGGAAGCCCATCGGTAGGATAAACGAAGATCACGCCCATGGTGGCGGAGATGATGTCGAGGTCCTCAGGCACCTCGAGAACGCCGCTCGTTCTCAGATTCCTGTAAATGAAGTGGACCCGATCCAGTTGACCCTCGGCTGGGCGGCCATCGATGGTCAGCGGGTTCTTCTCCGCCAGGAATTCGGACGCCCTCTGTTTGATCTCGTCCCACTGCTCCGCGGGGATGGACTCCTGCCCTTCCAGTCCAAGATCGACCCACACCTGAAGGTCCTTGGGTCGAAAGACGATCTCTTTTCTGACCTCGAACGGCTCGATGTAGAGGAAGGCCGAAATCGGAGCGTAGTATTGGCGGCGAAGGTTCCGGTTATTGAACTGTGAGTACCAGGGGTCTCGCCAATCGAGATTCAGCTGCTCCGCGATACCCAAGTAGCGAAAGTCGTTCACCGGAAGCCCGCGGTGGTAGGTGACAAACCCGATGTTGGCGGCGGTTTGCCCACTCGCGTTGCGCGGTGGTTCAATCACGAGGGTTTCCGGTCGGTCCCCCAACGGGTAGACCAGTCGCATGAACACCACCGGCTCTCCTTCACCTTCGGGATCCGGCAGCGGTTCACCTGTGATTTCATCTCTCGTGAGGCGTCGACGTGCCTCGATTTGCGAGACCCGGCCCGGGATGGGATCGCCATCGTCGGGCCGAATCATCAGATCCTCCTGGAAGAACCGAGGAACTCGCTCGATCAGCGGTTCGGGGTCGTGCCCCAAGCGCTCGTAGAGTTCGTCGGGCAACAGATTGCGGAAGCCATCGAGGTCAGCGACGCCGATTTCAAGCTCGACCGTGACGGAACTCTCTTCCACGAAGATCTCGGCGATGGTCGTCGCCGTCATCGCCTTCGTGATAACGATCGCGTCGGGTCGCAGCAGCGAGGGGGGTACCAGGACTATCAGAACGCCCAAGCCGACGACCGAGGCCCGGCGCAGCAGCTTCGAATGAAAGGCTTTCATCGCTAGCCCGGGAACGTGAACGTCACACCCACGCCCGCCCGGACGTAGCGGGTCGTCCTTGCAGATCGGGCCGCCCGCGGGCGGCCCGAAACGCATCGGTTACAGACCGAAGCCATAGCCGAGGATGAACTCCCATGCCCGTGTCGTAATGTCGAGGTTCTTCACTACATCGGACAGGCCGATCGAGTACCGCACGTCGAGCCGGATCAGCGAGTTCTTTCCAGGGAACTTGTAGACTACGCCGCCGCCAACCGGCACGCCCCACGAAATACTCTCGGCTTCGCCGGTGATCGACGCCTGCGAGCAATCGCTTTGTGGATCGTCATCGATCCTGACGTCGCAGGCGACCTTCAACGCCAGGGCGAGCCCGGCATAAAGGCTGCCGTGCCAGTTCTCGTTGAACGCGTAGTAGCCGTTCAGAATCAGCGGCAACTCGACGTACTTGAGATCCATCTCGAACTCGGTGTTGCCGATTTGACCTTTCTTGTTCCCTCTCTGCACGTAGTTGGCCTCGAGCTCTATCGAAAAGCTGTTGGCGAAGAAGTACTCCGCGGTGCCACCGGCTAGCGGCCCCCACGTTGCGTCGGATGACGCCAGAACGTCTCCGTTGAGATTGGAATAGGAGGCACCGGCCTGGATTCCCAACCTCCACGGGCTCGCATCCTCCTGGGCCGACGCCGAGGTCGCAACGATCACGGAAAAAGTCAATGCAACAACAAATTGCAGCCATCTTTTCATCGTTCTTCTCCTCTAACCCTTAGTTCACACCCCAGCGCATTTCCTACTTCATCTTGAAGGCGTAGCGTACCAACAATTCAAAAACCTGGTTCTTCACGTTGCCCACCGAATCCTCGAACGCGTTCGAGATCCCGTAGACGTAGCGAGCGTCGAGAGACAGGTAATTGCCCGTGCGTCCCGACGGCCAGTACTGGATGCCCAGGCCGAACGGCCAGCCGATCTCGGTGCTCTTCGGATCCACTTCGGAGTTGTCCGCACATGAGACTGACGACCCGTCCGAAGAGCTGAGGTCGCACGAAATATTGAACCCCACGGAGATGCCCGAGTAAAAGGCCACGGTCCACTTGTAGGACAGCGGCACGTTGAGGTTGAGCATCACCGGCACATCGATGTAGGCGAGGTTGAGATCGACGCTGTTGACACCCTCAGGGATGCCTGACACTCCCTTCTGGGTGTAGAGGGCTTCCACCTTGATCGAAAACGCATTTCGCTTGACGAAGGCCTCGAACGTCGCGCCACCGACGAAGCCCCACTTGTAGCTCCGTGACGCGTCCTCACCCGAGAAGAAATCGCCTCGCAGGCCCGAGTAAGATCCACCCGCCGCTAGCCCGAGGAACATAGATCCACCTTCCTGGGCCAACGCGGGCGTCGCTGATATCCCCGCGATCACGGCTGCCGCGGCAACCATCCTAGACCACTTCATCATTCTCTCCCGTTCGTAGCCGGTTGTTGTCCTTATCAGAGGCGTGAATCTACAACGGGACCTAGGCCTCCGCACGGTCTCTTCTTGTCCGCCAAGCGCCGCCAAGCGCTCCGGCCAGTTCCGCCGCGCTCGCGGCCATAACCGCGGGAAACAGCAGCGTGAGGATCACGAACGCGAAGCCTGGAAGAGCGAACACCGCGCCGACCTTGGAGGCCAGTTCGCCCGCCGGGCCCTGGGTCGCGGTGAAGAACAGGAGTAGGGCCCAAGCGCCCGATCCGGCGAGCGCAGCACGCCACCACGTCCCCCGGGTCAGGGGAGTCGCCAACCCCCAGATCGCCGCCACGACCGGGACCGCCCACCAACCCAGTGCCGCCGTGGCCAATGCGATCACTGTCAGCATCACTAACCACAAAACCAGCGACTTCATGATCAGCGCTCCGGATTGAGCTCGAGAACAGAAGCGGCCCGCGAGTCCTCGATCTCCTGAGTACTACGTGGGAAGAGAATCGGATCCAACTCGCCTTTCGTCCACTTCTCGATCCGATCCAAATAGCGCGAGCTGACCGGATTGCCGGACTGGCCGCCGGGGTAGATGCTCCACGCTTCGATTTCGGGTCCCAGCTGAACAACCATCCGCCAACTTGCGCCGAACGTGCCGCGCCCCGACGAAGGATTGAGGTTGCCGCTTCCGCCTTGCAGCCGAAGGTCGAGGGCCGACAGAGAACTCAAGCCCATCAGGTGATAGATGTTTGCGTGGCGAATACCGTCCCAGCGCCATCCACCTTCCGACGGGTCACCGTGCTCCTCGACGACTTCGTCGAGAGCCTCGGCCAGGCTGGCGATCAATATCGAATCGCGGTCCTCGACGAGGTCGGTTGTGCGGCGATCGTCCCACCAGACGTTAGTAGGATGCTGCAGCAGGCCTGCCAACACGGACCCTGCGGGTGTGAACACGCGACGGTTGGAGTCTACGTCTGGATCCTCCAGAAGCTCGTCCCAAGTTCGCTCAGCCAGGTTCGCCATCGCGGCTTCGAACAGCACCGCACGTTCGTTGTGCTTCGTATAGAGGCGATCCCAATCGGCCAACAATCCGGCGGCCTGCTTCGCCCTCTCGTCCACAGGGCCGGCGTTGCCGGCGCGTACGACGGCTTCGAGGAAGTAGGGTACGAAGAAATCGGCCCGGGCGTTTCCCGGATCGGTCTGGAAGCGGCGCATCGACTCCGGCGTCACGGCGGAATCCGCCGCCAGGAGTGCGTTGATCCGCATGGCGCGCCAAGGTGAATACCAGTTGAACCCCAGGTAGGTGGAATCGACGCCGGGATCGATGGGCTGCTGGTTAGCCGACGCCAGATACCCCTGCGCGGGCCGTATGGCGAACGGGTAGCGCTCCACGGGCCAGAAACCGACCCAATCGTTGGAGCTGTCGCGGCCGTCCTTGATTTCGAATCCGCGGCCATCCGGATGTAGAGGGAAGTGACCGGTGGAGCGGATCGCGATGGTACCGGCCCGATCTGCTACGATACCGTTCTGGGCCGGTGCAACGAACGTCTGCATACCGTCGAGCCAATCTTCGACGCTGGCGGCCCGATTCGTTAATCGCAGCGCATCGACCTCGGGAGTGTTCTCGAGCACCGTCCAGCGCATCGAGACGCGACGGCCTTCTTCCATTAAGAGCGGGCCGCGGTGTGTGAAGTAGAGTGTGTCCAGCGCGAGGAGGCGGCCGCCCTGACCCCTAATCTCCTCCACCTTCTGTTCCAACGGTCTCCATTCGCCGTCGACCCGATAGCTCGTAGGGCGAGTCGTATCATCGAGCTCCTCTTCGTAGAAATCGATGACATCTGCGCCTGTGTTGGTGAAGCTCCAGGCCACGTCACGGTTCATGCCGATGACGATCATCGGCACGCTAGGAAAAGTGACGCCGTAGGCATCGAGCTCGCCGGGGACGACCAGATGAGCTTCGTACCAAATGGACGGGAGCGTGAGACCGAGGTGAGGGTCGCCCGACAGCAGCGCATAGCCATCGGCCGTCCGCTCGGGCGCCACCGCCCAGTTGTTGCTTCCAATGACCGTGCTCTCTGACCCGGGTGGCAGGGGCCCAACGGCCAGTTCCAGAGCGCTGAGCCATTCCGCGGCGGCGAGGTTGGGCCTACCCGGCGGCGGAATCGGACCGAAGTCGAACCGAGGCGTTCTTGATCCGTTCGGCTGGATCGGCTGTTGGATCGGGCTGTTCACGGGCAACAGAGCATCGGCGGCTTCCTCGCCCACGATTGCAGCGACCCGGAGTCGTTGCAGATCGCCGAGAAAGTAGGTCAAGTTCCAGCCCATCAGCTTCAGTTGATAGAGCGTGTAGATCGGCTCCCAACGAGACGGCTCGGCGCCAAGGAGACGGTATTCCAGCGGTACGCCGCGCCGATCGAGGCCGTCGATGAAGGCGTTCACCCCTTCGGCGTAGGCGATGGCCTCGCGAACCACCGGCGAATTCGGATCCATTTGCACGTAAGACCGCTCAGCGCTCCTCGCCAGGCCCAACCGCCGCATGCGTCGATCGAAGCCCAGCGCTGCGTCCCCGACCAACTCTGAAATACGACCGGCGGTGCTGCGCCAGTTCATCTCCATCTGGAAGAGGCGATCGCGCGCCACGACGAACCCCAGAGCGCGAACCGCATCGTCGGATGTGGTCGCGAAGATGTGGGGCACGCCTCGGTCGTCGAACAGGACTTCGACCGGGCCATCCAGCTGGGGGATCGTCAGCGCCTCTCTGTCGGCCAGCTCGGCCGTTGCCGCGGCGGACCAAGCGCCGCTGAACGGGTCGAGAACGTTGCCGAGAGGCGGCAGAGGGCCCACGCGCCGAGCCCCGACGTGCAACACGGCGGCCAGAACGACCGCCGCGAGCACGGCTCGAATCGCCTTCGATCTGTCAGACATCTCGTGGCTCACCTTCCCCCTATGGGAGGGCCAGAGGGCTCCGCCTAATCGACGCCAACGTTCTGGCTACGACGCTCGAGCAGAAGGACGTCGCGCCAGCGCCCCTTCAGCTTACCCAACCTCTCGCGTAAGCCTATGACTCGGAACCCGAACTTCTCATGAAGCGATACGCTTGCGTCGTTGCCATCGAAGATTCCGGCTTGAAGCGTCCACAGTCCGTGTTTCTCCGACTCTTCGACCAGGGCAGCCATGAGTAGCGATCCCACGCCGTGCCCTCGCGCCTCCGCGCCAACGTAGACGCTCACCTCAGCTACGCCGGCGTAGACGCAGCGATCCGATACCGGAGTGAGGGCCGCCCAACCCACGACACGATCGGCGGACAGCGCCACGAGTCTTCCGAACTCGACGTGCTCGCCGGACCAGGTTTCCCAATCGGGCGCCGATTCCGTTTCGAATGTCGCCTCGCCTGTAGCGATCCCTTCGAGGTGGATTCGACGAACGTGCTCCCAGTGTTCGGGTAGCATGGGTGCGAGTGTTATCATGGACCATGAAAATCGTATCGCCTCGGCGCTAGTCAAGGAGGGGATCATGAGTGTGGGTAACAACGACCGGGCATTTGCGGCATTCGAGATCGAGGACCTGGCCGATCGACGGCGGTTATCAGGGGAGCCGTGGCTACCGTTCCTCGAAGTCCCCACGCTGCGGGCGGGCCTCTATGCACTTCCCGTCGGCGGGATCGACCCACAGGAACCCCACGAACAAGACGAAGTCTACCACGTACTAAGTGGGAAGGCGGTACTCGAGATCGAAGGTGAAGACTGCGACGTCGGGCCTGGTAGCGTCGTCTATGTTAAAGCTCACGCAGAGCACCGATTCCACAGCATCGCCGAAGAACTGGTAGTGTTGGTCTTCTTCTCGAAAGCCGCGATATCGTGATTTCGCAAGTCTCTGCTGTGCTGAGAGGCCACACCTAGTTTTCTTCGTCATCCAACGCGGCGCTATAGGCGGCGTAGCGATCGTCGATGAATCGAACGTAGCGCACGGGCTCCATACATCTACAGTAGCCGTAGCGAACTCGACTGTGGTACTCGCGCCGAGCAAGCAGCGGCATGATGTCCGCGACACCTCCGTACCATATGTTTGGGTTGGCACCTTGCTCTGCGGCCAGCCGCCGCGCGTCGGACAGGTGCCCGTACCCGGCGTTGTATGCGGCGAGGGAGAAGCGAAGGCGGTCGGTGGCATCCGGCACGTCGTCCAGGCGTCCGTACAGGTGGCGTAGATACTTGACCCCGGCATGCACACCCTGGTGTGGATCGGCTGGCGACTCGAAGCCCATCTCCCTCGCCGTTCCCGGAAGCACCTGCATCAGCCCCACCGCACCCGCGAACGAAACAACGGAAGCATCGAAACGACTCTCCTGATACGACTGGGATACTATGAGCATCCAATCGAAGTCATACTGCTCCGAGTATTGGCGGAAGAGGTCGTCGTAGGGAGAGATCGTGCCCGTCCGCGCGCTTCGCCCCGTGGCGAGCGATCGCACGCGCTTGGGCTTCTGGAAGTACTTTCGACGTGTAATGTTGTAGAACTCGCCGCGGTAGATGGCGGTGAAGAACGAATCGATGGCGGCCTTCAGCTCATCGTCCCCCTCTCGCACCACCCACGCATGCGGTACCGTGTCGCGCAGAGTCAGTGCGCCCTTGATATCGTCGCGCCAGGTTTCCTCGATGGCGAGAATGTGGCTGTCGGACACGGTCAGGTCGTAGAGGCCCGAGGCAACACCGTCGATGATCTCCTCGGTCTCCATGCTCTCCGGGGCCTCGACGACCGTGACATCGATCCCTCGGCGACGTAGTTCTTCGACCGTCCCCCAGTACGAGCTGCTCCTGCGAACGACGATGGTGCGACCTGCGAGATCAGTAGGCGTCGTCAGGGTGGAATCGGCTGCGCGCGCGACCACGACTTCGGAAACGAAATGGTAGGGCCGCGAGAAGGACAGAGCGAAGCCACTGCGCTCCTCCGTTGGTGTTATTCCTGCTGCGACTATGTCACCCAGGCCTTCGCGCAACCAGGCGGCCAGTCCGGCTTGAGTCGGTACCACGATGAACTCCGCGTGCAGGCCGAGGCCCTCTGCGAACTTCTTTGCCAGGTCGTACTCGAATCCCATCACCCGCCCGTGCCAGACGAAGTAGGTCGCCGCGCTGTTGCGAGTCAGGAAACGAAGGACCTTCCGCTCTTTCAATTCCGGGAGGTCCTCGCGATAGCGATCCGGGCGCTTTGACGCGGGATTGTACTGGCGAACAAACGAATCGACCGCGGCGCGTAGCTCCAGATTCTCAGGCCGTAACGCCCAGGCGATGCTTCGATCATCGCTGAGAGGCATGCCCACTTCCAGATTGGGCATGTAGGCGACGGCCTCTTCGATGAGCATGTCGTCAGCGACGGTGACATCGTATTCGCCGGAGGATATGCGGTAGAGAATCTCCTCTGTGTCGAGGTGTTCGGGGGCTGCCACGACCGTGATATCCGGATTGCCAGAGCGAATCCTATTCAACGTCTCCCAATAGGACGACGATTCTCTGACGGTCAGCTCGCGCCCCACCAGATCCGATACCTGTCGGATGATCGGCGTGTCGTCGCGGGTGACGACGTGTTCACGCACCAGGGCCAGAGACGGACCGAACGCGACCGTAGCCTCGCGCTCGGGAGTGGCCGTGAGTAGCGCAGCAATGATGTCGCCCTTCCCATCCAGGAGCGCCGGGATCAACTCGGAGTACTCGTCCAACCAGACCCACTCGACATCGAGGGCCTGTGAGGCCGCGAAGCGCTCGGCCAGCTCCTGCTCCAGGCGCGATGGGTGCCCCGACCTGGGCAAGCCGTCAACGCCGGAGAATCGGTGCGCGAGTACGCGAAGCGAGCCGTGCTCGCGGATCTCGGCCAGGTCGCCTACGCTGACGTGGCCGTCGCCGGCCGTGTCGCCCGACTGCTCGACACACCCGTGCATCGTCACAATAAGAAGTGACGCGACGAGCGCGGGCGCGATCGTGCGGCTGCGAAACGCACAGATGCGTCGGTGTTTCACCATTGCTCGATGAGATCCCTGGTCCGATTGCTGACGAAGATCTGTTATCTCAGGAACGTGGGATGATACTCCTGAGGCGCCTAGTTGTCACGGCGCTGGCTAGAAATGCGCATTCACCAACGGAAGGTAGCGCAACCCCGAGGGATTGTTACCGGCGTAGTTGAGCAGTCCAATCTGGATTCCGTAGAGCCGTCGCGCTCTGTTATAGAGGCCGATGGCGAGTCCTCTCTGCTCCGACTCGATGTGGTTGTAGCCGGCGATGGTCAGACCGCGCATCACGCGATTTCGTGTACGGACGACCGCCAACGCCAGCCCGGCCATGTCTCGACTCTCGATCTTGTACCCACCGATGGCCAATCCCCGGATCACGCTCTCTGTTTGCACGACACCGATGCTGGCCGTGGCACCCTCGATCGGGCCCTGAGCGACGGTGGCGAGCCCGCCAATGTTCAGGCCCGTGAGTCGGCGCTGGCTGACCAGCGCGAGTCCTCCGACCGTAACACCCCTGACCTCGCCCTGGGCCACCGCGGCCAGGCCACCCAAGTTGATACCGGTCATACCTCGCTGGGACACGACCGCCAGGAGGCTGAGGCTTGCACCTCGAATTTGACCCTGGGCCACCGTAGCCAGCCCACCGAAGTTGATGCCGGTGATGCCTTCTTGAGAGACCAGGGCCAGGCCGGAGAGATTGACGCCGACCATCGGGCCCTGGGCCACGTTAGCCAGTAGCGAGGCTGAGAGACCCCCCATCCCCCTCTGCGAGACGACGGCCAAGCCTCCAAAGTTGATTCCCTCGATGGATCCCTGGGACACCAGAGCCAGTCCGCCCAGGTTGAGTCCGGACATGCCTCGCTGCGAGACCATGGCGAGCCCACCCAGGTTCAGCCCCTCGATCTCATCCTCAGCCACCAGAGCGAGCCCGCCGATGTTGATTCCGTACATCGAACCTTCCGATATTCCGGCCAGAAGCCCGAAAGTCAGGCCCGCCGACTGGCGTCCCACGAGGACGGCGCCCAGCCCCAGCGAGATCCCGTTCAAGTAGTCGGCGGAGGGAAGAAGACCCAGGGCAATCCCATTGATCGTCCCGCCGGGCGACGACGTCCAGTCGTCGCTGTACCGCCCCTTCGGTTTCCAGAGCGTGAAATTCACGCCGTTCACCACATCGAGGTCGGTGTCGCTCCAGTTGATACGCAGGCCGTTGATGCGCTCCGAGTTGCCGATACCCAGACCGGTGCACCCGACCGTGAGGTTGAGGCCACCGCCACAGCGATTCTGAGGAAACCCAACCGATGCAGTGGCGACGACAAGGACGATAGCAGAGGTGACGCTCTTGAATCGCATGATGTCCCTGGATCGCTGGTACAGCATGTCTGTTTGTGGGATGGCAGTTCAACCGCCGAGGCCAATCGCCCTTCTCTACGAGAGGCGCCAGTGCCCAGTTTCATGTGCGATCGCGGGCTAGCCCATACGCTCCAGCCACCATTATTTTGGAATAGAATGCTCCAGGAACCGTGCTTCCAACTCTGACACGTCGCTAGCGCAGAGGAGACAGCCGAATGCTACAGGTCAACAGCATCCTGTATCCCACCGATTTCTCAAAGTGCGCGAGCCACGCCCTGCCCTACGCCTTGACCCTCGCCGAAAGATTCGGTGCGGACCTGCACTTGCTCCACGCGACGGTCCTGCATGAAGGTGACCCGGGGAATGCCGTTCACCGATTGCCCAACATGGAGGAGCTGTACCAGCTACTGGAGAAGCACGCCGAGTCGCAGATGCAGAGCACTCTAGAAGATCACGGTTCGAAGGGCTTCACCGTTCACCACGCTCAAGTCCGGAGTATCTCTGCACCCGGAGCGATCCTCGACTACGCCGCCGAGGGCGACATCGATCTCATCGTCATGGGAACCCACGGCCGGCGCGGCCTGCGTCGTCTGCTGTTGGGTAGCGTTGCCGAAGAGGTCGTGCGGCTTGCGCCGTGCCCCGTGCTCACGGTGCCCGAGGCCAGCGACGTGACGGACGCGGAGCGGATTCGGAAGGTTTTGGTCCCGGTCGATTTCTCCGAGCACGCGCGACTGGCGCTGGCGTACGCCAGCGAACTGGCCTCTGGATACGGTGCCGAGATTCACGTGCTCCACGTGGTCGACGAAGTGGTCTACCCGGACTTCTACCCGCCGGTAATAACCTCAGGTGAACCGGTCAGCGGCGACCTTCGGGACCAGTCCGTCGACCGCATGAAATCACTCATCAGCGATCTGAGCCCCGCCCCGGGCTCGGAGGCCCAGATACACGTTCGCGGCGGCCGTGCCGCCCACGCGATCACAGATTTCGCCACCGAGCTGGACGCCGACCTCCTGGTCATCGCCAGTCACGGGCTCACCGGAATCAGCCACATGCTTTTGGGTAGCGTCACGGAACTGGTCGTACGACGAGCTCACTGCCCGGTCTTCACGGTCAAGGGTTTTGGAAAGACGCTCTCGTAGGCGAGGGAAGCGATGACGCGGAAGCTAGGTGGATAGAAAAAGCCCGGGTAAGCCTGCCAGTCCTCGTGCGATTAGCCCCAACCATCTTTTTCCGGCAGGTTACCCGGGCTCCTTCAGTTTTTGTCTCCGGCCGCAGACGCTGTGGCACCGTGTCTTGCATCGTACGACCGTAGACGCGGTATATGAAGGCACAAGCTGTACCACAACGCCGCCGGTCGTCGAATGCGTTGTCATTACATAGTTTAGAGGCCCTTTCCAATCCCGAACGCCCTCCTGGGTCGGGACAAAATGACACGCATGGGGACAGCGACGCGTCCCCTCACCGGACCCTTCGCCCCAACGAAAACCCCGAAATAGAGCCTTATGGCCTTGCTAGGAGCAGGTGATCGGAGAGATCATACGTGTGACATGTTGTCCCGTTCGCAGCGAGGGCCGCCTAACGGCATGCGACAAAAAGCCACAGTCGAAGGCCTCCGCCAAGCACTTTAAGTGCCTACATGACAACGTGTTACAAGCGTCAGCACTCACCCTGCACTCTTCGCCGCCTCCGCGGCACGGTTCCTTCATGGTAACCGGGCGAACCCGTAGGTATTCGCGATGCAGCCGGAGGTGTGTTTGGTTCCAGACGTGTCGATTCTCGACGGACTACCCGACCCGATTTTCATTCTCGATGGGAGCGGGGCCGTCGTGTACCTGAACCGAGCCTGCGAGGCGGCGTTCGGCTTATCGGCGGACCAGGTGGAAGGGCACGTACTGGCGGATGCTGGGGGTCTGGTGATGGACGAGGGTCTGTCTGCGCTGCTCAGGCCGGCGGTTCGAGAAGTGACGGCTGCCTCATTGCCCTCGGTGCGAATTGGCCGCGCTTTCTGGGACGTCCGGGTGACTCCAAGCTCCGACGGCCTGACAGCGGTCCACTGCATTCCATCGTCTGTCGATCAAGCCGGGTGGCCCGAGCTGGTGGCGGACTCGGCCGATGCGATCTGGGGAGTGGACGGCAAGGGGAAGATCGTCGCCTGGAATCGTGGAGCCGAGGAGATGTTCGGCTATACCTCCGACGAGATCGTAGGACAGCCGGTGACGCGTCTGATCCCGGAAGATCTCTTGGACGAGCGCGAGCCCGAGCGTTTGCAGAAGGCACTCCGTCAGCTGGGATCGGTCCGCGACTATCAGACGCGCCGGCTGACGAAAGATGGATTCGAGGTCGAGGTCAGCTTGACCAGCACGCTGGCGCGGAACGGTTCGGCAAAGAGCCTGGCCAGCTCGACGATCGTGCGGGATTTGTCACAGCGCCGACAAGTCGAACGGCAAGTGATCGAGTCGGAGAAACTGGTGACGCTGGGTCAGCTGGCGGCGAGCGTAGCGCAAGAAATCGGAGCTCCGCTGACGACGATAGGAATCGTCGTCGAGAAACTTCGCAAGTCGGATTTGGGCGATGGAGACGCCGAAAAGCAGCTAGACACGGCGGCGCAGCAGCTGAATCGCATCGCTCGTCTGACACACGGTCTCATCGAGCTGGCGAAGCCGGGAGAGTTGCACCTGGCCCAAGTTCAGGTCCAGACGGTCATCGAACGCGTTCTGGAGCTTCTAGGTGCATCCCTGAAGCGAGCGGACGTGAAGGTCGAGATCGAGAACGTCGAGGAGCCGCCGGAGATTCTGGCCGACGCCGGGCAGTTACAGCAGGTCTTCTTGAACCTGTTGATGAACGCGCAGCGAGCTTTGGAGGCGTCCGGCGGGGGCGTAGTCAGAATCGAGACCGAGCTAACCCGTGGATTCCCGGTAACGGGACGGCCGATGCGACAAGTGATTCGGATCGAAATCAGCGATGACGGGCCGGGGATCGATCCGGCCGATTTGCACTACATTTTTGCGCCTTTTTTCTCCAGATCGGGGGGATCGGGGCTGGGCCTAGCGCTGGCGAAGCAAATCATCCACGCACATGGCGGCAGCATCGAAGCCCAGTCCTCGGTCGGGAAGGGGGCGACATTCACTATCCTACTACCGGTGGAATCCGATGCCTGATCAAGTCGCAACGGCAGAGAGCACCGCGAAGGTTCTCGTCATAGAAGACGACGAGGTCCTTCGTCAACTTCTGATCGACGTATTGAGCGATCAGGAATATCACGTCGAAGCCGCCGAAACCGGCGAAGATGGACTCCGCACGATGGAGCAGGATGTGTTCGACATCGTCCTGCTCGACATCAACCTTCCAGGCATGGACGGAATGGATGTTCTCCGGCTTGCGCCGGCGCGGCAGCCCGATGCTCAGGTCGTGATGATGACGGCATTCGGTACCGTGGACACCGCGGTCGAAGCCATGAAGCAGGGCGCCTTCGATTACATCAACAAGCCGTTCAGCACGGACGAGTTGCTGCTGACTATCACCCGCGCCTTAGAGGAGCAGGACCTGAGGCGCGAGGTTGCACGTCTGCGCCAGAGGGCCCGTGGTGTGGGTGGCGATATCCAGATCGTGGGGAAGAGCCCGGCACTAGAACGTGTAATCGACCTGATCGCCCGCGTCGCGCCCAGCCGGGCCAACGTACTCATCACCGGCGAAACCGGAACCGGCAAGGAACTGGTGGCCCGCGCGGTGCACGAGGCCAGCAACCGGCACAACAAGGCTTTCATGCCGATCAACTGCGCGGCGATTCCAGACAACCTGCTGGAATCCGAGCTGTTCGGTCACATGAAAGGTGCCTTCACCGGGGCCATCCAGAACAAGAAGGGGCTTTTCGAAGAAGCGTCAGGTGGAACCGTGTTCCTCGACGAGATCAGCACGATGTCGATGTCGCTGCAGCCGAAATTGCTGCGGGTGCTGCAAGAGTACGTCATCATGCGGGTGGGCGGTCGCCAGCCGATTCCCGTGAACATCCGGCTGATCGCTGCGACGAATCAAGACCTCAAGAAACGCGTCGCCGAGGGGCAGTACCGAGAGGATCTCTTCTATCGCCTCAACGTTTTCCCCATCGAAGTGCCTCCGCTTCGGGAGCGCAAGGAAGACATCCCACTGCTCTCGAATTTCTTCCTTCAGAAGTACGCGGAGCTGTACACGATCGATCCACCCAAGCTCCCTGCGCGAACGTTGGAC
Organism: Gemmatimonadota bacterium; assembly: GCA_039589995.1. Taxonomy (GTDB): domain Bacteria; phylum Gemmatimonadota; class Gemmatimonadetes; order Palauibacterales; family KS3-K002; genus JBDHGH01. Next base: position 6,581 of record JBDHGH010000043.1, on the reverse strand, counting down.
CGGATGATCGGGTACGAATGGCCCGGCAACGTTCGCGAGCTCGAGAACTTCATCGAGCGCGCCGTCGTGCTGCATGCCAGCGGAGGTAGCGCGACGGTAGGTTTCGAGCTGCCGGCGAACGAGACCGAGGAACGCGACGGCACCACCATCCTCGACGAGGCCCAGCGCAAGAAGTGGACGTTTGAGGATCTCGAGAGGGAGTATATCTTTCGGGTGCTGGAGAGCGTGCGCTGGAAGAAGACCGAGGCAGCCGAAATACTCGGAATCGATCGGCGCACTTTGTATCGCAAGCTAAAACGTTACGAGACCGAAGGCGCCCGCACGGCCGAATGAGTAGCCAGACACCCACACGCGAGGACCGACTTCGAGCCTTAGTCGACGTCGGTCGCGCTATCAGTGCCTCCCTGGCGCACGAGGAGATCCTGGCCCAGATCTGCACCCACGCGGCCAGGCTTCTCGACGCAGGCTCCGCGGTGATGACCGAACGCCGCGAGCTGTGCGACAGCGGCTCGAGCCCCTGCCTCAAGGTCGTCGCCGCCAGCCCCGACGCCAGTATCGGGCTCGGTGAGTTCCTCTCGATGGAGGGGAGTCTCAACGGACGTGCCATCACGCAGCGGAAGACCTTAATAGTCAACGACGTGATGGCCGACGACCGCGCCGACATGAGCGTCGCCACCAAGCTCGGCGTGAACAAGGTCGTCATCTCGCCGCTCCTATACGGTGACACGGCCCTCGGAACGATCTTCGCGTTCAACTCGGCCGATGGCTCGTCTTTCGACGACGAGGACGCCGAGATCCTCGAGGCTTTCGCCGCCCAAGCCGCCATCGCGCTGCACAACGCCCAGATCTTCGAGACAGAGGAAAAGCGACTCAAAGAACTGACGGCGCTGCGGTCGGCTCAGGACGAGAACGTTCAGCGCCTTCAGTCTCTCGTACGGGCCGGGATGGCCCTGAACAGTCGGCTGTCGCTCGATGAAGTGCTGCAGACGTTGCTCGACTCTGCCCGCGAGGTGATCCGGGCACACTATGCGGCCCTGGGAATCCTGGATAGCTCGGGCAAGTCGCTCGCGCGCTTCCTGCACTCCGCCTTAGATCCGGAAGCGATGATCAGAATCGGCCGCTGGCCCACGGGTGGTGGCACGCTGGGGATCATGCTTCGGGATGCTCGGACCGTTCGTCTCCGCGATCTCCAAGAGCACGATGCTTTTTCCGGTTTTCCCGAAGGTCACCCGGACATGCGCTCGCTACTTGGGGTCCCCATTCGCATCGGAAACCGGGTGTTCGGCAACCTGTACCTGACCGAAAAGATCGGCGGAGACGAGTTCAGCCCGGAAGATCAGGAACTGGCAGAGCTTCTTGCCGCCCAAGCGGCCGTCGCCGTCGAGAACGCTCATCTCGCCGAGCAGCGAAGCCAGTTCCTGGCCATCGTCAACCACGAGATAAAGAATGCGGCTGCCGGGGTCGTGGGTTGGACCGACCGGCTGCGTAAGCTGTCCGCCGACACCGAAGGGCGAATCCACGAAGCGGCCAACTACGCGTACGAAGGGGCCCAACAACTCCACCGGCTCGTCGTCGACTTGCTCGATCTCAGCCGCATCGAAGCGCGCCAGCTCGAACTCGACGTTCGCGGAGCCGACCTGCGGGCGCTGATTCGCGAGGTCGCCGCCACCGTGCGGCCATCCGCGGAACGCCAGGAGATCGAGCTGGTGGTTTTTGGCCTCGAGGAACGCACGATAGTACAGACCGACGCCACGCGCATCCGTCAGATCTTGCTCAACCTCCTGTCAAACTCGATCAAGTTCACCCGGCGCGGTGGACGGGTGGAGTTGACCCTCGAAACCTGTGACGACGGCTGGTGCATCACCGTTCGCGACACCGGTCCGGGAGTCGATCCTGCGGTGCGCGAGCGAGTGTTCGAGGCCTACCGCGCCGGCTCCGTACGGACGCCCAAGAGCGGCGCCGGCCTTGGGCTCGCCATTTCGCGCGAGTTGGCCCGCTTGCTGGGCGGCGAATTGTCCTACGTGGACGACGAGCAGCCCGGGGCATGCTTCCAACTCCGCCTGCCCGCAAAACCCACCCCGATCGCCCGCGGCGGCAACCGAGCCTGACGCGCCCGGGCCGACGTGCACGACCCCGACAACTCGGGTCAGGATGTCCCCATGCGAGGGGTGTCCCGGTTTGCAGCCTAACCTAGCAAATAGTTGTAAAATGAGGACTTAGGTGGTACGGCTATTTCGGCACGATTCATCCATAGGTGGGGAGGGACGGCTAGACCACGTACCAACTCAATGTGACATGTATGACCCCCAGGATGAGACGACGCCCCGAGTGATCACGCGCGCGATATTCGTTATGACGAGTCCGGAAGCCGGAGAGCAGTTCCTTCGGATCGTTCCGGACCTGCGCGATATCGGGCTGGCCGAAGCGACCCTCCTGCACCTGGTGTCGGCGCAGCCGGGGCCGGCGGAGCCGATGGCCGACCTGGCAAACTGGGTGCGGCATTTTGAGGCGGCGATCCCCAAGGTCGAGCTGGCTTTGAAGCGTGGTGACCCGGTGAAGTGGATCTACGAGCTAGCACGCGTCCGCCACGTCGACCTCGTCGTCGTCTCGGGCATCCCCAACGGCACCGAGTGGGACTTCGAGCGGGTTTCCTCCCCGCTGCGCACGCTGGGCATTCCGATCCTCTACCTGCCCGACGAGGATATCGAGGGCTCACTGAAGGAGCGGGTTCTCGTCGCGGTAAAGGCGCCGGAGACTTTCAATCACGCTGTTCCTCGACTGAAAGAGTGGATCGGCTCGAACCAGCTCCGAGCGATCCGCGTCAGCCCGAACGACGTTGATGACATTCTCGACAACGGCTTGGAGGTCGTGGCCCAGGTAGACGACATCGCTACAACTTTGCTAGAACACGCCGAGCGGTGTGGGGCGACGCTGGTAACGATCCTAGCCGACGAAGAAGCTGACGCCGATGTCGCGACCGGGACGCCGGTTGTGAAGCCGCTCATCGAGACAACCGACAGACCCGTTCTTATCTGGCCCGCGGGGTGAGTCGTCTGTAATCCTGCACGGGCCACCTGTGTCGGCCTATATCTGGCACCTCGTTCAGAGAAACACCTCCTCCACAAGTGATCAGTAATCAGTGTCGTACCCCTACTCGCTGGCATCATCGTGCTTGGTGGCCGGCTGGCCTCGGGCGGTCGCGAGCACGGAAGGGGATGCTGGGTCGAGATGCAATCAGTGATCAGCGGGAGGAACCCACTGATCACTGATTACAGGTTGCCCTAGACAGATCTTAGAAGGGCGTAAACCCAGGTGAGCCGAAGCGCTCCATCGATAGGTGCTCGATGATCGGCCATGCGTAGGCCGCGACCACGAGGATAGCCGCGACGACGAACCAGAGGCCGAACCTGTCTAGGATTAGGGCTTTGCCGTTCTCGGGCTGCAGCGGTTCTGCGAACTCGATGGGCTCGGGGGCGACCTTCTTGCCAGCCAGCCCGGTGCCGAACATCACCGCTGCGTAGCAGGCTGCGCTGACGAAGAGGAAGATCCCGCCGACCGCGGAAATGCCCGTGCCGGCGACCCATTGCTGGGCGATCTCGCTACCCCCGTAGCTGGCCTCATAGACCCGCCGCGGCATGCCGGCGAGACCTGTCATGTGGTTGGAGATGGAGAAAAGAAGCATCCCACCGAACCACAAGTAAGGCTGGATGCGTGCCAACAGTGAAAGCTCGAGCTCGCGGCCCAGCAACCGGGGCATGAGGTAGTACGACATCCCCATGAAGGTCAGCGCGACCGCCGTGCCTACGGTCAGGTGGAAGTGGCCCTGGATCCACGCGGTGTTGTGGACCATGGCGTTCATGCTGTAGGCCGCATTGATGGCGCCGCCGAATCCGCCTATCGCGAAAATGAGCATCGCCAGAGCAACGCTCGAGAACGCCGGGTTACCCCAAGGCAGCTCCTCGAGCCAGTCGAGCAGACCCTTTGCGCCCTTCATGCGACCGGCGATCTCGAACGACGCGATCACGGTGAACGCGGTTATGAAGCTGGGGAACAGAATCCACTGAGTATTGAACGAGTGGAAGAGCTTCCAACCGGCCCGAACGCCGGGGTCCATGAACTGGTGGTGGAAGCCCACCGGCGTGGACAGCAGGATGAACATTACGAAGACCAACCGCGCCAGAGGGTCGCTGAACAGCTTTCCGCCCGCGATCTTCGGCGTCATGGTATACCAGATCACGTACGCTGGTAACAGCCAGAAATAGACCAGTGGATGGCCGAACCACCAGAAGAGGATACGCGCCAGGATCGGGTCGACCGTATCTACCAGGCCGAGCGACCACGGGACCAGCAGGATTAGCACCTCGGCCGCCACTCCGATGGTGGCCAGCACCCACACGATAATCGTTGTGAGCATGCCGTGGACGGCCAGTGGTGTACGCACACCCGGGTTCTCTTTCTTCCACACCATCCACGTCCGGGCGACGACCCAGCACCAACCCCACGAGCCGACGATCAGCAGCGCAGCTCCGATGTAGAACAGTGGGTGAGCCTTCAGGGGCGGATAGAACGTGTAAAGGACCGTCGCCTTTCCCCAAAGGATCGACCAGGCCACCATCATCGTGCCGATGAGCGACACCCAAAACGATCCCCAAGCGAACTTCTTCAACACCAGGGGCCGGCCCATTGTGCGCTCGGCGACCACATAGCCGAAGCCCATGATGAAGAACGTCGTGAACACGAGCGCCATCAGCACGCCGTGCGCCGTCACCGACAGGTAGTACATCTTCGCGGTGCGGAACGGCAGATCGAGATCCGCACGGGACAGCGCCTGCATCAACGCCATACCGGCAGCCACCGTGAAGGCTGCGATTGCGACCCAGAGATTCGCTAGCGCGAGTTTTCTGTTCTCGATCATCGCGCACCTCCTGTCGCCGCGGAGGAACCCGACGACCCGGACATGTCTTCCACGATCAGCTTCGCCGACATCAGGTGATGGCCGAGGCCGCAGTACTCATTGCAGACGATCAGATGCTCGCCAGCTCGGTTGAACCGCGTCGTGAACTGACTGACGTAGCCCGGCACGACCATCGTGTTACCGTTCGTCTGAACGATCTGGAACCCGTGGATCACGTCGGGGCTCGTCATCCGAAACGTCACGTCCCGGCCTAGAGGCACCCGGATCTCGTTGGGCAGAAAGGCGTACATGAAGGCCTGAATCACGACCGTCGCGCTGCCGTCGGCATTCATAGTCACGCCGGGGCTGCCAAACTCCTCATCGGTACGGACTGTCGCCGGGTCGATCGTCTCGATGTGGCTCGGGGGCTGCATCGCTCGTCCGAACGTCGTGTAGCCCATCGACGCGAGGAAAATCACGATGATTCCCGCGGCGGCGTACATCCAGATCTTCTCGTAGAAGTCTACGTGCATGACCGCCTCACTGGGTTAGTGCCCCACGCGGGACGAAGACGCCGAAGTAAATGATGAGCCAACCGATGGCGAACAGCAGGCCGTAGATTCCGACGATGGCAAGCGTACCCCTCGGGTGCCCCTCGACATCGGGCGGCTCGGACGACGGATTGAGGTGATCGTCGCTCACGGATCCTCCGAGTGCTGTGGGTGGTGTGTGGGCGTTTGGATGCGCCATCATATCGAGTTTGAGGAACTTGTCAATAATCATAATGTTTAGCGGGATTGAACTTCACCGGCGCCAACCGATAGCCAGCCAGGATCGCCTTGGTCCGCTAAGTTATTGTGGGATATTTTGTTACGCGTTCCGAGGATCGACGGAAAGAGGCAGGGGGCACTCGCCTCACGCCGATATGACTTCGATGCCCTTTCTCACCGCTGATACGGCTCCCGGGACCCTTTCCGCTACGTCCGCCAGAGTCGTCTCTCGGAAGAACCGGCACACCGGCTCCCGTACCTGTTTCCATCTGATGTGTACCGCACACGCGGTGTGGTCCGAGCAGTCGCTGTTCCCCAACAGGCAGTCGGCGCGTAACACACTCGGGTCCAGAGCCTCCAGGAGATCCGCCAGCACCAGCTCGTCCCCCGACCGGGCGAGCCTAAACCCTCCACGCGGTCCTCTCTCGGATTTAAGGACGCCCGACCTGGCCAGCGTATGGAGAATCTTCGAGAGGTAGTTGCTCGGTACCTCAAGTGTGTCCGCGATCTCGCTGGCTCGGATCGGATCGCCGCCGGACTGGCGCGCTATATATAAGACGGCGCGCAACGCGTACTCAGCTGTCTTGGATATCAGAGGCGTTCAACAGTAACGAAATGATCTGTTTCGCATGCCAATATGTAGAAACGGCCGCTCGAAGCAATAGCCGGGTGCTAAACAGGTACTTGTCTTTTAGTCGCTCCCCCTACCATTATGTAGTGGTTCCTTACCCTCTCCCGCAGCGAAGGCCTGACCGGTTCCTGTTTGACGTCGATCAGGATCATGACTGTTCAAGTGCTGTGTCATGAATGCCTCGAGTACCACACGCTCGAGGACCCTTTCTCTCCCGAGTCCGTCGTGTGCCCGGTGTGCGGCAACAGGCAGCCTTTGCGGACGGGCGTTCAATCTTCCGGTCATT
>JBDHGH010000042.1:0-29388 GCA_039589995.1 Gemmatimonadota bacterium | reverse complement strand
TGACCGTGGCCGATGGCCCAACGAGTGCTGAGCTGGCGGAGGCGCTGATGGAGATGTTCAAATACGAGAAGGTGGCGGCCCTCGGCATCGCGTCAACGCCCAACGGCGAGCGCGATCCGGAAGGGAAGTCGCGACAGGCCGCCTACAACCTCGTCGCCGGAGCGGTCGAGGGAGTCCGACAGCGCCAGTGATCTACCTCTGTTTATAACCTCAGCCGACCTCGGTATTACCGAAGTCAACACGCGAGGATGGGAGAATGATCAGGAAGGCTCTTCTCTCGGCAGTCCTGCTTGGGCTGGTCGCGGCCCCCGCCGCAGCCCAGATCCAGGTCGATCTCGTTCCGTACATTGGTGGGTACCTGCCGACCAACGACCTGGCGGTTGTCACCTTTGCCACCTCGCCCGACCAGACGACGTCGGTGAGGGGCCAGCAGAGGGCCGGTTTTCTGCTGGGTGGCCGGGTGGACCTCTGGTTCAGTCCGAAGTGGGGTGTCGAGGGCAACTTCGCCTATGCGTTTAGCCAGGGAAATCTGACGGCCTCCGTCGATGGGCGGACGGATGATGTCTGTTCACAGGCGGGCAGCGACTGCGGTGCCTACGTGTGGTACGGCAGCGTCAAAGCACTCTATCGAATCTATCCGAAGCCCGATTCCGGCTATTCGATCCATCTCGCCGCCGGCCCTGCTTACATAGGGCGCGGTGGCGCGTTCTATGACGAGCTCAACACCTCTGACACCAGCAGTTTCGGCGGCGTCCTCGGCGTTGGCGTCGACGTAGCGGTGTCGCCGAAGATGGGGTTGGCCATCGATCTCGAGGACTACATCTACTCGTACAAGACCGAAGTCGAGATCTCTGGGACGACGTACGAAGCGAGTTCGAAGATCCAAAACGACCTGGCGTTCACGGTTGGCTTGGTCATACACCTGGGCAAGTAAGAACGCCCGAAGGAGATCATCTTGATCAAGAGAGCATTACCGGCGGCATTGTTGATCCTGCTGACCGGCGGCGGCAGTGCAGTGGGACAGGGCGTCCAGGTGGACCTGGTTCCCTACGCGGGACTCTACGTCGCGGCAACGAGCCTGGCGGAGTTCTCCGTCACAGACCCGGATCTCCAAATCCAGATCGGCCAGGAGCCCGCTCTTCTGGTGGGCGGCCGCGTCGATCTGTGGTTTGCCAGAGATTTCGGGATCGAAGGCAACTTCGGCTACGCCTTCAGCAACGCGAAGCTGGAGGCCGATGATGGATCGGGGACAACCAACCTTTGCGATGATCCCGATGAGGACTGCTCGGCCTATGTCTGGGTAGCCGGCGCATCCGCGATCTATCGTTTTCTCTACCCTGAGGGTGCGAGCTATTCCATCTACATGTCGGCAGGTCTGTCCGTCATAGGCCGCGGCGGTACATTCTGGAGCGACGTGGATGGGACCACCGATTTCGGCGGCACGTTCGGCGTCGGGTTCACCCAGGATTTTTCGCAGCGGGTCGGGGTCCGAGTCAATGCCGAGTACTACATCTATTCGTTCAAGCTGACGGCGACGGACGAAGACATCGGCACCATCGACACCGATTCGAAGCTCCAGAGCGACCTGGTGCTATCGGCAGCCCTCGCCTTTCACCTGGGCTCGTAAACGACGTCAATATGTTCACAACTGAGAGGGTGCAGCGATGTTAGCCGCGCCCTCTCATCTGTTGGGGTTTGGCGAACCGGGGCCGCCAGTATAGTTTTCGGGCCGCAACTGAAAATGGCGGCACACGAGCATCCCTCGGAGGTAAGAATGCGATTAGTCCTTCTAAGTCTGGCACTACTGGTATCGGCTACCCCATTAGCAGCCCAGGATAACGAGCGGCCCGCCGACTGGAAGGTCCGTTTCGATCGGCCTTCATCCGATTCGGACCTCTACTTCGTCGACATGCCGCCGGGCTGGCACGTCACGACCGGGCCGGCTTGCATACTCTACAATCCGGCGAACACCGTCTCGGGGCCCTTCCGCGTTGATGCGAAGATTCACCTGTTCCCAGGAGACCGTCGGGAAGGATTCGGGATTTTCATCGGCGGTGAGAATCTCGAGGACGAGAACCAGTCCTATCTCTATTTTCTCATCCGCAAGGACGGCCGCTATCTGGTGAAGCAACGCTCGGGCAACGATACCCACGAGTTCTTTCCGTGGACGGAGAACTCGTTCATCGTTCCGCACACGGGCGGTGACGGCACGGTCGAGAACACTCTCTCCATCGAAGCATCCGAAACCGAGATCCTGTTTCTGATCAATGGCAACAAGGTCATGAGCTTCGACCGCGAGAGAATGAACGCAGATGGGGTCGTCGGCCTGAGGGTGAATCACGGCTTGAACCTGCACGTGGCCGAGTTCAACGTTGGGGTGCTGGACGACTAACCCTGGAAGCCGCCCTTCTGCAGGATGGAGGCGATATCCATGGTGATGCCCACGGCCCAGTGGAGCAGGGCGCCGTAGAGCCAGCTCCCGGTGCGCAGGGCCAGAAAACCGAGCAGCAGACCCGCGGGGATCGCCGCGAATACTTCGAGTGGCGGTTTGCCGAAATGGACCATCGAGTACGGGATCACCATCACCAGTAGCGCGTAATAGCCGAAGCGCTGATACAGCCCGAACGTCAGGAAACCGCGAAAGAAGGCTTCGACGCCGAAGAACTGGATTCCGTATGCGATCTCGTACGGGATGAAATGGCTCCAGCCCTGGATCGCCTGCCCGTACATGGGATACTTGAACTGGAAGCTTTGCGTGAAGCTGACGGCTGCGATGACCGGCAGCATCGCGACGAACAGCAGCAAGTAGATCCAGGCGTGCTTCGTGGTGCCTCGAATACGGTACCCGAAGTCGCTGGGTCGCTCCTTCAAGATGAGCCAGATGATCAGGCACGGAGCCAGGATCCTCAACAGTATGCTGGTCACCCCCCAATAAAGGTAGCTGACTAGCGGGTAATACTCGCTCGTGCGGTCGAGGCCGAAAAACCCGGCTACAGCGTCCAGGTTATCTCCGCGAAGGAAACCGGGACGACCCCAGAGGCCGAAGACCAACAGCAATACGCAGCCGGAGATCAGCGTCACCACGGCCCGGCGGTCCGCCGGCGAGCGCGCCATCGTATCGCGCAGATCGGCGATGAGACTCCGGATGTAACCGGTCATTCCCGAGTTCTTTCGGTCATAGGCGCGTCAAAGCTACAATCTTGCGGAACGCGATGCAGCCCCGGCAGGTTGTGGGTGTCCGACACCAGGAGCGTCCATGCGCGTAATTGGCTTGCTCGGCGGTATGAGCTGGGAGTCCACGGCGGAATACTACCGCCTGATCAACGAGGGCGTCCGCCGTCGCCTGGGCCGCCAGCACTCGGCCGAGATCCTCATGTACAGCGTCGATTTCGAAGAGATCGAGCGCCTCCAGGACGCTGGGCAGTGGGACAGAGCAGGGGATCTGCTCGCCGACGGTGCTCTGAGACTCGAGCGCGGGGGTGCCGAGTTTCTAATGCTCTGCACGAATACGATGCACAAGGTGGCCCCGGCCATCGAGGCTGCGATAGGTATTCCGCTGATCCACATAGCCGACGCCACCGCCGCAGCGATCAAGGATTCGGGCGTCGATACCGTTGGGCTTTTGGGCACGCGTTTCACCATGGAGGAGGATTTCTATCGCGGCCGTCTGTCCGAGCAACACGGTCTCGAGGTGCTGGTACCGGGTGCGGACGCCCGAGCCCAAGTCAACCGGGTCATCTACGACGAGCTGTGCCAGGGCCGGGTACTGGGGGAATCACGCCGAACCTATGTCGAGATCATAGAAGAATTGGCGAAACGCGGAGCCGAAGCGGTGATTTTGGGCTGCACCGAGATCGGCCTCTTGATCAAGCCGGAGGATTCCCCGTTAAAGGTGTTCGACACGACCCGTATCCACGCTGGGCGAGCCGTAGGCCTAGCCCTCGAGTAGTTCGCGCCGTGGGACAGCTTGGGAATTTCGAGCGAGATTCCCAACAACTACTTCGTCCATTCCTCGTTCTCCGTAAAGAGGACATCGAGCACCAGTCTCGGATGTACCCCTTCCAATCCGGCAGCGATTCGCCCCCGGATTTCATCCAGGTCCTTCACACTTTCGATACGGTAGCTGGGCGGCATGATCAATTGGCAGAGGCAGTAGAAGAACCGTCCGATCTTGACCATCCGCACGTAGCTCTTCTCGACGGGAACATGCAAGATCGCTTTGTCGAACCGTTCCCTGACCTGCTTCTGTTCTTCCGCCACGGGAGCAATCTGCAGGAGCTCGCCGACGTTTTCTAGCACAGTCGTCAGCGGGACCCAGATAAGCGCTAGAACGAGCAGGATCAGGAGAATTGGATCCACGTAGGGAACGACAGAATCCCAACGGGTCCCGGTGAACACCATGGCGATGAGAAAGGCGAGGCCTACACCGGTGTTGATGAAGCCATCCAGCGTCCAGTTCTTGACGTCCACCGCGAGCAGCGGCGATCCGGTCGTCTTGTTTATGCGGCTCTGAACGGCTGCGACGACGAAACTAACGACGGTGGCCACGACGGCGTAGAGAATCGCCCAGCCCGCATCGAGTCGGCGCCCGCCGTGCAGAAGAGCGTCGATGGCTGCCGCCAGGGATATGGCACAGACGGTGAGGATGATCAGCGCCTTGATCGTGTTCAGGAACGGCTCGAAGTGAGCGTAGCCGAAGTTGAAGTGCTCGTCGCCAGGCTGGTGGACCAGGTCGGCCACCTTCAGGGACAGAAGCCCCATTACGAACGCGATCAACGAGAAGAAGCCGCTGAGCATGATGGCATCGGATCGAGTCAGAATAGCGAACCCGATCCCGAGTACCGCCATGAACAGATAGCCGAGAGCCGACAGCTTCAGGGCGGTTCTTTCTTCTTTCATGGCATCGTCGATTGTTGGAGGTCGTCGCTGAAGGGCAGGTCGTCAAAATAGAGCTTGGGTCCCTCTGCGGCCACGCCTCGTGGACCCTGGGGTTCAGAGTCGAGATTCCCGATCATTGACAATAGACTTGTCATTATGGTAATATAATTGTCATATGACGCTCAACCCGCTCATGCTCGGAGACCTTGGGACAAGTACCCCTGCTGCAGACAAGGCTGGGCCAGCGCTGCTTCGCACTAGAACTGCAGGTGGGCCCGATGCCGATGTGGTGGGGGAAATGATCGATGAGACCGTGTTGCTGTTCCGCCGGCTGCGATCGGTGACCGAGGCGCTGCACGGCGACGGGACGTTATCGGGCGGGCGGCGAAACGTGCTCCGTGAGCTCGAGAGAAGTGGTCCGCAGACGGTGCCGCAGCTGGCCCGCTCGCGAGTGGTGACGCGTCAGCACGTCCAGGCCTTGGTGAATCCGCTGGAAGAGCAGGGCTATATCGAATTCATCGACAACCCCGCCCACCGACGGTCGCGCCTCGTCCGACTGACGCCATCGGGCGTGAAGTACTTGGATCGAATGCAACGCCGAGAGGCCGATCTGTTGAGTGCTGTGAACGTCGGGGTTTCGACAGAGCGCGTGGAAAGCGCCGTCGAGGTGGTGCGGTTGGTGAGGGACGCCTTGGCGGAGTGGGAGACGAATATCGAACTTCGAATATCCGACGCCGGACCTTGAGGATGGGAGTACGAGCGGTCGACTAGTAGCCCGGGTCTGCGGCGTCGTAAACGCGGCGGAACTCTAGACTTCTTGGCCCGCCGCTGATCTTCATCTTGACGAACAGTTGCCCGCCGTCGCGAGCCAACTCGAATTCCTCGGTGATCTTGGCCCCGCCCTCGAGGTTTCGTTCGATCACCAATTTGTCGCCCCTCCAACGGGCCTTTACCCGCACGTTACCGAGGCCTTCGATTCGGCGGTCCCTTTCCTGGCCGTCGACGAGGAATGTCCGTGTGATGCCTTCCGCCCCTGTGAGAGTCAGCGACGAGTCGGTCTCTTCGACCTTGAAGGCCACGGAGTTCTGAAGCAGGATGGCGATCCCGATCTGCATCCGCTCGCGACGCTCGCCTCCCTCACCCTGTTCGCGGCTGCCGGGGGCACCCTGGGGGCGCTCGCGCTCGACCAGGTCACCGGGCTTATCGCTCAGCTCGAGGTTGACCACCCAGGTTCCCGTGATATCCGGATACTCGGGGCTCGCAGCCGATCCGCCGCTGGAGCAAGATGAAACCAGTAGGGCAAGCGTATAGGAATTGACGGTGCTTCTCATGGGTGACTCCGTGACGGCCTGACTATTGGCTTCGCATGGAACAAATCAGCAAGGGAGGGGGCATTCGTCAAGAGCGTCGCCGCGAACCGCCTCCTTCCGCTGCTACTGTCTCCTGCGCGGGGGCTGCTGCTGGCCCTTGCCGGGTCCACGTCCTCCCTGCCAGCGGCCACGGTGCCGCATGGTCATTATGAGACTGTCCATCGTGGCCGCTTGCTCGGGGGTCAGCACCGAGCGGATCTCTTGACGTACCGAATCAGTGAGCGCGCGAAGGCGCGGAAGCGTTTCCTGCAAAACGTCCTCCGTACGCGGTTGGCTCTGCTCCATGATCTCGCGGATCCGCGTTTGCTGATCCGGCGTGAGTCCCAACTCGCTGAACATCATCGGAAAAGGAACTTCCATCCCGGGTCGCATCATGCCCATGGGTGGGACCAACTCGGGAGTGCGCTGGGCCGCCATGATTCGCTCGAGGGCCACGCCGGCCAGGCTACCAGCCACGAAGGTAATCAGTAGCAATGCGAGTCCTTTCGCCCGCACGCGGCCCAGTGACTCGAGACCGTCTTTCATGACTCATCCTCCATTGCCAGGATCAACTCCGAGATGGTCGGCACTTCGTCACTCCGCACCCACTCGGCGACCGGATCGGGCATGCCGATAGCCTCGGCAATCCCCACATCTTCCAGCTCGGCCGACGGATCTGGCTGGAATCGCAGAAGGGCGCCGACCGATATGATCCCCGTGATGGCGGCCGCCGCCAGGAGTGGTTTCCACCACAGTCCCACCTGTCCGACGACGCTGGCCCGGGCACGACGTCTGGCCAGTTCGGATTCTGCGGCGGCGCCGATCGTGTCCACGATAGCCTCGAATCGCGCGTCGTCTACCGTCGGGTCCAACGGTGAAAAGTCGATTCGTTCGTCAGTCATGCTGAGTGCTCCTTTAGAAACCCTTCACCGAGCCGCTCGCGCAATGTGCGGCGTGCGACCATAAGGTGCTGGCGCGACATCCCCTCGGAGAGATCCAGGGCCTCGGCGATATCGCGGTGCTTCCATCCCTCCAGGTCGTGCAGCAATACGACTTCGCGCTGGATTTCGCTGAGATCGGACAGCGCCGATTCAAGTTGCTCGCGCAGGACCGACTGCTCGCTCGCTCTTGCCGTGTCGTCATTCCCCGCGGTGCTGACCGCCTCCAAGGGCATCGCCGTCCTGACGCGCCTGTAGTTGTGATAGTTCCTGGCCCGGTTCCTGACGATTTGCAGCAGCCAGGCCGCGAAGCGTTCGGGGCTGCGGAGTTCGTCCAAACGCTCGATCGCCCGCATGAAAGCGTCCTGACAGACGTCCTCGGCATCCATCGTGCTCCCCAGCACGCCGAGCGCCACCGCATACGCCGCTCTGTAGTGGCGGCGTACGAGTTTGTCGAAGGCTGCCGCTTCACCGCGGCGAGCTCGGTCGACCAGTAATGCATCGGGCAAATCGGATCCCCTATCGGACGTCATACCTCACGACGCTTGCTCTCGCTCTATATACGACAATCTGAGCGCTCATAGTGTTAGCCGGGAACACCTCCGGGTGGCGTCGGCGGCAATCGGCAGCAACAGATGCAGGAGACCATCCGGATGCTAGTGGATGCCGCGATGCGGCTCAACATAGTGGTCGAGGACTCTACGGTCACCGTCGTTGGCGCCGAAGGGTCGCGGATGATCCTTTATCCCGACGGCCGGAAAGTCGAGACTACTGTCGAGGGTGCGGGCATTCATCGAGACCAAGGCCCAGTGGAAGGGTGACAAGATGGTCGTCGAGCGGAAGATCGAAGGCGGGATGAAGATCACCAGCGAATACGAACTCAAGTCAGACGGCGCGCAGCTGCACGTGAAGATGAAGTTCGAGGGGGGAGAATCCCAGGAAGAGTCGAGGTTCTCCGGGTCTACGACGCCGATACGGGTTCCGATAAGGGCTAGAGTCGATACTGCTTCATCTTTCGCCACAAGGTGGTTCGACTCATGCCCAGGCGCTCGGCCGCCAGGCCCCGGTTGTACTTCGTCTCATGCAGTGCTTTGCGGATGCTCTCGATCTCGTCGGCCTCCGCAGATGTCAGACCACTCCCCGCTGCTCCAGCAGGCTCGGCGATCAGCGGCACGTCGCTGGGTCTTGAGTCGACGGCGGCCGCCGGTGTCAGTAGAGCGCCGAAATCGCCGTCCCGGTCCGCGTAGAAGCGCTCAATCTCGATCGGCAGATCGGTGGTGTGGATCGTTTGTCCCTCGCAGACCGAGATCGCGTACTCCAGAGCGTTCTCCAACTCGCGCACGTTTCCCGGCCAAGGATAGGTCAACAGCGCTCGGCTGGCCGACGGAGCGAGGCGCAAAGATCGTCCACGATCTCGACCGATCTTCTCCAGGAAGTGGCGGATCAACAATTCGAGGTCCTGACGCCGCTCGCGCAGCGGCGGAATCTCGATCGGGACGACTCGTAGTCGGTAGTAGAGGTCCTCGCGGAAGCGCCGCTCGGCCACTGCCTTCACCAGGTTCACGTGCGTGGCTGCGATGACCCGTACGTCTACTTTGCGTGTGCGGGTCTCTCCGACGCGTTCGAAAGTGTGTTCCTGAAGGAAACGCAGAATCTTCGCTTGCAGACCGAGGGCGAGGTCGCCGATTTCGTCCAGGAACAACGTGCCGCTATCGGCCAACTCGAAGCGGCCCGGGCGATCGCGCACGGCCCCGGTGAACGCGCCGCGCACGTGACCGAACAGCTCGCTCTCCAGCAGCTCGGACGGAATGGCAGCGCAGTTGACCGCGATGAAAGGCCCGTTGGCGCGATGCGAAGTATCGTGGAGCGCGCGCGCCACCAATTCCTTCCCGGTCCCGCTTTCCCCCGTGATCAGAACCGTGGAGTCGTTGTCGCGCAGCAGTTCGATGACGCGGAAGATCCTCTGCATGGCAGGTGACCTGGAGATGATGTCGCCGAATGCCGGGGTGTCGGGCGCGGCCTCATCGGGCCTGATCATCACCGACACACGGGCGTGGGGACCCGTACAGGTGTCGGCCTGGTCGATGGGACCGATGCTCAACGATACGGGGAGGGGTCCTCCCGATTCGGTAGGCAGCGACGCGCGCCAGCCCTCTCGCCTCTCTCCCGACAGGACAGCCGTTCGGACCGCACTGTCCTCCCCGAAGAGATCTTCGCCGAGGAGATTCTGCAGCGGCATTCCGGATAGCTCGTCCGCTGGCGAACCGATCAGCTCTGGAAGCGACGCCGAGTGACCTACAATTCGGAAGTCCTCATCCGCAACGATGAACGTGCGTCCCAGTCCAGCCAGTAGTGCGTCGAGCTCGCGCGGTGGACCGAACTTCGTCGGGGCATCGCCCTCAGCGGGGCGAACGACTTCCAGCGCTCCGGTTATGTTGCCATCACCGTCCCGGTACACTTTGCCCGACTTGAAGACGTCCAACTCGGAACCGTCTTCCCGGTAGATCTTCAGGCGAGCGTCCCGCACGTCACCGTGCTTGAACACTCCGCATCCCTTCAAACATTCCGAGCATCGAATGACCGTCAGGCAGGAGCGCCCCAACACATCGTCGGCACGGAATCCCGTGAGCCGTTCGAGCGCCGGGCTCATGGACACGACGTTCCGGTCTGCGTCGACCTCGAAATATGCCAGGTCGCCGAGGTCGGCCAGCAGATGGGTGGCGTCGGATCTGGGAACTGCCTGCAGCTCTCCAAGACCCTCTTCCGTCCGCTTTTGGTTCATCATCTGTTTCACTCGTCGCCGCTTGTTTGGAACCTCACGTACACGCCCGTGGAACATTCAGTTTCATTCTAGGCTGCTTTGTTTCATCCGTGCCCGAAACGTCAGTGCAAGTTCAGTGCTCGCTCGGGTTTGCCGAAGGAGACGCAAGCGCTGGCTTGTTTCAGCTGCGTTTCAGCATATGAGGCATTCCCGATTGTATCAACGATTGGAACATAATGTAACGTATTGTTCCTATTGTTTCAACGTCGTGTTTCATTTTGTCGTTCCCCCCTTCGGGGCCGAGGGTGATCCTACGATGTAAGTATTTGTGATAGTGTGACTTACGGCGGTGCGGTCGTTCTGGCACTGGCGTTGCATTCTGACTCTGCGAGCACGTCCTCGGGGCGCGCGAGTTCACGATACCGGAAAGGAATGAAATGAAGAAGCTGTTGATACTGGGTGCTGGGACCGGCGGCACCATGATGGCGGCGAAAATGCGAAGGACGCTGGATCCGGACGAGTGGGAGATCACGATCGTCGATCAGGACAATCGTCATATCTATCAGCCGGGTCTCCTGTTCATCCCCTTCGGCGTCTATCGCTCCCGCGACGTGGTGAAGCCCAGGTCGCGGTATATCCCGTTCGGCGTTCGCTTCATCGTTTCGGAGATCGAGGTGATCGAGCCACAGGAGAGCCGGATCCGACTGATGGATGGCACTCTCTTGAACTACGACATTATGGTGATCTCCACGGGCAGCCGGATCGTTCCCGGTGAGACGGAAGGGATGCTGGGGTCCGGTTGGCAGAAGAACATCTTCGACTTCTACACGTTGGACGGCGCGGTGGCATTGCAGAGAGCGCTGGAACAGTGGGAAGGCGGCCGGATGGTTCTCAACGTGGTGGAGATGCCAATCAAGTGCCCCATCGCGCCACTGGAGTTTCTTTTCCTGGCCGATGAGTTCTTCACGGAGCAGGGGACGCGTGACAAAACCGAAATCGTGTATGCGACGCCGTTGGAAGGCGCGTTCACACGGCCTCGTGCCTCGGCGATGCTGGGCGACGTGCTCGATAAGAAGAACATCAAGCTGGAGACCCTGTACTCGGCCGGCGAAGTCGATGGCGACAAACGGATACTGTCTAGCTGGGATGAGCGTGAGATCGAGTATGACATGTTGGTGACGATCCCCACGCACATGGGTAGCGAGACGATCGAGCGATCGGAGATGGGCGATGAGTGGAACTGGGTGCCCACCAATCCGAACACGCTCCAGCACAACGATTTCGAGAACGTATTCGTCATCGGGGACGCCACCGACCTTCCGACTTCGAAAGCGGGTTCCGTGGCTCACTTCGAGGGCGAGGTCCTGGAAGAGAACCTGATCCGCTATATCGATGGACGGCCTCTGTGCGACGAGTTCGACGGCCACGCCAACTGCTTCATCGAGACCGGTTTTGGCAAGGCGGTACTGATCGACTTCAACTACGACGTGGAGCCGCTCCCAGGGAAATTCCCGATGCCTGGAATCGGCCCCCTCGACCTGCTGCGCGAGAGCGAGGTCAACCACTGGGGCAAGATGGCGTTCCGTTGGATCTACTGGAACATGCTGTTGAAGGGCTCCGAGATTCCGGGAATCGAGTCGCGTATGTCCATGGCAGGGAAGTGGAGCTGACCGATGTCTACGATAGCTGATAAGCAGACGACGGACGTGGCCGCGCAGTTAGCGGAGATCAACGAAAAGCTCGATCGCTTGAGCTTTGTGGTGGAGGATCTCGGGCGGCGGATGGAGAGCTTCGATGACTTGAAGGAAGACCTGGTCCCCATCGCTCACGGCGCCCTGAAGATCGCCAACAAGCAGCTGCACGAGCTGGAGCAGGCGGGCGCCCTTGAGTTCGCGTCGGAGTCGATTCAGGTCGCAAGAACGATCGCGACTTCTTTCTCCCGCGACGACGTGAAACTACTGGGCGACAACGTGGTGAAAATCCTCGAGACGGTACGCAACCTGACTCAGCCGGGGGTCCTGAACATCGCGGACCGGGCAGCTGTGGCGCTGCAGGAAGCACCCGAGGAGGGGCGGGTTGGGCTGATTCGGGCGATGCGCGACCCCGAGATTCGCAAGGGCATGGCCATGCTGTTCGCCGTGCTCCGCGAGCTAGGCAGCAGCGGGTCGGGAAACGGTACGGACTCGAGTTCGAAGGCGCTCGGCAAGGGCGGCGAGACGATCAATTGAACGAGTGAACGATAAGAAAGAACGGCAGTTGGAATGACGACACAGGAGGTGACAATGAGTACGATGACCATGGCCGGGCAAGACATCGAGATCGGTGACGATGGGTTCATGTTGAACCCCGATCAGTGGACCCCCGAAATCGCTGCCGAAATCGCTAGCGAGGTCGGCATCGACCCGCTGACGGATAAGCATTGGGAAGTGATCGATTTCTGTCGTCGTGATGCGGCTGAAAAGGGTGAGGCGCCGGGCGTGCGTCGCATCACGAAGCAGACCGGTGTGTCGATGAAAGAAATGTATAAGCTGTTCCCCAAGGGTCCCGGTATCCTGGCCGCGAAGATTTCCGGCCTGTCGAAGCCGAAGAGCTGCGTCTAGAAAGGACGAGAACAATGGCTGAGAACGGAAGCGGAAACGGTAATTTGCCCAGGAAGATCGCTATCATCTGCTCGAAGGGCAGCCTCGACATGGCGTACCCCGGGCTGGTGCTGGCAAACGCGGCGCGCATGATGGGGATCGAGGCGGTTCTCTTCTTCACTTTCTGGGGCCTCGATATCATCAGCAAGAAGCGGGTCAACAAGCTGCATGCCGGCATCGTTGGCAACCCGGCCACGCACATGCCCGCGATGATCGCCGGCCTCCCGGGGATGGAGTCGATGGCGACCCACATGATGAAGAAGAAGATGGACGAGCTCGACATCCCGCCGGTCGGTGAGTTTCTCGAGATTCTCGATGACGCCGGCGCTGAGATGTACGGCTGCCAGATGGCCATGGAGATGTTCGGGATGGAGAAGGAAGACCTGGTTCCTCAGGTCAGGGAAGTCATCACGGCGATGGACTTCTTCGAGAAGTCGGAGGGCGCCCAGACGATCTTCGTCTGAGCCGTAAGGCAGGTCCATACCGGCGCAGCGCGCGGGGCATGTGGCCCGCGCGCTGCTCTTATCCGCCCAGGCATGCCGGCTCGGTAGGGGCGCGATACCCCGTCGGAGCGCCGATCTGGAATATCCAACCGGATTTGGATAAATTACAGCTCTCGCCCCAGTCTACCCCTCACACTTGTGAGCTGATGGCAGGCGGCACTTCACCCGGTTCGCGGGGGTTTGAGGTGCGGGCGATCCCCTGAAATCACGCGAGTTCTGACTTTCCGTTAGGGCCAAAATGCCCGGCGGGTAGGAGTTATCAGTAGTTGTCAATTAGAAATATTGCGATCATCGCTCACGTCGATCACGGCAAGACGACCCTGGTCGATAAGATGCTGCGGCAGGCTGGAATCTTCCGCTCCAACCAGAAGGTCGAGGAGCGGGTGATGGATTCGAACCCGCTGGAGCGCGAGCGGGGCATCACCATCCTCTCGAAGAACACGGCGGTCTCGTGGGGCGACGTGAAGATCAACGTCGTCGATACCCCGGGGCATGCCGACTTTGGTGGCGAGGTCGAGCGGATCCTTCGGATGGTGGACGGAGTGCTGCTGCTCGTGGATGCCGCCGAGGGTCCGATGCCGCAGACGCGATTCGTGACACGCAAAGCGCTCGGTTTGGGTCTCCAGCCGATCGTGGTGATCAACAAGGTCGACAGAGCCGATGCGCGACCGCTCGAAGTCCACGACGCGGTGCTCGACCTCTTCATCGAACTCGAAGCCAGCGACTCGCAGCTGGATGCCCCATTCCTGTACGCGTCGGCACGCGACGGATGGGCGACTTTTTCCGAGGAAGAGCGGGGCGGCGATCTCGAACCTCTGTTCGGCGCGATTCTCGAGAACGTGCCCGCACCGGTCAACGACGTCGATGCCCCGTTCCAGATGCTCATATCCACACTCGACTATTCGAACTACCTGGGCCGCGTGGCCATCGGGCGAATCGAGCGCGGTTCGGTCCAGGTGGGCCAGTCGGTGGCCCTGCTGCCGCTGGGCGAACCCGGCACCGTGCCGGATGGCGAGGCCGAGGTGGGCAAGGTGGTCAAGTTGTTTGGATTCGACGGCCTCAAGCGAGTCGAGATCGACGGTGCCGACGCTGGGGATATCGTCGCGCTGGCTGGCCTCGACGGTGTTGAGATTGGGATGACGATCGCCGCCGATGATGTCAGGGAACGGTTGTTGGGAATTGCGGTCGAAGAGCCGACCATGTCCGTCGACTTCATGGTCAACAACTCGCCGTTCGCAGGCGAATCCGGTCGCTTCGTAACGACGCGCCAGGTCAACGAACGTTTGTACCGCGAACTCGAACGCAACGTGGCTCTCAGGGTGGAGGAGACCGATCAGCCGGAGGTCCTTACCGTAGCGGGTCGGGGTGAACTGCACCTGGCGATCTTGATGGAGACGATGCGCCGCGAGGGCTATGAGTTCCAGGTGAGTCGGCCTCGGGTGATTCTGAGGACCGGCCCGGACGGTGAACGGCAGGAGCCGTACGAGGAGCTGGTGATCGATGTTCCCGAAGATATGACGGGTGCTGTCATGAAGGGCTTGGGGCCGCGGCGCGCCAAACTGATCGAAATGAGTAACCCCGGCCAGGGCCGGGCCCGTCTGAATTTCCGAGTCCCGGCGCGAGGCTTGTTCGGTTATCGGTCTGAGTTTCTCACCGACACGCGCGGCGAAGGGATCATACACCATCGCTTCTTGGAGTACGGACCCTGGGCGGGTCCTCTCGCCGGCCGGGCGCGCGGTGTGTTGGTGGCGGACAGGCAGGGCACAGCGGCCCCCTATGCGTTGTTCAATTTGCAGGAACGGGCATCCCTATTCATCGGTCCGCGCGAGCGGGCGTACGAAGGCATGATCGTCGGTGAAAACTCCCGTTCCGGTGACCTCGACGTCAACGTATCGAAGGAAAAGAAGTTGACGAACATCCGTGCCGCGGCTTCCGACGACAACGTCCTGCTGGAACCGCCGCGTCGGGTTTCCCTGGAAGCAGCCCTCGAGTACATCGAGGACGACGAATTGATTGAAATCACTCCCGACGCCGTTCGGTTGCGCAAACGCGTGCGCAATTCGAACGAGCGCAAGAAAGTCGCCCGCCTACAAGACGCGGTCGGCGGTAACTAAGGAAGTAAGCGTGAACGACAAGAAGGGCCCTCGACGAAGACGCTCTCCGCGAAAGAAACGCCCCAACCGTAAAGGCCGTGCACAGGGCGATTCGCGGCCCACGGGCGACGGTCAACCCAAGGTCGACGACCAGCCGAGGGGCGATCCGACCTATCTCGGAGTGCTCGAACTCAACGGCAAAGGCAGTGGGTTCATTCGCAGCCGCGAAGCGAACTATCTGATTTCCGACCACGATGTCCACGTCAGCAAACAGCTGATTCGACAGTATGGGCTGAGAGGCGGCGATGAGATCACTGGAGTGATCGGTGCCGCTCCTGGGCACGACAAGAGTCCGCCGCTCCTCGAGGTCACAGCTATCAACGGAAGGTCGCCCGACCAGATCAAGGGTCGTCCCGACTTCAATCGACTTGGCGCTATCCATCCCGACGAACAGCTCGTCCTGGAGTGCGGTCGAACGATCATGAGCAAGCCGGACCTGACGAACCGGGTCATCGACCTGCTTTGTCCGTTCGGCAAGGGTCAGCGCGGGATGATTGTCTCGCCCGCCAAAGCGGGGAAGACCACCGTTTTGCAGGCCGTGGCCGAGGGAGTCGTCAAGAACTATCCCGAAGCCACGCTGCTCATCCTGTTGGTCGATGAACGGCCAGAGGAAGTCACCGAGATGGAGATGTGTGGTTTCGGTGAGGTCATCGCTTCGAGCTTTGACTACCCGGCCGACCGTCACGTGGCGCTGGCCGAACTCACGCTCGAGCGAGCACGTCGCCGTGTCGAACTCGGCGAGGACGTCGTCATCATCCTCGACTCCGTTACGCGGCTGGCCCGCGCCTACAACAACGTGGAGAAGGGGACCGGCAGGACGCTTTCGGGCGGCCTCGATGCTTCGACGATGGACAAGCCGAAGCGATTCCTGGGAAGCGCTCGAAAAGTCGACCCGTCGAAAGGCGATGGCTCTTTGACGATCATCGCCACTGCCCTCATCGACACCGGCTCGCGTATGGACGACGTGATCTTCGAAGAGTTCAAGGGCACTGGCAACAGCGAGCTAGTACTGAGCCGCGAGCTGGCCGACCGACGCATCTTCCCGGCCATCGACTTGAACGCCAGCTCGACGCGTCGCGAGGAGCTACTGCTTTCGCCGGACGCGCTGGCTGTCTCGCAGGCTATTCGACGGCGCTTGGCCGAGGGTTCACCCGTCGACGCGATGACCGAGCTTCTTGCAGTGATGAAGAAGACGGACAACAATGCCGAGTTGCTGAAGCAAGCAACGGCCATGCTTGGAGATTGACAGACCGCTGCAAAAAAGGCCGGGTGACTAGCGTTCTCTCCCGAGGCGATGGTCCGCTCGGCCTTCCACTATCCTCAATTCTCAGGCCATAGAACAAAAGTGCCCGTCCGTGAAAAAAGGTGTTGTCTCGATCACGGAGCACGGCCGTAAGTCGTTGCGCCACAACGAGCACTTAGTTGGCACGGACCTCGCGCCTAAGGCGGATAGATCAGCACTAGAAATGCACCCGCCAGCAATGAGGCCACAATGGTCCAGCCGAGCTTCGGACACGACGATGATCCTGTAACGCGCGCAGCGAGGCGCGTCTACCGAGTTCGTCCGACCGAGGATTCCGATTTCTTCACTGAATCGGTCTTCAAGTTCGCCGCCAAGACGTTTTGGGCGCGGGTGACTACTCCACGATCGGTCGATTTCTACCGCGCGGTTGCCAGGCAGTTCGTTGGAATTGGCTTGGTGATTCTCGCCACTCTGGCCGCGATGGTCGTGTGGATCGCGGAGAAAGTGGCGGCTCTGGGCCTGATGTCGTTCGGTGCTGGCAAGCAAGCGATCAAGCAGGCTGGGAAGGGCGCCAACACGTTCGGACGTGGCCTCGCTAGAGCTAGACGAGAGTTGCGGCGCGGTGTAAAGGAAGGTGCGATCGGCTTCGGTGAGGGTGTCGGCAGCGTGGGCCGAGGAGTCAGCGGCGTCAGCCGTGGTGTGGCAACGGGTGTCAATCGCGGTGTGGGACGGGCCGGCCAGGGTGCTGCGACTGTCGGCCGCGGCGTCGGCAAGGTTGGGAGCGGCGTGGCAACCGGCATCAATCGCGGTGTGGAACGGGCCGGCCAGGGTGCCGCGACCGTCGGCCGCGGTGTCAGCAAGGTCGGGAGCGGCGTTGGTGTGGTTGGAAGCGGCGTCGGTAGGGTCGGTCGCGGCGTCGGAAGCGTCGGACAGAGCATCAGCGCCCGAATCGGGAGCGGCGCGACGCGACTTACGCGTGTGGCTCGTGCCGTTCGTTGGACCATGCACGACCGTGTCCGTCGAGCCGCTGCGGGCGTCCAGTGGCTCGTTTCACTCATCGGGTCGGGGCTGGGCCGGTTAGCGAAGCGGAGCTGGAGAGTCGTGTCCTGGCTGGCGATTGCGTCGGGGCGCGGCGCTCGCCGACATCATTTTGCTGTCGCATCGACATCGCTGAGCCTCGTCCTGCTGCTCACCGCCCCCGCGACCGGTGAAGTGTTGGGTCGTCTGGTGCGGGATGCCCGCTTGAAGATCGCGTCGGTGACCGAGCCGGCGTTCCCCATAGTCGTACAGGTGCCCGACGTATCGCTCCCAGA
Organism: Gemmatimonadota bacterium; assembly: GCA_039589995.1. Taxonomy (GTDB): domain Bacteria; phylum Gemmatimonadota; class Gemmatimonadetes; order Palauibacterales; family KS3-K002; genus JBDHGH01. Next base: position 11,611 of record JBDHGH010000042.1, on the reverse strand, counting down.
GGTGAAGATCCCGAGAGTCACTTTCCACAAGCCGCAGCTGCCCGACGTGTCGGTACCCGAGTTCCAAATGCCCGACGTGAACTTACCGGATATTTCGATCCAGTGGCCTGCGTTCGTCACCGTGCCGATCAAGCGGTTGGATGAAATGTTGGCCGGCCCGCTCGTCGAGCCCGGCGCGCGCTTGCTCGTCGCGGACTTCGAGACGGATCTTGAACCCGCATCAGGTGTCAGTCAGGCGCTGGCGCTCGTCGTCGAGTCGGAACTCTCGACGGCGCGGCGTTTCACGATCCTGCCTCGAGAGCGGGCACTTGCCGCGTCTCAGTCGCTTCAGAGGAAGACGGATTTCGCATTGGACTCCAAGCAGGCCGTATCCATCGCGGCAGCGGGCGGCTTCGCAGGCGTGGTCACCGGTCGATATGAGATCACCGACGGCGCCTTCCGTCTCGACCTGTCGGTGTTGGATGCGTGGGGCGAAGAGGTCTATCGGATAACGAGCTTGGGCGCGGAAACTGAGATCGTGGACGCGACCGTTCAGGCTGCTCGAGATCTGAGGCGCCGACTGGGTGAGCCGTACGGGGATAGCCCCGACCAGCTGGCGGCTACCGTTCTATCGACCGAGCTCCCGGCCTTAACCGCATACGCCGAAGCCCGCTTCCAGTTATGGCGCGGTCGTTACTGGTCGACAATCAACTCCGCTGCAGCGGCGATCCGGGTCGACACAGCCTTCGCCGCAGCACACCTCCTCTCCGCAACAGCCTACGCATTGGTTGGTCAACGGTGGCGAGCGCAGCAGGCGCTCAAAAGCGCATGGCAGTACAGGGGACGTCTGTCAGAGCGTGAGCGTCTGCGGCTCGCTGCTGATCGCGAAGTCTTCAGGGGCCGCCTATCCCAGGCGATCGCCGACTACGACATGTTGTTCAGCCTCTACCGCAACGATGTCGCGGCGCTGAAGAGTCAGGCGATCGTCCAGAGAATGATCGGTGCCCGGGGACACGGAACCGGCAACCTGCGCGTCGCTTACTCTATCGACCCCGTCGACTGGCCTCCGCTGCGGCGCGTCGCTCGCTTCCTGGGATATCGGGGCCGTTTGCCCTCGATCGATCAATTCGCGACCGTACCGACTCGAAGCGCAGCCGCGGGTCCCTCGGACTAGGGCGGAATCCAGCGAGGCTGGTTGCCGGCCTAGGTCTCCGGTGACACGACTTCGATATCCTCCGGCATGCGTCCGTCTATGCGCCAGCCGACGATGTACTCAACATCCAGTTCGTCGGAAACGACCGAGTACACATACCACGTACCGGTCGCGGTGTCCTGGAAAAAGCGAAAGAGGGGTACGGTCGATTACTCGCGCAGCCCCAGCTTTCTCTCCAGCTCGGCAAACCTGGGGTCCGGGCGCAGTTCGGCGAGTCCGGGCGTCTCGAGGCGCCAGAGCAGGGTGGCGTCGCCCTCCTCCAGGCTGCGCTCGATCCGCTCGAACGCCAGGTCCGTCTCGCCGAGCCCGGCGTGGATCATGGCGAACTCGATCGGCGATACGTAACGCGTCGTCGCCTGTTCTTCCAACTCACGAAGCATCTCGAGCGCGTCTTCCGTTCGGCCCATCGCGCCATACACGTGCCCGAGCTCGCCGATCCCGATGAGTTCTTCCGAGAGTTCCAGCGCACGCTGGTAGGCATCGATGGCATCCTCGAACGCGCCCACGTCTTCGTAGGCGAAGCCGAGTTCCTGGTATGGCCCGGCGAAGTCTGGATCCAGTTGTCGCGCCTTTTGCAGCTGCGCTACCGCGCGTTCGTGTTCCCCGGCCGTTCGAAGGCTCGAGCCCAGGCTCTGGTTGATGATGAGAGAGAGCGGGTCGAGCTCGAGAGCCCGCTCGAGCTCCCGTACGGCTTCATCGTCTCGACCGAGAGCTGAGAGCAGGGTGCCGTACCACTGATGTCCTGTGGCATATCCGGGGCTGAGGGCGATTCCGCTCAGGTAGGCCGTCTGGGCCCCTTCCAGCTCCCATTCGTACCCCCCGAGAATCTGGGCGAGTGCGATGTGAGCCTCGCCGAGTGTCTCGTCGATCTCCAGCGCCTTTAGCGCCGCAGATTTCGCTCTATCATGCGTCTCCTCCGGTGACAGATATCCCCAGTTGCCGGATATGGAGTAAGAATCGGCCAGGCCGACCCATGCCAGCGCGTAGTCCGCGTCGATCTCCAGAGCCTGCTCGAAGTAATCGATGGCGGCTTGGAGCCCCTCCGGCGTCCTCTGATTCCAGAAGTAGCGGCCCCGAAGATAGAGGTTGTAGGCTTCCAGGTTTTCGGTCGGTCGCCTCTCCACGCGCCCTCTCTCTTCGGGAGAGAGTCGCGCCTGCAGCGCGCCTGCGATCTTAAGAGCGACATCGGTCTGGATCTCGAAGACGTCGGTCAATCTGCGATTGTACTGCTCAGCCCAAAGGTGTTCGTCGGTCGCGGCGTCGATCAGCTGAGCGTTGATGCGCACGCGGTCGCCGGAACGCTGGACGCCGCCTTCGAGGATCGTCGCCACGCCCAGTTCCGCCGCGATCTGGCGCAGGCTCGTGTCGGTCTCCTTGAAGCGCATCACCGATGTGCGTGAGATCACTTTGAGGTCGGCCAGCTTCGACAGGTGGGTGATGATGTCGTCGGTGATACCGTCGCTGAAGTACTCGTTGGCGGGATCTCCGCTCATGTTGGCGAAGGGGAGCACTGCAATGGAGCGGCCCGGCGGCGGTCCGGAAACGTCAGCGCCCCCAGCGTCGCGATAAACCCACCAGCCGCCCAGCGCCAGCAGCGCGATCCCGGCGAGGGCGAAGAGGCCCGCCGGCCAACGGCGACCCGGCGGCTGGGCGACGATCGCCTCCAGCTCGCCCGAGGCCGCCGGGTCGGTCTTCCTCACACCTTCCGGCGTCATCTCGAGAGCCCAGGCCAGCACCACGGCGATGGGCAGGCCGACCGCCAGCAGCGCGACGACGAAGGTGACCGTCCAGTCTGGCAGCCCGAAGCGCGGGAAGGCGATATCCACCGCCTGCATCAGGGCGAAGGCAACGGCTCCATAGACGGCGGCGACCTTGAAGACCTGGCGGCGCTTCAGCTCGGCTAGGAGGATCTGATAATGCTTCGGGCGGTCCGTCACGCTCAACAGCTCTCCCGACAGATTGAGGAAAGCTCAAAGATAGGCAGAACCTGGTGATTTGCTACTGCGCCGGTGGGCGCCGGCGCCAGCCACCGTGTTGGATCACCGCGCTTCGGCCGGCGCGATCGGCTAGTAAAACCGTTGAGTAGCTCATGGCTCCTGCTGTCGAAACCCGACGGAGCCATTCCCGTACTGACACTTAAGAGGCTGAAATCTGTCACCCCCGTCGCCTGTCGGCGACTTCCTCGTGCGCCCCGAGGAGGGAGAATGATGAGGCATCTACTGGCGTTAGCGGCTTTGCTGGCTGCGAGTTCACCGGCGCTGGCTCAAGAAGAACAGAATGAACAGACATTGATCGGTGGAGAATTCCATTCGGGTGGTTTCGGTGCCCCGGTGGTCAAGTTCAGCAGCACCGTAGACAAGTTCGCGGTGTTCGTCGGTGGCCGAGGCGGATGGATCATCAACCACACCTTCGTTTTGGGCGGTGGCGGCTACGGCCTGGCGAACGACATCAGGCTCACCGATGGCGGAACGCGGGATCTCGAGTTCGGCTATGGTGGTCTCGAGTTGGAGTACATCAACAGCTCCGACAACCTGATCCACTTCACCATCTACACCTTGATCGGTGGTGGTGGAATCAGCACCGACTTTGGCGAGGACGGCGTCTTCGTTCTCGAGCCGTCGGCCAACGCCGAGCTGAACATCACGAGGTACTTTCGAGTCAACGCCGGAGCTGGATATCGCTGGGTTAGCGGGGTGGACACGCCGGGCCTGTCCACCAGCGACATGAGCGCCTTCGTGGGTCAATTATCGCTGAAGTTTGGAGCTTTCTAGGAGTGCCGGGCGGTTCTTACCGAGCGCTGCTGGATATAGTCCATCAAGTCGGGGATCGGCCTGAACCAGGTGCCGCGGACGCGCGCGTCCGAGAAGGTCGCGCGTAGTTCGCGCACCAGCGCCGCGGCGTTACGCGCCTGAATGATCCCGAGCAGTTTCAACTCCGACGGGTTGCCAACCTGCAGTCGTTCGAGGTGTTTCTCGAGCTTTCGGTAGGGCGCGAGTCCAATATGGATTTCGCCACCTCGGGAATCTCGAGCGAAGTATACGACTTTTATCATCTCTGAGATGTTGGGGTTCTAACGCGAGCAGGCTGGAGGGAGCGGCTCATGGGCTCATAGGTAGAGCCGCCCCCTCCACGGGCCGCCGCTCCTGCCACGCTCACGTCGATGGTGTATAGCTCAGGTCGGCGCGGTAGGACCACGTTCTCTGTTCGAAGCGCGTGATCAGCGCGTTCCAACGTTGCCCGAAATCTTGCCACTTCGCGCCGAGACCTTTCGCCTCCACCAGCTTCGACATGTCATTTGGCCCGTAGTAGTCTGCCTGGTCGTCGAACCAAATGAGGTATACAAGACGGCCGATATCACCGAAGTGGACTCGATGTCCTGCGGCTTCGTACGGATAGCCCGCCTCTTGCAGCATGGCTACCCACTCCTTCGACAGTTCGTCGGCTTTCATCTCGGTCCCGGGCTTCATCCAGGATTCGTACATAAGAGCGTAGTTAATCTCCACGGGCTGTTCGACTGTGTAACCCCAGCCGGGCACACCCTCGATAACCTCTCGAGAAAGCACTTCGAAGTCCAGCGCGCCGAACGAATCGAACGCCTCCATGAGCATCGCCTCGCCGGGAGTACCCTGGAAAGCGCGCATGAATGCGTCAGCGTCATCGAAATCCGCCATGTTCTCCGTGGGGGCGTAGAAACCGTAGTCGAATCCGTCCTGCCAGAAGAACCAGGCGAATTCTTCACCTATGTTGGCCAGCTTGGCCGCCTCGACCACCTTCTCGACGGCGGCCTCGAAGTCGACTGCGGCGTCGGGTGCAACGCGCCAGATCATCATCTCGCCCAACTGTCCCCGTTCGCTTGTTTCTTGGGCGAAAGTGGCGATGGGAACAGCAAACACGGCGACGAGGAAACTGCTGAGTACTAGACGGGTTCTCATCTGTCCCTCCTTGGGGGGCTGGTGCGGGAGGTAGAGAGGAGGCTTCCGCCGTGACTCGGCGGCCCCGGAGTCCAACGAAAGTCCCTCATTTGTCAGGCAGGAAGACGATGGCTCAAGAACGGTCGCCGCCGCAAGGGTCGGGGGCCAAGGCGGGTAGGAGCGGAACCGGAGCGGTGGCCCCATCCGTTTGTTACGGGTGGCGCCATCGGCTCATAGACCTTAAATGTCGAGCTTCATGAAATACCTACTCTTTGTCGTCTGGCTTCTTTCGACGGTCGCCTGCGTGGACCCGCGAGGCGCGGGTTCGGTCGCGGCGCGGGCCGATACCGCGGCGGGCACTGTCACGGATTCGGTCTTCGGCGACCTGGTCGAGCGTCTCTCCGAGCCCGGCGGTTACTTCGACACCGACAATCTCATCTCCAACGAAACGTCCTACCTGCACGTGATGGGCAAGCTGGAGGAGACGGGGGTGAACGGTGGGGCCTACATCGGCGTGGGGCCAGATCAGAACTTCTCATATATCGCGCAGGTGCGCCCCAGCATCGCGTTCATCATCGACATCCGCCGCGACAATCTGCTGCAGCAACTGATGTTCAAGTCGCTGTTCGAGCTTTCGGATAGCCGGATCGAGTACCTGTGCCTGCTCTTCGCGCGACCCGTTCCCGACGACGCGAGCACTTGGGGCGACCGGAGCATACAAGACCTCGTCGACTATATCGATCGCATTGCCGTGTCTCCCAACTTCGCTGAGATAGCCGACCGTGTGACTCGCAAAGCGGAGGGCTTCGGACTTCCGCTAAGCGAAGACGACCTCGAGACGATTCGTGGTTTTCACCTTTCGTTTGTGCGCGAGGGGATGGGACTTCGCTTTCGCAGCCACGGTCGCATGCCCCGTCCCTACTATCCAACGTACAGGCAGTTGGTGCTCGAGACCGACCTCGATGGCAACCGGGTCGGCTACCTGGCCAGCGAGGAACGCTTCCAGTTCCTGAAGTTTCTGCAGGGCCGTAATCTCGTTGTACCGGTGGTGGGTGATCTGGGCGGCGACCATGCATTAGCCGCCATCGCTGAGGTCATAGAGGAACGGGGAGAGTATGTCTCAGCTTTCTACACGTCGAACGTGGAATTCTATCTGATGCGCGGCGCCGCCTTCAGTCGCTACGTCGCAAACGTCCAGAGATTGCCCATCAAGCCGAATAGCGTCATCATCCGCAGCTATTTCGGCCGCAATTTCGGCGTCTCCCATCCCCAGGCGGTCCCCGGCTACTACAGCGTTCAGCTTCTTCAAACGATGGAGAGTTTTACCGCTGATGTTCAGGCCGGCGGCTATCGATCGTATCTAGATTTGGTGATGCGAAACGCGATCGTTCTGCACTGACCCGGCAAACGGCGGGGATCCGAACATCACGTGCCCAAAATCCGAAGGTACCGACGCCAGGGCCCCACTTGACCCGAGTAGGCAGCGGCCATGGCCCGCGCGATCTGCCCGATATGCCCCAGATCGTGTACCGCCCACGTCGCCAACAACTCACTCGCCGTCACCATCCCCAACTCCGGATGCGTCCCCCGAAGCTCGAGTTGTTGTGGCTGCAGATCCAGATCCCTGAGAATCACGAGGTTGTCTTCCCGGAGGGCCTCGAAGGTATCGAGCAGGTCGGCCAGCGTCTGGCCTGCGCTCTCCTCGAACTGAGCGAACCGGTCAAAGGGCGTGAAGGTCCGGGATTCTCCGTCCTCCAGGATGATCTTCAGTCGCGCGATCCAATCGGTCTTTTCGCCGTGGATGAGATGCCCGACGATAATGTAGGCGTTCCAGGTGTCCGGGCCCTCGTCGCTTTCGATCCACGGCTCGGACAGCCCGCTCAGCATGGCGCGCAGGGTACCGGGCGTCTGCTCTAGGATCTCCACTGTACGATCGAGCTGGAAGTCCATTATCGACCTCGCGCTAGCTGTTGTGGTTGTTCACTTTCGGCTTGCGGCATGCCAGGACGACGACGAGGACGAGTGCCGTGACCCCGACGGTTACCGCGACGATCGGATTCCGTGCGTACAAACGCGCCAGTCCCTCTCCGGAAAGAACGAACAGGATGGTCCCGGGCAGAATACCCAGGGCGGTGGTCCAGAGAAACGATTTCCGCCGGCACTGGGTGAGCCCCAGCCCCCAGTTCAGAGCGGTGAAGGCAATCACGGGGATGAAGCGCGCCAACAGCAGACCGGGCCAGCTGGCCGAGCGCACAAGACCGTCGACCTTGTCCATGGACCCGGCCGGCACGACGCGTTCCACTAGGGGGCGTCCATAGCGCCGGGACAATTCGAAGCTCAGCCAGGAACCCGCCATGGCGCCGGTCCAGGTAACGGCGACTCCGCCGACCGGACCGAAGAGCATTCCATTCATCGCTGCGGGGATCTCGGCCGGGATAGGTAACACGGCGACGGCTGCCATCAAACCGACGGCGAGCGGGTAACCCCAAACGCCGAGGTCGTGAACCCAGTATCCGATGTTGTGTATCAGTTCGCCCATCGCGCTTCCCGGCAATGAAGTACCCGTATACGTACGTTGAGCGAGATCGTTTAGTGTCAGGTCGTTGGCGCGCGGAACTCAACCTGTAGGCCCGTTGTTTCATACACAGACGGTACCGGTGATGTGGAGCGTTCTGCAACCTTGTAGACGATGCCGGCGTCTAATGAATTGAGAAGCAATGAAGGGTCGGCGAAGGCCGACAAAAGATGACGAGGTTCCTTCCTGTCCGGCTAGGCACTGGACAGTTTCCCCTCTGACTCCCCTCCTTTGATTCCGCAATCTCGAGGGGCCGTTGGTAGCGCGATGGCCCCTCTTCTATTTCCCATTCAGACTCAGTCGTTCGGATTTTCCTTGAGGCGTTCCAGTTCCCGGCGCTCCTTCTTGGTGGGTCGCCCCTTATCGCGGAAGGAGAACGTAGGTGCCGATCTTCTCTGCTGAGCGAGGCTCTGACGGGCCGCTAGGCTCTCCTGCGTCTCCTCGTACAGAGTGGCCGCCTCTTTGGCGGGCCCGCGCCGCTCGGACAATCGCAGAACCACCAATTGAAATTCGTTCGGCCCTTTACGTACTCGCACCTGGTCGCCGACATGCAGGGAGGCAGCGCGTTTGGCACGACGCCCGTTCAGTTGGATCTTACCGCCAACGACAGCCTTTGCGGCAAGCGAACGCGTCTTGAAGAAACGGGCTGCCCACAGCCACTTGTCGACCCGTACGGACTCCAGTCTTTCCTCCTGGCCTCTTGTTGAACCTTGGCAGTGCTTCCGATGTTCAGAATATTATAGCCCGTAATCGCTTCCGCGTCAGCGAGAACTCATCTACCAGCGCATCGACCGGTGGACCGCGAGCACCCATCGGAACGTGACAATGCGAGGTGTCCATGGCGTATTTCACTCAGGAGTTCATCGACTACTTCAGACAGCTCTCGCGCAACAACGAGCGCGACTGGTTTCACGCGCACAAGAAGGAGTACGAGCGGCATGTCAAGCAGCCCTTCAACGCCTTCGTCGCCGAAATCATCGATCGAATCAGCCTGAAAGATCCGGAGGTCGAGATCGAGCCCAAAGACGCGGTCTTCCGCATAGCGCGGGATATCCGCTTTTCCAAGGACAAGACGCCCTACAAGACCCACATGGCGGCCGTGATCACAAGGGAAGGGAAGCGCAACGTCCAGTACCCAGGATTGTATTTCTATTTCGGCGCGAAGAGTCTGGGCATCGGCGGTGGCGTCTACAAGCTGGACAAGGATCACGTCCAGAAGATCCGTCGAACGATCGCCCAGGACGGCAAGAGCCTTGAACGCGCAACAAAGGGAAAGGCCTTCGTCGAGCTCTTTGGCGAGTTGCAGGGTGAGAAAAACGTCCGGCTGCCCAAGGAATTCGCCGACGCGGCCGAGCGCTTTCCCTTGATCGCCAACAAACAGTTCTACTATTTCGCGGAGTACGACGACCCTAAGATCCTGCTGCGCAACGACTTGCCGAGTTTCGTCATGCGTCACTACCGGGCCGGCCAGAAGGTCAATGACTTCCTGAAAACCGCCGTCGGCTAGATCGCCGCCCGCCTTGAAATGGGCAGCGTTTTGGGGTTTCTTATGGCCCTATCCCTACGAGGCAGGCGTTAGGGCAGAGTTGCAGGGCAGGCGGGACGCTGAGGACCGATCGAATGACCCGGTTTGAGGGATGATTACGTCCTATGAGTGAGGCTTTAGAGTGAAGCTCTCCGACACAGCGATCCGGCGTCCTGTGCTCACTTCCATGATGAGCCTGGCCCTGATCCTCTTTGGTGTCATCGGCTACCTCAGGCTCCCGGTGAGGGAGTTTCCCGATGTAGATGCCCCCATCGTATCCGTGACTTCGGTCCTCCGCGGCGCGAATCCGCGCGTAATCGAGTCCGCGGTCACCGATATCCTGGAAGAAGAGTTGAGCACCATCGCCGGGCTGAGGACGCTGACCAGTGCCAGCTCGGAGCAGGTGAGCAACATCACCCTCGAGTTCACTCTTGACCGGGACATCGAGGCCTCCGCTCAAGACGTCCGCGACAAAGTCTCACGCATACGTGGCCGGCTGCCGCAGGAGATGGAAGAGCCGGTGGTCGCAAAGCAGGACGCCGATGCCCAGCCGTTCTTCTGGCTGTCGATGAGCGGTGAGAACTACGATCTGCTTCAGCTGTCGGATATCGGCGACCGTATCGTGAAGTCGCGGCTGCAGACGCTGCCCGGCGTCGGCCAGGCGATGATCTTCGGCGAGCGGCGCTACTCGATGCGGATCTGGCTGTCACCGGCGGAGCTGTCGGCCCGGGGTCTCACCGTCCAAGACGTCGAGACGGCGATCCGCAGCCGCAACGTGGAGATTCCCGCTGGACGCATCGAATCGGAGCGTCGCGAATTCACGGTGCGCTCGCTGGGCGAGCTGAAGACTCCGGAGGAATTCGCCGACCTGACCGTCTCGAGTCGCGATGGTCAGTTGGTCAAACTACGTGATCTGGCCCGCGTCGAGCTAGGGCCGGAAGACATACGCACGGCCTTGAGGTTCAAAGGCAAATCGGCTATCGCGATCGGCGTGGTCCGCCAATCGAAGTCCAACCTGATCCAGATTTCCGATGCGATTCGGAACGAGTTGCCATCGATTACAGCCGCATTACCCCCGGGCGTCGATCTGGATATTGGATTCGACAGCTCCGTCTTCGTTCGAAACTCGATCCAGGAAGCACAACAAACACTGCTGCTGGCCGCCGTGCTGGTGGTGTTCATCATCTTCCTGGCATTGCGCAATCTAAAGGCGACGTTTATCCCAGCGCTCGCCATCCCGACGTCGATCACGGCGGCATTCGGGTTGTTGTACTTCCTTGACTTCTCGATCAACAACGTGACGCTCCTGGCTTTGATCCTATCCATCGGGATCGTGGTCGACGATGCGATCATCGTGATGGAGAACGCCTACCGTCATCAGGAGGAGCTCGGAGAAGACCCGGAGACTGCCGCGATCAAGGGGACGCGCGAGATCGCTTTCGCCGTCATCGCCACGACGATCGCCCTGGTCGCCGTGTTCTCGCCGCTGGCGTTCTTGCGCGGAACGACGGGCCGCTTGTTCAACGAGTTCGGGATCGCGATGGCGGGTGCCGTGGTGATCTCCAGCTTCGTTGCGCTGACGCTCACCGCTTCGGCCTCGGCCAAGATCCTCAGGGTTCCGGAGAGTCACGGGAAGGTCTTCATGGCCTTCGAGAAGGGCTTCTTGGCGATGTCGTCCGGCTACACGCGCAGCCTGGCCTGGGCTATCAGGTACCGCTGGGTCGTTGTTGCCGGCGGCATCGCGATGGTGATGGTCGCCGTCGTCGTTTTCCGAGCGTTAGAACGGGAATTCGTTCCGCCCGAGGATCGCGGCGTGGTGATTACGTTTACCATCGCGCCCGAGGGTGCCACGCTGGCGTATACGGACAGCTATCAGAAGCAGCTGGAAGCCATCGTTGCGCGCACCGCGGATGTGAAACACTCGTTCAGCGTAGTCGGATTTTTTGGCGGCGTGAACCGCGGGATCATGTTCACGATCCTGGATGACTGGGGCGAGCGGGATCGCGGTGTCCAGGAGATCATCGCTGAAATTCAGCCGCAGTTCTTTGGCGTTCCCGGTGTGATGGCCTTCGCCAGCAATCCCCCGGCCTTCGGCTTCGGAAGCCCGGTACAATTTGTGGTGCGAAACGCGGACTTCGATTCGCTGTCCGTGGGCATGGATCGTTTACTGGGTCGCGCGCGAGCGATCAACGGGCTGGTCAACGTCGACACCGACCTGCGGGTGAACAAGCCGGAACTCACGGTCAGCTATGACCGCGACCGCGCCGAAGATCTCGGTGTCGAAATTCGCGATATATCGAGTACGCTTCAGATGATGTTGGGCGGAAGGCGAGTTAGCACTTTCACGCGCGACAACAAGCTGTACGATGTGATGGTACAGCTTGAGCCGCAGGATCGAGCGACGCCCA
>JBDHGH010000041.1:0-23291 GCA_039589995.1 Gemmatimonadota bacterium | reverse complement strand
CGTCCTCGGAGGAAAACAGCAGGCCGTCGAGACTCAGTTGGGCCGTGAGACCGGTGTGGACGCCGGCACGATCGCAAGGCTGTTGCCGATGTTGGCGCCCTTGGTCATGGGGGCGTTGGGGCGTGCGCAGCGGGAGCAGAAGCTGGACAGCGGCGGTGTAGCGTCCTTGCTGGCTGGAGAAAGTCAGCGCGTGGAACAGTCGGGGGGGCTGGGTTCGCTGGCCATGCTCCTGGACTCGGACAGCGACGGCCAGATCGCCGACGACGTGGCGGATGTGGGAGTAAGCCTGCTGAGCAAGTTCCTGCGACGCCGCTAGTGGCGAGCATCGATAGCGCTTGAATTCAACAAGAAGGAATCGACGTAGATGGGACTGATTAAGTTTGTAAAGCAGGCCGGCGCAAGGGTGCTCGGCAAAGATGAAGACGTCACGAAGACCGAGGATTTCCGGGAACTTCGTCAGGGTAACCTGCTGATGCAGCACGTGATGGGGTTAGGCCTCGAGATCGATGACTTGAAGATCACGTACGACGACGGAGTCGCGAGCGTGTTCGGCAAGACCGAGTCCCAGGCGGAGCGGGAAAAGGTGGTCTTGGCGGTGGGGAACACTAAGGACGTCGCTTCGGTGGACGACATGATCCAGGTTATCAAGGCCGAACCGGAAGCCGCGTACTACACAGTGGTGTCGGGCGACAGTCTGTCCAAGATCGCCAAGGCCCAGTACGGCGATGCGATGAAGTACCCGCTGATCTTCGAGGCGAACCAGCCTATGCTGACCGATCCCGACAAGATCTATCCTGGCCAGGTTCTCCGTATCCCGCCGGTGGAAGGGTAGTGCGACGTAGTCGGTGGAGAGGCGGGCCGCTGAGCCGCCTCCCACCGTCGGCCCGGGGGTGTCCGTAGCAAAAAGAGCGAGTTTGACATGAAGACTGATCCACTCCTCGGTATCGGCATGCGCAGTCGCTTTGGCAACCTGTTTGTGTCTCTCGTGCTGGTGATGTTTCTGCCGTACTTCTTGCCAGATACTGTGACCAAGGTCGGAATTCCACTGCTTTTCACCGTGGTCATGCTCACGGCGCTGGCTGCGGTTGCCGATACACGTGTTCAGCGCATGATAGGTGCGGCGCTTGCGGTTCCGGCCCTCCTCTTTGCTTGGCTCGATTTGGTGCCTGGCGATCTGACGACCTATTTGAGGCTCGTCTTCACACTGGCTTTCCTGCTATACGTCGCCAAGGCGATCTTTAGCTACATCCTGCACGCGCGCGAGGTAGACGCCTCGACCATCTTTGCTGCCATCAGCGTGTATTTTCTGTTGGCTTACATCTGGTCGGTAGCCTACGGGCTTCTCGAATTGGCCAACCCAGGATCGATCTCGGTTACTGCCTTGGGCGCCCAAACCAGCTTCGATGCCATCGCCTCGTCAGGCTACCTCACCTACTTCAGTTTCGTTACTCTAACCACGCTGGGTTACGGCGATGTGACCCCAGCCACCGATTTCGCTCGGGTGCTGGCCGTCACCGAGGCGGCGCTTGGCCAGCTGTTCCTGGTGGTATTGGTTGCCCGATTGGTTGGATTGCACACGTCGCAGGATTACGCCGAGTACCGGGCCGAGAAGGCGAAGCGTACTGAGGAGTCGGATCCCGGCTGAGCTTGCCGCTTGGATCCGCTAGCATTTGTCTGGCCAGCGCTAGCGCTTGTGTAACAGCTGGACGGTTGCTTCCTCGGGACCGCGTTTGCCGTCCACCTTGACGCCGAATCGTAGCTCTTTGCCGCCGCTACCCTGGGAGTATCGGATCTCCAACGGATGATGCCCGGCTTCGAGGGCTATCATGCCGAGCTTCTCGATAGGACCGTGTCCACCATCGTTGTCGACGACCAGTTCGTCGCCGATGTAGAGAACGCTTCCATCATCTGAGGTCAATGCGAAGGTATAGACCCCGTCCGCAGGCACTTGCACGTACCCCTCGAATATCAAGCCGAAGCGTTCGGGCCGTTCGGTGCCCTGAAGTGCGACGCGCTCAGTAACTCCATGTCGTGCCGATTCCAACTCGGAAAGCTCGTTTACCGAACTGACGGTGGCCTCGAAATAGGCGTAGCGAAGGCCGGGACGCAGTTCGTCGGCGTCTACATCTGCAGCCTCACGGAGCGATGCCCGAGTGAACGTTGCTGTTCGGTTGGCACTCGCTTTGCCGCTGGGTAGGTAGGCGCGGGCCGTGACCGTTACACCAACTTCGTCCACCGTTAGGTCGAGGGGCGCTGTGTACAGCATCGAACGTCCGGTGGGATCGCTTCCGTCTACCGTGTAGCGGATCTCTGCCTCGGGGATTAGAGATGTCAACGGGATGGCGATCCTGTCGTCGAGCGTGATCCGGTCGCGTTCCAATCCGCGCACGTGTGGCACACGATAGTTCACTCGCTTTTGGTCGAGCAGCCGGAGCTGAGCCGGTAGGGCTGCGGAGAAACGATCCCAGTCACGAGACGCCTGTGGTGACCACACGACCTCCGCTAGGGCGAGCATGCGTGGGAAGACCATATATTCCACGTACTGCGTGGTTTTCATGTACTCGGTCCACACGTTGCCTTGCGCCCCCAGTACATGTTTCGCCTCCTCGGGCGACAGTTCGTCGGGCACCGGCTCGAACGCGTAGACCGTCTCAAGAGGAGTGTAGCCGCCGATGGCCAGCGGTTCGTAAAGCGGGTCGCCCTGATAGTAGTCAAGGTAGACGTGACTGGTAGGCGTCATGATCACATCGTGGCCCTGTTTGGCCGCGTCGATGCCGCCGACGGTGCCACGCCACGACATAACCGTCGCCTGCGGTGCCAGACCTCCTTCGAGAATCTCGTCCCAACCGATCAAGCGACGATCGTGCTCCAGAAGAAAACGCTCGATGCGTCGAATGAAGTAGCTTTGCAGTTCGTCTTCGTCTGCAAGCCCCTCACGTCGCATCACTTCCTGGGCCAGCTCGCTCTCTTCCCAACGTGTCTTGGGCGCCTCATCGCCACCGATGTGGATGTAGCGGCCGGGGAATAGCTCCATCACCTCGGTCAGTACGTCTTCCAGGAATGCGAACGTCTGTTCGCTTGGACAGTAGATATTCTCGTTGACACCCCAGATCGTGGCGGTCTCGAACGGACCGGGCGTACACGCCAATTCGGGGTAAGCTGCTAGCGCGGCCACAGAATGGCCGGGCATCTCGATCTCGGGAATCACGGTGACGTAGCGGCTCTTCGCGTAGGCGACGACCTGCCGCACTTCGTCCTGCGTGTAGAAACCGCCATAGGGCTTCTTGTCACCGATGTAGGGGTCGAAGTTGCGGGCGAGAATCGTCTCCTTGCGGTACGATCCAACTTCGGTTAGGCGCGGATACTTCTTGATCTCGATCCGCCACCCCTGGTCCTCGGTCAGATGCCAGTGGAAAGTGTTCATCTTGTACATCGCCAATAGGTCGATGTACTTCTTGACGAACTCCACCGGGAAGAAGTGCCGCCCCACGTCGAGGTGCATGCCGCGGTAAACGAAGCGCGGGCTGTCCTCGATCTCCATGGCGGGTATCGCTATAGGCTTGGCGTCGTGGCGCCCGTCGTCCGCCGCAATCAGGAGTTGGCGCAGCGTTTGGATTCCGTAGAACAATCCGATATGGGTCTCTGCTGAGATCGCGATATTGCGTCGGCTGACTGCCAGGCGGTAGCCTTCAGGCCCGCTTCCAGCGCTGGTGGCGAGCTCAAAGATGATCGAGTTGGCCGCATCGTCCGCCGCACTCGACGATATCGCTAGCTCAACGCGCGACATCTCACTGAGCACGACCGCGGAGTACTCGGCCAACGA
Source organism: Gemmatimonadota bacterium (assembly GCA_039589995.1). Lineage (GTDB taxonomy): Bacteria > Gemmatimonadota > Gemmatimonadetes > Palauibacterales > KS3-K002 > JBDHGH01. The sequence goes on along the minus strand of JBDHGH010000041.1, from coordinate 19,468 downwards.
CCACAGCTCCGGGTCGCTGGGGTGCGACAACCGGATCGTCGTGCTGGATTCGAAAGTGAATTCTCCGGAGCCAGCGAAGACGTGCGCCGGGTACGGCACAAGCGATGTCTGTGCCCGGCAGGGCAGGGCGCTCAGCAGGATGAGCGATACAGTCGTTGCTAGTTTCATCTGAGCCATTCTTGGTCGTACTGTCCTATTGAAACGCCAACTCGAAACCGAGGATGAATGTGAAACTGATGACGCTCAGCTGGGTCTCTTCCAGGGCCTGACCGATTTCATCGTTTCCCGGTATCAGGTCGACGCCCTCTACGGTCTGGCCTCCAAACCCCAATATGCCGCCCAACGTCCAGACCGATCGGCCTACCGTGAACGTGGTGCCGAGCGACGCGTGATACAGGTTCCAGAAAGTGATACTCGTGTTCGCTTCCGACTCGGGCGCCGCTGAGCTGAAGTCGGTGGCGAAACTACCGTAGATTCCCGTTCGTTCGTTGAAATTGTGTTCCACGCCGACGCCCCAATTGAGCACTTGGTCAGCATCGGCGACGACGTTGAAAATCAACGTGTCGCCCGACGTCTGGCCGATAAAAGGTTGCGTGTCGAGAACCCGATAGGGGTCGACTCGGGCGAACCATTCTGCGCTGGCGTACAACTTCGTCGAGCCGAACCGATAGGCGGCGCCGGCGCCGATCGACAAAGGTGATTCGTAAGTCGCGGAAACCCCGTCCTGGAAATCCACCGCGACGCGCGGCAGTTCGGGACTCTCTGAGGTATCGACGTTCTGAACGATCTCCGCGTCGTTGCTGCCCGCCGAGCCGCTTCCCCAGAGCCCCACGCTGGGAGTGGTGACGTTTAGCCCGAGTTCCCACTTCTCGAACTTGGCAGCCAGGCCGATCTTCCAGAGCAGTCGCCAATCCTGGAAGTCGTAGTCGCGCCCCAGCAGCGAGGCGGCCGCCTGATTAGTGTCCGTTCCAACCAGTTCTGCCGTGGTCGAGAACTCGGTGCGCTGGTTGCGAACGGCTAGAAACGTGCTGACGCCCAGACCAAGATGTGCGCCGAGAGTATGCGACCAGGTCAGCCCGGCCCAGAACTCGTTCATGTCCTGTTCGAGGTTCACGTTGGCGGCGAGCGTTCCCACGTTCGGAAAATCGGGAAGTGGTTCCGACTCCACACCCGTGGCCGTCAGTCGCGCACTGAACGTTTGGCGCGTGAGGAAGGAATAGGCGAGCCTGTGGTCACCCAGAAACCCAAAGCGAAACTCGCCTGCGAACAGCGACGGGACGCTGCCAAACTTCGAGTCGATCAGATCTCGGCCCTCCCCCAGCGCGTCCTTCCACGTCAGCGAGCGGAACTCGAAAACGTTCCCGGCTAGCAGGAGTCCCTTCGCCTCGGTCAAAGATAGAGCCCCCGGGTTGTAGTAGACCGCGCTGATGTCGAGTACGCTGCCGATCACCGCCCCGCCGAGCAGCCTAGCGCGGTTGCCGTACTGGAGTGTCCAGTAGTGGGCGTCCTGTGCTGCAACCTCGCCCGACAGGACGAGAAGCGCGATAGACGCGGCCGCTAGCTTCGAGAGGTTGTGTCTGCAGGGTCTCATGGTTCTCTGCACCGGTCTCGGGTAGAAAGCGCTGTGGGTGTCGCGTGAAGCGAATGACAGAATAGAGTACCGTCAAGACGTTATCAACTCACCAGGGTCTACTGATGGCGGCTCTCAAGTGACGGTGGTTTTCGCGACGCGGAGGGCTAGATTGGGCTCCGTCACATCACAGTCCATGGTGGAGTGTAGACCCAAGGAGGGGCACAAATGATCAGGCGCTCGGGAGCGTTGCTGGTTTTCGTGTTGGCAATTTCGACGAGCGGAACGCTAATCGCTCAGACTTCGATGCAACCAAGCGACACGACGTGGTACACGGTCAAAGGCCCGCGGCACGGGGTCAGTTTCTTCCCCCAGCATCGTCACCCAGGGGTCGAGTACGAAGCCGGCGAGACATTGAGCTTCGACCGCTACCACACGGCCGCCGTGATGTACACCTGGCTCGAGCGGTGGGCGGAACAGTACCCGAACCTGGTCGAGCTATACGAGGTCGCCAGGAGCTTTGAAGGGCGACCGATAATGCAGGTCACCCTCACCAACAAGGAAACCGGAGCGGCCGTCGACAAGCCGGCGGCGTTCTTCGAAGGTGGGCGACACAGCGGCGAAATAACCAGCTCCGAATCTATTCTATGGCTGATCAATCATCTACTCGAGAGCTACGGGCAGGATGAAGAGGTCACCAAGCTTCTGGATACCAAGGCCATCTATCTGAAGCCACAGAACAATCCCGACGGCTCCAGTCTGTACCTGTACACCGCCCAATCGAACCGGAGCTCGGTCCGTCCACACGACTCCGACCGTGACGGTCTGTTCGATGAGGATCCGTACGAGGATTTGGATAGCGACGGGGTCATCTACTCGCTACGGTGGAAGGCGCGGCCCGATGAGGATGAGAAGGGGAACGCCGTGTTGGACGAACGCGACCCCAGCGGTCGGCTCATGAAGCGGGTACCGGAAGGTGAGGGTGATTGGATCGTAGTCAGCGAAGGGGTCGATAACGACGGTGACGGCGACTTCAACGAGGATGGGGTGGGCGGCCTCGATCTTCATCGCAACTATCCAGAGAACTGGCGGCCAGACACCGGTGAGGATGCCACCAAGCGCGGCTGGACGCAGTTCGGCGCTGGCGCGTTTCCCCTCAGCGAGACGGAAACACGGGCAACGGTTCTCTGGCTGCTCACGCACCCCAACGTATCGGTAGCCAACTCGATGGACACGCGGGTACCCATGCATCTGCGGCCTCCCTCTACGTCGAAGAGTGCCGATCGGATGTATCCAGAGGACTTGGCCTACTACGAGTACTTCGACAGCGTCGGGCTGACGATCACGGCATACCCGTGGGCCGGCGATGTATACAACACGTACATGACCCGAGTCCCCACCAACCCGATGACCGGAGACCCGAACGTACCACGGCCGCTGTTCGGCCATGGTCCCGACTTCGGCTACTTCTACTACGGCGCTATTTGGTACGGGGACGAATTGTGGAACGGCGGTCGCATGCGGGACACCAACGAGGACGGTCTGCTCGATGATGTCGACGGACTGGCTTGGGACGATGAGGAGAACCAAGGGCGCGGATTCCGTGAGTGGGAGCCGTTCGATCATCCCACACTTGGCGAGGTCGAGATCGGCGGTTTTCATCCCAAGTTCTTCTCTCAGAACGGACCGCCCGAGCAGCTCGAGCACTGGATCACGGTGCAGGCCCTGTTCAACCTGGAGATGGCAAAGCACCTCCCACAGATCGACGACGTCGAGGTTGCGGTGGACGAAGTCGATAGTACGAGCGACAGCGCCACTTACCGAGTGACCGTCGCCTGGTCCAACAGCGGGGAACTGCCCACGGCGCTGCAGCAGGCCCAGCTGGTGAAGATCGTGCGGGAGGATCGCGTCCGCCTGCAGTTCGACTCCACCCTGGTCAAGCGCGACGACCCCGTCGTCCGTATCGTAGATCCCGATACCCGAGACAAGGTCGTGCGCGTGGGTTGGACTCAGCCCGGCGAGCGTAAAGTCGTCGAGTTCTTGGTGCGAACGTATGGCGTTCCCGGAGTCGAGGGCGAGGTGCACGTGATGTCGACGCGAGGCGGGCTGGCGAAGCCTTCTTTGGTGCTGGGGCAGCCAGAGCGAGAGTAGTCTCGAATGCAGCGCAGCGGCTTTGTATCCTGGGTCAAAACTCTGATTCTTCCGGCCGGGACAAAGGTGAGGGTTGTTCGGGGCGGATTGCTCAGAGGACTGAACTTCCCAATCGATTTTGCCTCGCAGGCGCAGATCTACTTCGGGACGCTGGAACGTGAGAATCACGATTGGGTGAGGCGTATGTCCGCTGATGCCCGGACATTCGTTGATGTTGGTGCGGGGCACGGCCTGTTCACCCTCTATGCGTTGGCCAAGACGCAAGCGGAACGCGTTATGGCATTCGAACCTAACAACGCGCTGCGCGAAGCGATCAAGAGGGCGCTCGAAGCGAACGGACTGTCGACCGAAAGCCGAGTCGAAATCCATCCCTTCACTATCAATGCCGGCGGTGTCGAAGGCACGCGAGCGTTGGACGCACTGCTGGGAGGCGCGAGCGAACCCATGTTCTTGAAGGTGGACGTCGAGGGCTCCGAACTCGAAGTTCTTGAAGGGGCGAAAGGGACGCTCGCCAGCAAGGACGTCCGCTGCGTTGTTGAAACCCATGCCGTCGACTTGGAGAGGGAGTGCTCGGCGCTGCTGGGATCGCTGGGCTACCATGTCGAGATCATCGACAACGCTTGGTGGCGCCGAACGATCCCCGAGATGAGACCGATTAAGCACAACCGTTGGCTGGCCGCCTATCGGGCCTTCACTGCAGGTGCAGAGGGATCGGTTGCGTAGTTACCGACACTGGACGGCGCGCTACATCCTCGACCGCACGAAGCGGTGGCTCTACGAGCGGACCCACCGCGATTCTCCATGGCTGACCCGGCAGATGGTTGAGATCCTGGATCGCCGGCTCAGACCGAGCGACACACTGGTGGAGTGGGGGTCGGGACGAAGCACGATTTGGTTTGCCCGCCGCGTGGGCCACGTGGTTAGCGTTGAACACGATAGAGCCTGGCATTCGAGGGTCCGGGCCAAACTGAAAGAATCCAATCTCCGAAATGTCGAATGTCACCTGGTTCGTGAGGGGCAGAGTGTTCAGGCGGTGGGCCACATAACGAGAGGGACCGTTGATGTGGCTCTGGTCGATGGCCTCGACCGAGATCGATGCGCTTTGGCCGCTGTCGACCTGCTTAAGGCCGGAGGGCTCCTCATAGTCGACAACGCCAACTGGTACTTGCCTTGCCAAAGCCGATCGCCCAAGTCAACAAGTCCGGATGATGGGCCGGTTTCTGAGGCTTGGGCTGAGTTCTCGGATGCGACCCGTCAATGGCCGCTCACCTGGACCACCGATGGAGTTACAGACACCGCAATGTGGATGAAACCCGACTAGCGCCAGGTCGGCGCTCGGGTCCGCTCTTGCAGTATATCCGTGTAAGTGTCCAACATCAGTCGTCCGATAAGGGGTGCAGCGTAGTGCTCCTGAACGAGTCGCAGCCCGTTCGTTCCGAGGCTCTTTCGACCGTCGCTGTCCTCGGCCAGTGCTACTAAGGCGTCGGCAACCGAGGCCGGCCTTGGGTCCACCACCAGCCCTGCTTTCGCTGTTTCGACCTGGTGAATGCGACACTGGCGCGTCACGACGACGGGCAGTCTTGCCGCCATCGCCTCTTTCACTGCTATCGAGTCACCCTCCTCGTGAGATGAAAGCACGAAGATGTCGGCGCCGCCAAGGAGCGCCATCTTGTCGCGACCATAAACAGGCCCGAGAAGCGTAACCGACCCACGAAGGTCATGATCATCGATCCAACCCTCGACGCTCGATCGGTATCCGCCTTCGTCGGGCCCAGCGATGAGCAAGTGAAGGTCCGGGGTCCGGACCGATGCTTCCGCGAATGCGGGAACAAGAATATCCAGACCTTTCTTCTCGTGGAGGCGGCCCAGGAACAGGACAACTGTTCTTCCTTGAACGCGGGGCTCGAGTCGGTCGAGCGTCTGCCGAGTCGGAAGGTCCGTGAATTCCTCGGGATCGACGGCGTTGGGGATGACAAAACTTCGTGTCGTCACGCCGAACGTCTCGGCTTCTGCGCGCTCGCTATCGTTCAGAAAATGCAGCCCGGCCGCACTCTCGAGGTTGCGGCGTTCGAACAGGGTGGCATACACGCGCTTCTTGAGACGACTTCGCTTCAGTGACCACACGTCGAGCATTCCGTGGACGCTCACGACATATGGTGTGGCCTGGCGGTGAGCCGACCTGCACGCGACGGTGCAGGGAATCGTCCAGAGTCCATGGACGTGAACGATATCGGCTGCGGCCGCTTGGCGTGAAATCTCCCGAAGCGCGCTCAAGCCAGGCCAGTATACACGAGTGGCGAGGACGTGGATGGCGTCCCTGGGGGCCTTCGGCAAGACGGTCGCCTCATGACCGTTAGCGGTGGCTTGGGCCGCCAGCGTCTGAGCAACCTCGAGCGGACCGCCATAGGCCGGTGCGCGCGAAGGAAGAACGTGCAGGATTCTCATCTCGAACCCCTGCGGCGTCGTTCGAGGGTACAGGCGATGCAGTCCGCGAGCGCTTTGGCCCAGGTCTCGGGTGTGTAGTCTGAAATGATCCGCTGCGAGGCGGTTCCCATTTCGGTCAAGCGGTCGTCTTCAGATTCTAGCCTGCCCATCAACCGGGCCAGCTCCGAAGTGTCTTTGGGATTGAAAGTGTACCCGTTGATACGCGGTACTACGAGGTCGGGCGCGCTTCCGCAGCGGTCCGACACCAGGACCGGCAGGCCAGACGCCATAGCCTCGTTGACCACCAGTCCCCACGGTTCGCTCAGGCTTGGCAGAACAAGCGCTTCGCCCAGACCGTAGTAGGCCGGGAGCATTTCGGGCTGCACGTAGCCAGCCCAGGTCGTATCGGGCACTTGCATGGTCTCGGCCGTTTGCTTGAGGGAGGCTTCCTCGGGGCCGCTTCCACCGATCACCAGGCCCCATGACCCGCTGTGTTCTGTTCGGTAAGTTCGGTATGCTTCGAGTAGAGCATAGACGTTTTTCTCCGGCGCAAGCCGGCCGACGAAAAGGAAGTAGCGGTTGGGCGCCGAAATAGATTCGCGCATCAAACCCTCGTTGAGTTTGGCGAGCTTGGCGCGAGTGGCGAAGTAGTCGTTGTTCACGACATCGTAACCCCGCCAGATCCGGTCGCGGCCGACGCCCAGGCCTTGCACGTACGTGGCGGAGCTGGTGCCTGCGACAAATGCGGCGTCGACATAGCGGCGAATCCACAGTGACTTCGCTTTTTCCTTCAATAGGCTACGCTGTCGATCGTGCAGATTTGTATCCGAGGCCAGGACACAACACGCTCCATTGGCTCGGGCCCAAGCGGCGGCGGTTCGCATTAGCGGCCGCGAATAACCGGTAATGACAACCGAGTCCGGTTCGAGAGTGGACAGGGTCGACCTCAACTCGAACCTGGGAGAAGTCTCCGTTAGCGTCGTACAGCCAAATCCCCACTCGTCCCGAACGCGCTCCACGGGATGTCCGACTGCTTGACTCCCGAGCTCGATGACATGGAGATCGGCCTTCTCGACTCTACCGAGTTCGTTGTGGAGGGTGTTCAGGCGGGCTGGGTGATAGAGGTCAACGCGGGCAACGACATAAGCGATCCTCATGTCACGTTGTCGACGGGGTCGCCGTTCTCGATGGTTGTGCCGTGCTGAGGGTGGCCCAGACCAGGATGGGTCCAACAAAGAACGCCCAGCCGTAGAATGCTGCCTCGAAGCTCTGAGTTATCATATAGACAAGACCGATATGGTACGCGCACAGGAAGCCGACATCAGTCGGGTGTTGTCCTTCGTTACCCCTCGACCATAGCCGTGCACCCCACAATCCGAGAAACAGCCAGACGAGAGGACTGAACCAGGAGAATCGGAGAAACGCGTCGGCCAGACCGGTTGGCGCCGCGCCAGGAGCAACCAGCCAGCCCTGTCGCGAAAAGACAAGTTCCCGATAGTCGATGGACCAATCGAGCGAGAGAGGTTTGTCGGGCCACCAGAAGCGCGGCACGAATGCAATGACCGGGTAGATCCACTGATACCCGTAGTCCACGGCGTTTGTGGTGGCGGCGCTGCTCACCAAGGCCGAGGCGAACACCAATTCGTTGCCCTCTCCGGGGGCTGAGCCGGCGAGCGGGTTAACTTCTCCAAGCACATCCTCGACGGCCGTGAGCACTGACCGTTCGGCACCGAGATGCATCGCGTTGCGTATGTAGGGTGTCAGAATGATCAGCCCGACTGCGACCGGAATAAGGATCAGTGCCCTTTTCCGCAAGAACTTCCGACTGAGATCGAGCAGGAGCGTTGCCACCAGCGCGACGACCAGGAGCCGCACCCAGGTACCTCTACTGCCTTGCCACCAGGCATCGATCAACAAGAAACCGGCGACACACACCATGAGTGCAGTGCCGATAGGCGACGGCTTCGCCTGCAGGTGCAGCGCGATCAAAAGGTAGAGAGCCGGGAAGAACAGCATCCTCAACGTATAAACATACGCTGACGTCTCGGCCCATGCGCCTGCCGCTCCGTGGGGCGAACCGTAGTAAGCGGCAAATCCGCCCGAACGGTCCAGAAAGACAGCCCATCCCAACGCTGCAGTGGCAATGTAGAGCAGGGCGATGATTTCGGTGCGATGTAGATCGAGGGCGGGGAAGCGGGCCGCGCCAGTCCCCGATGCCAGCCGATAGCCTGTATAAAAGAACAGCCAGCTTGCACACGCCAGAGTGAGAACGAGAAGGTATCCATCGTTGCTGAGGAGTTCGGTTCTGCTGCGCGCATCCAGGGCGAAGTAGGCGACGACATAGAGGAAGAAGAATCCCATTGTGACGACATTAAGCGGAGAAAGGACCTCTCTCGGGTTCCTCGATACCCTGTAGAGCTGTCCTACGACAGGGATCGAAAGAAGAGCCCAGAGTAGGTAGTGCAGTCCAGTCATGTCACAACTCTTTTATCGCTTCGGTCAGGCGTTTGCCATAGGGGTCCAGCCCCAGTCGGTCTCTTCCTGCACGCGCCTCCTCCTTTTGTCGGTTCAGGTGGTCGGGCTGTACGACATAGCGATCCAAGACGGCCGCCAGTGCCTCTGCATTTCGTGCCGGCACAATGTGCCCGTCGACCCCGTCTCTCACAACCGATCCGCAGTTCGCCGTGGTGACAACCGGGATGCCCGACGCGAGAGCCTCGGCTTGAACGAGGCCGTAACCGTCGCACACCGTCGGAAAGGCCAGGACGTCGGCCCAGCGAAACAGCTGAGGCATCTTGTTCCTGGGCACCGCCCCGAGAAACGTAGCTAACCCTTTGTAGGGTATTATCTTATCTTCGGCGATCTCAAGTGTTCCGGCAAAGCGCGCTTCAACTCCACCGGGACCGACAAGCCTCAGGGCCTCCAGGAGGTCGGGAGCCCCTTTTCTAAGACCCACGGCACCGGCGAACAGTACGCGCAATCGGCCCCTGGGTCTGGTCGCCGAGGTGCCGGGCGAATCGAAGCGCGACAGGTCGACTCCGTATGGCACGACTGCAATCTTGGATCGAGGAACGCCGCGTTTCACCAATCCACCCGCCACGAATTCCGATGCAGCAAGGATAATGTTGGCCCGCTCCCACTCATTCTGTTCCCGCATCGTGAGAGGATCGTTGATCTCCGGGAGCCAAAGATCGGGCTGCCATCCCGGCCAACGCTCCTTCTCCTCACCGAGGAGAGTCAATTCTTCCTCGCGAGCCGCGAGGAGTTGCTCGTAGACGCACACACCTCCCGATGCTTGCACGAATTGAAGCAGTTCGAGGGCCCCAGAGCAGGCGTACACGATTTCTGCAGGCTGGCGCATTTCTCGGATCACCAGCTTGTTGAACTTCGCAGTGCATTCGGAGAAAACGCGCGTAAGTCCTTCGTGGCCTCGTGATGTTCGCTGCTTCCACCAATACTCGAGGCCGAAAGAGTCGAAGGAAACGACTTTGGCTGCTGGGATGGCTGCATCCTTCCTGCCGAGCAGTCTCTCGATCCCCTTTGGCCGTAGTCTGGGTGGAAAAAGTCGCAATCCAAGCTCGAGCCAGCGTTTGTCGCCGATGTAGGTATCCGTGAAGAACCGCCCGAGCATTCCGGCACCGTTGAGAAGGCGCGGTACGGAGTAGTGACCGCGCGCTCCCAAGAAGGCGGTGTCGACGATCATAGAGAGCCTCGACCCGGGGTTCTTAGGCTATCGATGATCTCGCGAGCGGTGGCTGGGCGGAGCCCCCACAGGGATAGTGGATTCAAGTCATAGGCACGCTTCAGGTACACCACCAAGTATGCGATTGCCGGCAGGCTGGCGCCGATCAGCGCCAAGGCCAGCCCGACAGGACCCAGGCGGGTTCCGAGCGGCCACGCCATCGCCACGAAGAGCGCGAGGGCAACCCCCTCGGCTATGGCGCCCGGCCGACCTTCTCCCAGGCCTCGAATGCTCCTAACGATCACCGTCTTCAGTGCGACGAGGAGAAGGGCAACGGCCAGGTAACGTGCGATGATCCCGGCAGGTGCAAAGGCAGAGCCGAAAAGTAGTACCACCAGGTATGGAGCGAGAAGAAAGAGCACGAGCCCAAAGAGAATGAGCGTGAACATCGCCATCCGGATACCGCGAGCCAGTACTTCCGGCTGCATCTTCTGAGGCGTACTTGCCAACTGTGGCATCAGAACCGTGAAAGAGGCCGAACTCAGGGCCACATAGCCGACCGATGCGAGTGTGAAAGCGACGATATAGTAGCCGACGGTGATGTCGTCATAGAGTCTGAGCGCCACAAGTCTATCAGCCTCGGCTGCCAGGATCATGAGTGCTGCAGCCCAATGGAAGCTGCCGATCGTTCGAATCAAACTCCTGAAATCCGACCATTTGGGTAGTACTCGCCTGAGGTTAGCAAGCAGTGGCGTGCAAGCCGCAGCGAGCCCGGCCGCGGCAACCAGATTGACAACGATCACGTTGGCAACGGTTGCCTTACCCAATGCCCACAGGGCAATGAGTCCGGTCAGATAGAGCATCGGCGTGAGGGTTCTCAACAGGTTGTACTGAGAGAAGCGGAGTCGACCTTGATGCACAGCCAGGGAGACGAGGGTAAAGAAGTTCAGGGGAATGAAGGCGACGGCGTAAACCGTAGCCAGCCGCCATGAGCCCGAGCGCTGAGGTCCGAGCAGGGTCGGCAGGGCCAGGAAGATCACCGCGCAGGTAACCACCGCCAAAGGAACGGCCATCGCGGTCGCGGCAGCACCAATCTGTCGCCATCGATCAGGCTCTCGGCCGATGCCGAAGACGGTCGCTTCGTTTAGGCTGAAGAGCCCAAGGCCCGCCGCCAGTTGAGGCCAAAAGAGAATGGCCGCTAGCAAGCCGCGACCCTCAGGCAACAGCAGGCGAGCGGTGATGATACCGGTGACGACGCCGAGCCCGAGGATCAGGCTGTTGGTCAGGAGCGTGCCGCCCCAGGCTTTCGACATGATAGGGTCAGCGCAGAACCAGAGCGCTTATGATGACAGCCGCCGCAGTAATACTCGTTCCGATGATGATGCCTGAGTTTCGGGCCAACCAAGATCTCTCTCCCACAAAGACTTGGTCGCCGGAACGGACCGGCGAGCTCTCGATGATCATTTCGGGAGACAGAGCCACATCCAGCACGCTTCCGTTTCTGACCAGTCGAATCTTCTTTGGGTCGGCGTTGGAGGTGAGACCTCCGGCCATGGCCAACAAGTCTGCCATCGTAACCGTCGCATCGACGGGGTAAAGACCCGGGTTTCGTATGTTCCCTTGAACCGAAACGCGGCGAAGCACCGTCACCTGAATTGACGGATTCACCAGATACTTGGAATAGCCGGTTGTGATGTCGGCCGCTATTGCTTCGGCTGACTTGCCGACCACGCCGATGATGCCAAGCATCGGAAGAATGATCTGTCCATTGGCGGCCACCTGATACTGCCCGCTCAGGTCCGGCTCGCGCCAGATTTCAACGCTCACAATATCTCCGGGATGCAAACCGTCGGTGGGCGCCAAGACCGAGTCCGACTGCTGCCCGCTGGCTGTCACCGGGAAGGTGACCAGCGCAAGCGCCAGCCAGATAGCGCGTCGCAGAGGAGGCCTAGTCTCCATCGGTTCCATAGTAGTGACGATAGGCGTACCGATAGCCGTAGCCACCTCCGCTGGCAGTCAGGTCGTTCAGTACCGTCCCCACGATCGTTGCGTTCACCCCCCTCAATTCTTCGCACGCCAACCGCAACGCATCCCGGTGCGTGGAGCCTTGTCGGGTTACGACTACGACACCGTCTACTAACGTTCCCACGACAGCGGCATCTGTGACCACAGCCAGAGGAGGTGTATCGAGAACGACCATTTCGTATCGCGTCGCAGCCTCGTCGAGGAATCCCGACATGGCCTGGGAACCGAGGAGTTCCGCGGGGTTGGGAGGGCTGGTCCCGGCAGGCACCAAATCGAGGTTGCTCTGCGCGTGGTCGGGGAGCGGAATTGACTGAGCCACTTGGGCCAAGTCCGCCTGCTGACTTAGCGCGTCCACGAGGCCGGGGGTTCGCGGCACGCCGAAGACCTTGTGAAGCACAGGTCGCCTCAGGTCGCACTCGATCAACAGTGTGCGATGGCCCTGCTCTGCAAGCGAGAGCGCTACGTTGGCGGCTGTTGTGCTCTTTCCCTCTTGGGGCTCGGCGCTGGTGAACACGACCTTTCGTATCGGTCTGTCCTTGGCGAATGACGAGAATGTCAGGTTTGTCCGAAGTGCCCTGTAGGCCTCGGCTGCCGGGCTCTTTGGACTATGATGAGTCACCAAACGCGCTTCGATCTTGGCCGGCGCATCGAGGCGTCGCCCATTGGTGATTGGAATGCGCGGAACGGTGGCGAGTACAGGCACCCCGGTTAGCTCAGATAGTTCATCGCGGGAACGTAGACGCGTATCCACGCTCTCTCTAACAAACGTGATGCCGACGGCGATAACGGTGCCCAAAACCAGGCCGAATATCAGGTTCAGGATCTTCCGGGGCTTGACCGGCTTGACAGGCGTGATGGCCGGATCGACGACCTGAATGTTCGCGATCTCGATCGCCTCGGAGACCTCCGCCTCCTTCAGCCGGGTCTGCAGTATAGTGTAAAGCTCACCCAACAGGTCCGCGTTTCGCCTCAGGCGAGCGTAGTGGACCTCTACCTCGGGTACTTTCTGTAGCTGGGCGTCGAGTGTGGCGAGCGTAGCGTCCAAGCTGATCGCCTGCCGATCCAGAGCGGCCAGGTATGAGCTGGCCAAATCTGCAAGTCGCCCCTCCAGCAGAGCTATTGTCTCTTCGAGGTTCTGTAGGTCCGGGTCTTCGCCCGTCCTGCGTGCTCGGAGGCGAGAAAGCTCGGTCTCGAGATGGGTCAGTTCCTCGAGGATCGTGCTTATCGCTTGGTTCTTGAGGAACGTCGGGAAGGCGGCCAGGCTGGCCCACGATGGCCTCGTACTGTCATGTGACTGCACCTCCACCAACAAGCGGTGTAGCGCGGTGCGCTCTACCTCTAGCTCCGCACGAGTGGCCTGCAATTCCGCAAGCCGTCGCACGTCTTCGGTAATCTGCGTCTCGGCCTGAACGATCAGGTTCTCCTGCCGGAATAGCCGCAAATCGCCCTCGGCCGATTCCAGTTGTGATTCGACGGACCTGACCTGATCCTGCAGAAAGCCAACTGCAACGCTGGCCCGCTGCTTCTGCATGTTGTTACGGAGCGCAAGAAAGTGTCGCGCGGCGCTGTTCACGGCATCGCGGGCCAGGGCAGCATCTGTCGACTCATAAGAGATGGCGAGGATACTCGCCTCGCGGTGCGTTCGAGCAGCATCGAGACCTCTCTGGAAACCCGCGACGGCTTCAGAGAACGGCACCAGGTTGAGTTCGATCACGTCGTTCTGGGTTCGTTCCCCGGGAGGGTAGGGGTGCACCGTGAGTGGACCCAATTTTGCCGCCGTCGCGTAGTCCGTCTCCGCCCGGCCGCCAGGTCCCGCCAGAACATAGCTGCCCGAGCCGAGCTCGATGCGGTAGCTGCCTTCGTAGTCTCCGGTCGCCACGCTGATCGATGACAAGATCTCGCCGCGCCCTACGCTGCGTGGCTGACCTACAGTCGCTTGCAGTCCCAACTCGGCGACGACGCCCTCGGCGACGCGACGGCTGCGGACGATCTCGATCTCGGTCCCGACCTCGGCTCCGCGGGCCAGTTGCGAGAGTATGTCGAGTACGGGGACCTCGGTGCTCTTTTGCTCCTCGACTCTCAGGGTGGTCACGGCGCGGTAGACAGGGGGGCGTAGAAACGAATAAAGGACGGCCGCCGCGACGGCGGCACCAATGGTACCTACGATCCACCAGCGCTGGCGCCGAAGGACTGGGATGATCTCGGAGAAGCGAAAGGCGTCAGGGCCTTGAACAAAATAGCCGTTGCCGCCGGATGATCTGTTTCCGACCATGCGTGGAGTTAGTCCGTCTTTAGAAAGCTGAATGCCTCGCTCGGCAAGCTTAGTGTAGTCAGGGGGAAGCCCAGCGCAAGCACTCACCCGGTCTTGGTGGCCGGGCCCCGAAGGTGTTGCTGGAGCGTTGAGTGTTGGGGCTATATTGCCTTCGGACTGTATGAACGCGTTGCTAATTACTTGGCTGCTCCTGCTGGTCCTGCCCAGCGCACACTCAGGTGGTGCGGGCGAGGACGCTGCGGAGATCATCTTCCTCGATGTCGGCCAGGGAGACGCTGCCATCGTGCGGTCGCCAGAAGGTAAGGTGGCCCTGGTGGACAGCGGGCGAGATGCCGAGATCCTGGAATCACTGAGCCGGCACGGGATCGAGTCCGTCGATATCGCGATTGCCAGCCACCCCCACGCGGATCACATCGGCGGCTTGGAGGCGGTGCTCCGGTCGATGCCGGTCGGATATTACATGGACAACGGTATTCCTCATACTACGGCGACGTATAGCAACTTGATGCGGACGCTTCAGAATTCGGGCATCACGTACATCGAAGCGACGGTCCGGACCCTCTCGCTCGGGAGCGTCTCGTTATCCGTTCTGCCGCCGCCGGCGGTGGATGGCGATAACCTCAACAACGGTTCGATCGGCTTGTTGGTGACGTACGGTTCGTTCAAGGCGCTGCTGACGGGTGACTCCGAGATCGAGGAGTTGAACCACTTCCTGTCGCTGGGTGTGCCGGAGGTGACCGTGCTGAAAGCCGCGCACCATGGAAGTCGAGATGCGGTTTCCCCGGCCTGGCTCTCCGCAACCAAGCCGGATGTCGTGGTGATATCCTGCGGTAGAGAGAATCAATACGGGTATCCAAATTCGTGGGCACTTCGTTACTACGAGACTGTAGCGTCCGAGGTGTACCGAACCGATCTGGATGGGGATGTAATGATCAGAGTTCTTCCCGACGGGTCGTTCGACGTATCCACTCAATTGAATCGAAATGCGGGACGTTAAGTAGATGCCACTCGAGCTTTACTACACGGTCGATCGCATCCGGAAGGGCCGAGCCATCCTGGTCGGAGACGCCGGCGACGAATCGGAGGTAGTCCTTGGTGATCTGCCGGCGGCTTTGACGGAAGGCGACGTGTTGCGCGTTCCGTTGGACAAAGAGGGTGCCTCGGACTGGGCGGCGGCCCGGATCGACACCGAGGAGACCGAGCGCCGGCGCCGCGAGGCTCGGCGAATTCTTCAAGAGTTGCGGCGACGCGACCCTGGCGGCGACATCGATCTTTGAGGAAACGGGTGAGCAGGATGTTTCGTAGGGTCGGATAACGAGATGAGCGACCCTTTCGCTGAATTCGAAGCACTGCTCGAGGAGCTGGAGCGGCACAAACCCTCGGCAGACCAGCCCTCTGTCACGGTTCGACGGGGCTTGTGGGGAAGTGTCCGGCGCTGGCTGTTTCGCGGGCTTCTGCTGGCAGCGGCGCTGGTATTTCCGTTCTGGCTGTTGGTGGGCGGCTCGGTGATCCTCTATCGCCACTTCGGAGTACCCACGTGGCCGTCGCTTTTGGCTGGTGTTCTACTCACGGCGCTCTTGCTGTTGGTCTATGCCTCATGGGTGGCGAAGCGCATCTCCGGCCGGCGCCGCGTTCCTTTCAACGTGACGAAGGTCCTGCTCGCCGTCGTCGGTGCCTACTGCCTGTATGCGTTGATCTACCTGTCCGGTATGAACGCCAAGCACGATGAGGTCAGGCTCGAATACAGATCGCTCCATCCCCTGTTGCGGGTGGCGACCAGCACGCTCATTCTGATAGACAGTGATTTGGTAATCACCGACATGCAAAGGCGGGCCGAGGACTACGAAAAGATGGGTCTCCCGCTTTACGAGAGATCGTTGCACTTTGTGCAAGAAGATGGCTACGCCCATGCGGTCGACATGAGGACGATTGGGCGCAGTGGGTGGCGAAACCTCCTGATGGGAGCCTATTTCAAGGCGATGGGATTTCGCACGCTGAGGCATACCGGGACAGCAGACCACTTACACGTCTCCTTGCCCACACATTAAATCGAATCGAAGCAACATGACCGGAACAGCAAAAGCATAGAAAGCGGGAGGACATGGAAGACCTGATCCGAGATTGGGACGGCGAGTATGTCGTGGTGCATTACGACAAGACGACGGAGTGTTGGATGTTCATCGCCGTACACTCCACCGTGCTTGGCAATGCTTCGGGCGGGACTCGGATGAAGGTCTATGCGACCCCAGACGAAGGGCTGCGTGACGCGCAGCGACTGGCCACCGGGATGACCTACAAGTGGGCCGGCGTCGATTTTCCGCAGGGGGGAGGAAAGGGCGTTATCTCGTTGTCACACGAAGTTAATGGTGACGAGCGTGAGCGCTTACTGGAGCGGTATGGCGATCTAGTGGAATCGCTGCGAGGCAGTTTTTCAACGGGAGCCGATCTTGGCGTTGGTCCCGAATCCGTGAAGATCATCGGTCGCGAGACGAGCCACGTATTCGGTTTGAGGGGGGCCGGGGATCCGGGGCCGTGGACAGCGCTGGGCGTATTCACCGCCATCCAGGCCGTGGCCAAAGAGCTGCACGGCACTTCCGATCTCACCGGTCGAACCGTGCTGGTGCAGGGGCTGGGAGATGTCGGCATTCCGCTGTGCAAGCGCCTGTGCGCTGCCGGAGCCAAGCTGAAGGTCGCCGACATCGATGCCGATCGCGCCGCAGGGGTTGCCGCCGAACTGGGTGGAGAGGCTGTAGCGTCCGAACGTGTCTACGAAGAGGCCTGCGACGTATTCGCGCCCTGTGCGGTCGGAGGCATTCTCAATCCCGGGACTATTTCAACGCTCCAGTGCACGGGCGTGGCGGGCGCAGCCAACAACCAAATCGAGTCGCGCGAAGATGCGAGTCGCCTTCACGAGCGCGGAATCCTCTACTCGCCGGACTTCATCTGCAACGCGGGTGGGGCCGTAGCCCTCTGTGGGCTCGAAGCGCTGGGCATGAGCGA
Organism: Gemmatimonadota bacterium; assembly: GCA_039589995.1. GTDB lineage: Bacteria > Gemmatimonadota > Gemmatimonadetes > Palauibacterales > KS3-K002 > JBDHGH01. The sequence continues at coordinate 2,344 of JBDHGH010000041.1, read as the reverse complement.
CGACTACATCACGCGAAAGATCCTGTCCATCGGCGATGCTTTGGAGGCGATCTTCTCAGAGGCTAAGGACAACGATGAGCCGCCTCTGGACGCCACCGAGCGCCGCGTGAGGAAAGTACTCGAGCGGGGCCCGGCTTAGTACAGAGGCTACGCTACTTCGCAGCCGCGATCGGCACGGCGACTCGCGTCTCCTCCCACTGTAGATAGACCGTCGCGGTCCCGCCATCGCCGCTCGTCGCGGTGATCGTGAAGCTCTCCACGTATTCGTCACTGCTTTCGGACGCGGCCTTCCCCCGGCCGACCTCGTGGGCTTTCACCTCGTCAACATAGAATCGCTCGTGACCCCACTGGCTGGTGGAGGAATTGACGACGATCTCCCACCCGTCCTTGCCCGGCACGGTGTAGAGCGCATAGCTGCCCGCATCGATCGGCACTCCCGCGATCTCCAGCGGAACCGAAGTGTGGATCATCGTCGGCTCGTTGGCGCCCGTCCTCCACAGCTGGTCGTACGGCACCAGCTCGCCAAAAACTACCCGCTCTCGTGCGGCGGGTCTGCCGTAACAGATCTTCACCATCCCGTCCTGAACTTTGAAGCTGACGGAATCGAGGGGGCTGCGTCGCGAGTCCAACGGCAAACGCTCAGTGTTCATTGTGATACAGGCGAGATCGGCGTCCTGTGTCGAGAGGCCCGAAGGTGGCCGTTCGGGGCCGGCTGCGAGGGCCGCGAGTGCGACCAGCAGCGAGAGCGTACTCGTGGCGATCAGTCTCATGCTGCACTCCAGATGGTTTGGGGTGAGCTCGGCGCGTCCTAGCCGCTCCGAGGTGTGCTAAGATAGGGACAATTGCGATGGGAGGCGATGCTCGCCGGCTAGGACTCGGGTATCTGAACCCTCAAGTCAAGCGAGGGACCCCAGGCCGTGGTGCTCTGGCGGCGAGCAACGTTGGCTGCTAAATCATAGGCCTGCGGAAAGAGAAATCTCCCTGACTATAGGTGCGATTATGAGAATACAGCAGCTTGGTGCTTTGCTAATGATAGCAGTACCCTTAACCGGTCTAGCGCCGGCAGCGGCCGCTCAGACCGGCGGTCAGTGCAACTTCAGTGACGTTCCCGGGGCTGTTTGGTGGGGAACGTCGAGCCAGATGACCATGGGCCGTTTCGCCGCCCACTTGGCCCCAGTCTACTGGTTCTCGCCGGACGAGCCGCTGCTGCGAGGGGCTGACGGCGAGGACATCATGATTCCGCAGGCGCTGCCGTTCGAGGCATCTCCCGATCGCCCGGTAGTCTACTACCAGTTCGAAGAATTCGTGTCTATTCCGGACGCCCTCCTGGATGACGGTGTGACGCCGTTCACGCGGGCGCCGAATCCGAACAACTCGATCGTCGATTTCGAGGCGCTCGTACTAGCCAAGCTATCGTTCTTCGCCTACTTCGAGTCCGAGGTCGGTGTCGGCGCGCATCAGCACGACATCGAAGCGACCGAATTCAAGGTCGCAGTTCTCCGAAGTGACGGGGATTATCTGCCGGAGCACTCTGCGGCGCAGTGTGCCGAGCGGAACTACGTGATCCTAGTTACTCGCGTCAGCGCCAAAGCCCACGGGATCGAGTGGTTCTGGAACGTCATCGACGTCGATGAAGATACCCGGTTCCCGATGTTTCTGTTTGTCGAAGAAGGGAAACATGGGCTGGCCACGGATAAGAACAGCGATGGCTACTTCACTCCCGGATACGACGTCAGTCGCTACAAGAACGATGCTTGGGGTGTAAGGGACATTATCCGGGGCGGCACGCTATTCACGGGCGGTTACCAGGCGTGGATGACGAAGGTGCGGCAACCCCAGCACCGCGTGTTCCCGCCGCTGCCCGATGACAGTCCGTTGATCCCGGGACTGGCGCGGCGGCAGCATTACTACGATGAGGGAAACGCCGTCTACGAACTCCGGCCATTCCCCTCCGCGTCATTGTCCGAGGATGATCCCGGCCTGCATCACTTTATGCATGACAAGGATGTACCGAACTGGCCCGAACTCAGCGAACGGAGCGATGTGGAGGGTTTTGTGGATTGGGTGGACGCCGGCGGGGCGGTCAAGTCGCTGTCGATTGCGTTCATGATGTCGGGCTCACCGAATCCGGATAACGATTTCGATGGAGGCCTCGCTTTCGCTTTCCCCCTCTTCATCGTGAAGAACGTCGAGGCCCCCATGTTGGGCGGGTTCCTCGTTTGGCGCATGTACCTGAAGGATGAGAATCTGCAGGACTTCGGGTGGATGATGCTGTACACGCCCTCGGCCTCGCGATGGTTCGATACCTATTTCGCAGCTGGTGCGGAGTGGGACGACGAGATTG
>JBDHGH010000040.1:0-23571 GCA_039589995.1 Gemmatimonadota bacterium | reverse complement strand
AGAAGCTGGAGCCGGGAACCGAAGCCACGCCGATCTCGCGGGTCAGCCAGATGGCGAACTCGTCATCGGGCAGTTCGCTGAGTTGTGAGAAGTCGGCGAGCAGGTAGTAGGAGCCCGAGGGGCAGCGGCAGGAGAAGCCGGCCTGGCGCAGTCCGTCATAGAGTACGTCGCGGCGGCGCTGATAGTCGGTTGCAAGCTGGGCGTAGTAGTCATCGCCGAGTTGTTCGAGGCCGACGGCGCAGGCCTCCTGGAGCGGAGCCGGCGAGCCCACGGTGAGGAAGTCGTGAGTTTTGCGGATGGCGTCGGTGAGGTCCGCCGGCGCTACAATAGTGCCCACTCGCCAGCCGGTGACGCTGAATGTTTTGGAGAACCCGCTGACTGTGACGGTGCGATCGCTCATTCCTTCGATCGTCGCCAGTGGAACGTGCTCGTGGTCGTAGATGATGTGCTCGTATATCTCGTCGGTAAACGCCAGAGCATCGTGCTTGATGCACAACCGTGCGATCGTCTCGAGTTCGTCGCGGGTGAATACGTGCCCGGTGGGGTTGTTGGGAGTGTTGAGAATGATGCCGCGAGTCCGCGCACTGAACGCACCGGTTGTGGCTTCGACATCCAGGCCGCCGTCCTCTCGGGTGGGCACGAAAACGGGCTTGGCATCACATAGAATCGCGTCCGGCCCGTAGTTCTCGTAGAACGGCTCCATGATGACGATCTCATCGCCGGGATCGACGAGCGCCAACATGGCGGAGGCCATCGCCTCGGTGGCACCACAGGTCACCGTGATCTCTCGCTCGCCGTCCACCTCCATGCCGTAGAAGCGCCGGTATTTCTCCGTCAGCGCCCTGCGCAACCGCGGAGAGCCCCACGTAATGGCGTACTGGTTGATGTCGGCGTGTATCGCCTCGGCCGCCGCCCTCTTCAGAAGATCGGGCGCGGGAAAGTCCGGGAATCCCTGGGCCAGGTTCAGCGCGTCGTGCTCGCGGGCGACCCGGGTCATCTCGCGGATCACCGACTCGGTGAACGAGTGCGTGCGGCGCGCCGTTCGTGTCTGCGAATCGCTCATTCGGTCTCCCCCGCTGCGACGGCGTGGAGTGTGGCATCCTCTTCCAGTGCCGCCCTGCGCCCTTCCTCGAGGTCGACGCGCGAAAGCACGAAGATACCGACAGCGAAGAAGACCACGAGAGAGAGGATCCCGTAGCGACCGGAGCCGGTTAGCAACGCCACCTGGGCCATAAGGAACGGGCCGAAGATGCCGGCGAACTTGGCGAAGACGCTGAAGAACCCGAAGAACTCCGACGACTTGCCTTTGGGTATCAGCGTCGTGAAGAGCGAGCGGCTGAGCGCTTGCGAGCCGCCCTGCACCGTCGCCACCGCCGCCCCGAGCACCCAGAAGTGCCAGGCCGCGCTCATGAAGTACGCAAAGACAGAGATGAGCGCATAGACCGTTAGAGCGATATAGATGCCATTGCGTGCGCCGATGCGCGCGGCCAGAGCGCCGAAGATGAAGGTGAACGGGATCCCCACGAACTGGACCACGAGGAACGTGCCGATCATCGTGGTTTGCCCCAGGCCGATCTCTGCACCGTAGACCGTCGCCATCTTGATGATGGTTCCGATCCCATCGGTGTAAAACCAAAACGCCACCAGAAAGAGCAGCAGCTGTTTGTGTTTGCGAAGCTCCTTTATCGTCTCGAATAGCCGACGGAAGCCCGCGCCGACCGGATTGACGCGCTCGGACTCTCCCGCCTCCAATCTGCGCGGAGGCTCACTGACGTTGCGGAGCAAGGGAACCGAAAAACCCGCCCACCACACGGCGACGCTCACGAAGACGACCCTCGTAGCGATCGCTCCATCCGCAAAGCCGAAGAGACCGGGCTTGAGAAACATCAAAAGGTTAATGGCCAGCAGAACACCGCCGCCTACGTATCCGATGGCGTAGCCCGCGGTGGACACGCGATCGACCTCATCCTCCGACGCGATATGTGGGAGCAGCGAGTCGTAGAAAACGTTCCCGCCCGCAAACCCGATATTGCCGGCGATGAAGATGATGGAGGCCAGGATGTACTGACCCTCCGTGACGAGGTAGAGGCTGGCGGAAGCGATGACACCAAGCAACATGAAGGCTGTCAAGAACCGCTTCTTGGCCCCCATGTAATCGGCGGCCGCGCCGAGCACCGGCGATGCGATGGCGATGATCGTCATCGCGATGGCGTTCGTGTAACCCCAGTACCCCGTCGCCACATTTCCCGGCAGGTGCGAAGCCGCAACAGTGGCGTAATAGAGCGGCATGAACGATCCCATGATCGTGGTGGCGAACGCCGAGTTCGCCCAATCGTACAGCGCCCAACTGCGCAGCTCGCGTCGACCCAAGCCGACCCTATCGAGCCAGCCCGACGATGTCTTCTCGGAGCTCGGGGATTCACTCATCGTTCTTACCGGTTGGGGCCATGACGCGCGGCAGCCTGCGCAGACGACCACTGGGTGCTCAAAATCTCGAGCTCGCCCGCGAGAGCCGCCCGCTGTTCTGCCAGCCGGTCGCGCATCTTTGGATGACGAACGACCTGGAAAAAGAGTCTTACGTCCTCAGCGACTTCCTTCCGACGATGCAGCCAACGTAGAGCGGCGTATCCCAAGAACGGAAGCATCGCCGCCGCGGTAACGCCGGCCAAAACGCCGCCCAGCCCGACCGCCAGCGCGACCCACCCAAGGTAGGCAAGAGGATAAAGCACGATGCCGGCCAGAAGTTTCACCGTCGCGACAGTCTCGATCGGTGGCTTCATCAAGCGAGCGACGAACCCGGTCAGGAAGTACGGAACATACCACGCGATCGCGCCCAGCGCCGCTAGCGGCAGGCTGAAGCCGAGGACCGCGCCCTCCCGCACGACGTAACGCAGAACCCGACCGGCCAGGTAGCGGGGCGGCACCTCCGCATCACCGCCGCCCAGGTCCCTCAAGCGCCGCGCGTAATTCCGCAGGTCGCCCGACAGTTCGTCCCATCGCTCCGGGTCGCTCACCCGCAGCCAGGCGAACTGTTCCGCGAACCCTCGCAGCCGCGGTAGCCGATCGCTCAACGACTCGCGTTCGCGCCAGTCGGCCAACCCTTTGGCCCGAGCGTAGATCAGATCTGCAGTCTCGATCAGTCGGCGGTCGGTCTCGTCAGAAAGGTTGAGCGTCTCGTGTTGTAAGGCGGACGCGACGGCCGCCGTCAGCGATCGCGCGGCCGCCGCTCGATCCTCCATGTATCGCTCGCGCCATTCGACCACGTCGATGGCCTGTCCAACGCCAACCACTACGCGGCTGCGAAACCGGTGCTTGCGGTGATAGGTGAGGCCTAGCGGAACGATCTTCACTCCGAGTTTCCAGTTGGACGATTCCTCGGCCTCGAGCGCCATTCGTGCAACGCCCGATTTCAGCGGGGCCAGCGCGGGCTCCGAGTGGCTCCTGCCTTCGGGAAACATCAGGAGCGTGTCACCGCGTGACAGCGACTCTACCGCCTCTTTGAAAGCAACCACGTTGCGTTGCAGTTGATCCGGGTGATCCTGAACTCGATACAGAGGCAGAGTGTCCAGCGAGCGCAGCACCGACGCAAAGACCGGGATCTCGAACAACGGCGCCTTGGCGAGAATGCGGACGCGGCGCTCGGCCCCCTTCAAGGCAAGGAGCGGGTCCATGAGCATGTTAGGATGGTTGGTGACGATGATCACCGGACCGTCCGGCAGATCGGGGCCCACGCGTTCCAGCCTATAGAAGACGCCGCTCGCCCAGACCGTGGCGCGCGTGACGGCTCGTCCGAGAAACCTCATCTGGAGGGCGCTCGTTTCGTCACCTTAAGCTACCGCCTCAATGAGCTTACTTATTGTGACCCGTACAGCGTGTGGCTAGGATTGATATAGGATCGCCACAACTTAGTCCCGAGGCTGACGAATGACGAGTGTGCAAGACCTCGCCGAACTGGCGAAGCTACCGCCCAGCGAAGCAACGGTTCGAGTGGAGTCTCTGCTCGGCGAGTCCAAGCAGAAGGGACCAGGCGACGATCGGTCCTTCGAGTTGGACCGTGCCTTGGTTCACCTGATCCTGGGTTCTCCCGATCGCGACTCGATCCTCGACAAACTCGACCTCGAGAGCCTGGCCGGCCTGCTGGAGCGGTGCGTGGACCGGCTCAGCGAGGCGGAGGGTTCGCCGAGTGCGGACGCTCGCAAGCTGACGTGGGACGCTCTCGACCTGGTTCGCCGCCCCACGGTCTTGAGGCGAATCAGCGCCGAATGGGCCACGGGGCTTTGGGCGCAGAGGATCCTCTCTGCGGTGGAAGCATCGAACCTGACGGTCGGGCCGTTTTTCCGGCACCGCCTGGCCACCTACGCATCGAAGGTCCTTTTCGAGATCCCCGTCGGCCGGGGAAGCCAAAGCCTCACCTGGAGTCAGGTCGCCGAACGGGTCGAAAGGTACGCCCGTGCTTTGTGGTCGTTTTCAAAGACCGAGCCGCCGACCCGGATCGCGATCCTATCGGAGAACCGCCCCGAGATGGCCATGCTCGATCTGGCCTGCCTGACGTCCGGACTCGAGAACGTGTTGATAGCCGCCAACGCGACCGATGCGGACGTCGGCTACATACTCAAGCACGCTAAGGTGGGCACCGTCGTGGTGTCGGGCCGCGAACAGTTGGAGAAGGTCGAGAAGAACCGCCAGTCGCTACCCGACCTCCAACGCGTGATAACCATCGAACCGGTGGAAACGGTGGGCAGCGCCGTGATGTCGCTGCGCCAGCTGGAGGAGCGGGCTGACGATGTTCCTGCCTCGTTGATCGAGGAGAAATCCAGCGCGGTCCGCATCGATGACCCCGCAACGGTCATGTATACGTCGGGCACGACGGGCATGCCCAAAGGAATCCAGTACTCGCATCGCAATCTGGTGTTCAAGCGGTTCGCTCGTGCGCTGGCGCTGCCCGAGATCGGAGAGGACGATGTGTTCCTTTCCTACCTCCCGTTGTTCCACACGTTCGGCCGCTACCTGGAGATGTTGGGCTGCATCTTCTGGGGCGCGAAATACTGCTTCCTCAAAGATCCCTCGGTAGAGGCACTGGTCGAGGGAATGCGTCGCTACAAGCCCTCCGTGTTCATCAGCGTTCCCAGGAAGTGGATCCAGCTCTACGAGACGATCACGAAACAGGCCGACCCGCTTCACGCTTCCGATGAGGAGGCCAAGGCGGCGACGATGAAAGTAACGGGCGGAAGACTGCGCTGGGGACTTTCCGCCGCCGGCTACCTCGACCCGGACATCTTCCGGTTCTTCCACGATCAGGACGTCCAGGTACTCAGCGGTTTCGGAATGAGCGAAGCGACCGGCGGCATCACCATGACGCCGCCGTTCAACTACAAGGACAATTCCCTGGGTGTCGCGTTGCCTGGCATCGAGATCAAGTTGGCCGAAGACGGCGAACTTCTGATACGCGGGCCATACGTCATGATGGGTTACCTCGATCCGCCCGACGGCAAACCTTCGTTCGATGAGCAGGGCTGGCTTCACAGCGGTGATCTGATGCGGATGGACGACGAGGGCCATATCAGGTTGGTGGACCGCAAGAAGGAGATTTACAAGAACATCAAAGGCCAGACGATCGCGCCACAGCGTATCGAGAACTTGTTCCGCGAATTCGCTTCCGTCGGCCGCTCGTTTTTGGTGGGGGACCACAAGCCCTACAACACGCTGCTGATCCATCCCAACCCCAAGTACGAGGAACTGGATTTCAGCGACATGTCTGCGCAGGAGGTACGCGACCATTTCCGCTCGCTGGTGGTGTCGGTGAACAAGTTCGTGGCGCCCTTCGAGAGGGTCGTGGACTTCGCCATCATCGATCGGGATCTGGACGCGGACCAAGGCGAACTGACGCCGAAGGGCACGCCGCGCCGCAACACCGTCGTCGACAATTTCGCGGACACCATCGAGACGCTGTACCGCAGAACCTACCTGAGCCTGGGCGACGTCGACCTCACGCTTCCCAACTGGCTGTTTCAGGCCCTCGGCCTGACGGCGCAGGACGTCCGCGTGGAAGGCGATCAGCTCCAGCTCCCATTGATCGGAACGAGCCTGACGGTCAGGAGGCTGGCCGACGATACCACGCAGGTTGGCTCGTGTATCTACCGCTTCACCGGCAACGCACTCAATTTCGGCGCCTTGCTAGCCACACCGCGCCTGTGGTTGGGAAATGACGAACTGTTTGCATTCGCGCCGCTGGACCTGGACGACCGTCAGCGGCCGGGGCGTTCGGCCGAGGTCGTCGAGTGGCAGGGAAGCGCGGTCCCATTCGAACCCAGCGACGCCGACCGTCAGAAACTGGAAGAGTCGGCGCGGCACGTGGAGTGGACACTGGTCGACCTGGACCTGGCGGCACGGATGCTAGTGTCCAGCGACGAGGAATGTGCTTTCAACGCGGTCCGCTTGCTCGAGCGCGTCCTCACCAGCCACGAAGAAGGCGCTCTGGCGGAGCCCGCTCGCTCGCTTCTGGCCCGGGGTGCTCAGGTCCCCTCACCCGAAGTGAGGCGGCGCGCGTTCCAGTCGCTGGTACCGGTCGAGCGGGCCGCGCGCTTTCGCGACAGCGTCGGGAGGTTTCTGGACCTGGATCCGCAGCTGCTGGACGCTGAAACCCGAGCCGTCCTTTGCGAGAGCAACCTGGTCGGATCCAAGGTCGATGATTTTCTCAAGCTTGCCTGGAGCGCGTGCGAGAAGTCGGACGGTTCCCAGGATGCGGAGGACCGCGCTGTCTCGCTGATGCGGTTCCTGGGAGAATACGGAGCGGCCCATCCGACTCGCTATCGAGCCATTCGAGCGTTCCTGGTGCGAGTCAGCTTGTTCGGTCGTTCGGAGAATCTCCAAGCGCAAGCCGAAGACGTTCGCACCAACCTCCGGAGCGGATTCTTTAACTGGATCGGCCCCACGATGCGGATCGCAGTCGACACCGAGACCGGCCAGGAGTACCGGTGGGAGGATGTGATCGTTTTCGAGGAAGGCACGAATCCGAAGGAGCGACAGCGGCTACTGTCGGCCATCAAGAACACGGCCTTGCTGGGCGGATCGATCTTCCTGCTCTACAGCGGCAAGATCATACGACTGACTGACATTCCGCCGGGCGGCGTTTGGATTCGCCTGGTGGGCGAGCGACACGGCAAGGCAGTGTACCGAATCACGGTCCAGACCCGAGCCGAAGAGTCCTTCGAGCTCGCCGCCAACGTCAATCGCGAGCTCGACCGTGAGCAGGTGCGCGCGGAGATCGACTGGCTGATCCTCTGCAGCGACACGCCCGGACGAGAGCCCGTGGTTGAGGATTTCGGTGGATACGTGCCCGAAGAAGACATCTGGGCGGAGGAGTTCATACCGGGGGCCACGCTCGATCGCGAGTTGCGACGCCTTGCCCGGCGCGCGGACGCCGGTGAGCAGCTGACGCAGATGTGGCCGTTCGCGGCATGGAACGCCATGAGCGCGTTCGTCGACTTCTGGCAACGAACCGGACGCACCTGCGAAATCGCCGAGTTGAGTCCTACCGACATCGTGGTGCCGACCCATGACTACCATCGGGGGTCGCGGATCGTCTCTCTCTCGGTGCGATGCGATCACCGCGGCGTGCTGCCGATGCTCGGTTCGTTCAAGGAACAGTTCGTTGGTCACATCGAGCACGAGTATCCGGTGCTGGAGGGCCGCGTCGGCTGGGACGTGATATTCTCGTCGGTGTTGGAGGCGTTGGGCGAGCTAGAGGGGTTGGCCACCCTCGAGAGTGCACTCGAGTCGGGCGCGAACGCACCCCAAGAATTGCGGACTGCCCTACAAGCCTACGTATCGACTGTAAAGGGTCGCGGATTCCTGCCCATGAGACTGTTCTTCGCGGCGAAGCGCTACCGTCGGTGGGAACGCCTGGTAGAAGACGCGACGTTACAGGCACGCGGCAGAACGCTGCTGGAGTTCTATGAGACCTACGGTCTGGACGCGCTAGCTCGAGTCAATCCAGAGATTCGATTACGCTTCTTCCGCGAAACGGTCTTCCGTGACAGTACACCCGAGTTGACGAACGGGTTGGACGAGCTGATTCGCAAGCTTCGCGCAGGTGAGATGCGAGAGGGCGAACTGGCGGAAGCCGTGGCGGACTTGAGGCATCGGCTGAAGGTCGAGGCCGACGACGACTACTTCCTGGCCCGGATCCCCTTCGCGTACCTGCGACCGGAGGATGCGGTGGACTTCGTCAGCAGCGACATGGGCGGCGAGTACCAGAGCGAAATTGTCGTCAGTCTGGACGACGCTGACGGTGCCGCGTTCAGGGTTCGCCACGCGCTATTGCCCAAGGAGGTGGAGCGGCTCCACCGCCTGTTCCTCGCTGCCAAGCTCGACGTGCGGTTCGGACCCGAGCACAAATACCTGGTGGCGATCAACGACAAAGAGCAGATCATCGGCGGCATCTACTACACCGTAGAGGAGAGCGGCGAAAGCGCGCACCTGGAGAAGATCGTCGTCGCAGAACGATACCGCAGGAAAGGGGTGGCCGACGGCCTGATGCATCAGTTTTTCAACCGTTTGCGCGCCGCCGGTGTGAAGACGCTGACGACGGGCTTTTTCCGGCCCGAATACTTCTACTCCTACGGCTTCAAGATCGAGCGACGATACGCCGGGCTGGTCAAATCGCTGGACGAGGAGCCACCCGGCGCGGCCAGCGCCTGAACCGGGGATTCTACCTTCTATCCCGTCAGGGAACGTGACCGATAGCGCGAATTGTTAGCGTAGGTACGGGCACCCACTTCCGCCCCAGCCCGTGGCAGATCGTCCCCCGGGTCACCCTGGCGCTTTTGGGCCGGCGCTAGAAACCCCAAGTAAACAGCCGAGTTTGGGCCCTGACCCGCCCGGTTTTCCGGGCATGAGATATGCATTTTTTTGTTTGGGTCCTCGTATGTCAAAAAAACGTAGGCTACGGCCTATTTCAGTCGCCGAACCGCCGCCTGGCTCCAGGGCTCGCGGCTCGTTTGAAGGCGCCCGCTAAAGGAGGCAATGATGTCGCTACAGCAGAAACTGCAGGAGAAGATCGAGGGGTGGCGGCCGCGGACGGTACGTCTGCTGAAGGAGTTCGGTGACGTAAAAGTCGGCGAAGTGACCATCTCCCAGGCGATCGGCGGTGCTCGCGGTGTCCGCAGCCTGGTGACCGACATCTCCTATCTCGATCCCAACGAGGGCATCCGCTTCCGCGGCTTCACGATCCCAGAGACACTCGAAGCGTTGCCGAAGGTGCCCGGCTCCGAGATGCCCTACGTCGAGGGCCATATCTGGCTGTTGTTGACCGGGGACGTCCCCACGGAGGCAGGGGTCAAGGAGCTGGCCGCCGAGCTGCAGAGGCGCAGCGAAGTTCCCAGCTATGTGTGGGACGTGCTGCGCGCTATGCCGCGGGACACTCACCCGATGACCATGTTCTCGGCCGCGATCATGGCGATGCAGCGTGAGTCCGTTTATGCAGCCGAGTACCAGAAGGGCATCGGCAAGATGGACCACTGGCAGCCGACGCTAGAGGACGCTCTCAACCTTTGGGCAAGGCTACCTCAGATCGGCGCCTTCGTCTATCGATTGAAGTACAAGGACGACGACCAAATCGCCCCGGACCCCAGCTTGGATATGGGCGGTAACTTCGCCCACATGATCGGCATCCCGGCGCCTTACGACGAAGTCGCGCGGTTGTACTTCATCCTGCACTCGGACCACGAGAGCGGTAACGTCAGCGCGCACGCCGGCCACTTGATCGCCAGCGCACTGTCCGATCCTTACTACGCGATATCCTCCATGGTCAACGGCCTGGCCGGTCCGCTGCACGGTCTGGCCAACCAAGAGGTGTTGCGTTGGATCCAGGGTGTGATGGACCAGATGGGCGGGAAGATCCCCAGCGAGGAGGAGATGAAGGAGTTCGTGTGGAACACGCTGAACTCTGGCCAAGTCGTTCCTGGCTTCGGTCACGCGGTGCTCCGCAAGACCGACCCGCGCTATGCGGAACAGAGAAACTTCTGCCTGAAGCACCTGCCCGACGACCCGATCTTCAAATACGTGGACGTGCTGTACAAGGTCGTGCCGCCGATCCTCGAAGAGCAGGGTAAGGCGAAGAATCCATGGCCGAACGTTGACGCACAGTCCGGCGTCATCCAGTGGTACTACGGCCTGCGCGAGTACGACTTCTATACCGTGCTGTTCTCAATCGGCCGCGCGCTGGGTGTGCTGTCGAACATCGTGTGGGACCGGGCTCTCGGTTACCCCATCGAGCGGCCGAAGTCGGTGACCACGGCAATGCTGGAGGACCTTGCCGGTATCGCGGACTGATACTCCGAACGCACCTGGCAGCACCTAGTTCGTTCGCCGAGGACAGGACGTGCCGCTCCGGGCCCGAAGTTTTGGGTCCGGAGCGGTTTTCGTTGGGGCCTGTGTCCTTAATGCGACGCCGTGACGACCGCGGGACGCGCGCCCGAATGGGCGGGCATATAACGTCCGCGGATGGCCGAAGCGACCCGCTCGGCGTTAGCGAGGATCGTCAACGCCGAATTCACGGCCAGAGATGACGGGATTGCGGCACCATCGCTAACGTACATCCCGGGGTAACCGAACACCTGGCCGTCGACGTTAACCACACCTTGATCGACGGACTCCGCCATCCGGCATGCGCCGACCTGATGCGCCGTCGAAAAGTATAGATCTCGGCGAGGCGCACCCTCCATATCGATGAAGGTGGCATCCAGCAGCCGACAGCCATTCCGTTCCATGATCGAGTCCAGCAGCCTCTTCGTTCTCTTGTAGTAGTCTCGCACGTCGGCATCGAGCCCCAGATGCAGGTGCGGCTTGCCATTCCTCAAACCGATTTCGGCTGTGGACGGTGTGAGGCCAAGCGCCATGAGGACGACCACTCGACGCCGATATATCTTCATCAACTTAACGTTAGCCTCGCCCCAGTAGGACGGCTCGCGCCCGTCCCCATCGAGCTTTAGGCGAGCCGCAGCGACAGCCTGGAGCGGCAACGGCTTGCCCGCGGCGATGGTTACTCCGTGCGACTCCAGAAAGTGGTAGCTGATCATACCCGGGTGCGATCGTCCCGAGAACATGTCACCTTCCGGAAAGCCTTCCGGGAGCACGCCAGCGGCCTTCACGCTTCCGTTGAAGGAAATGTTCTTGCCCAGTTGGCGGCTGAGAAAGTGCAGATGCGAACGCGACCGTAACAAAAGGCCCACGGTGCCAACCGTGCCACCGGCCAGAACGAGGAGTCGAGCTTGGATGCGACTCCACTCACGAGACCCAGTCGTGGATCGGCACAAGATTTCGTACCTGAAGGGCACGGACCCCAGGTTCCCGCCCGAAGCGGTGCGCCTGACTTCACACAGGGTCCGTATATTGATCGCCTCGAGATCCGTCCGAACCGTTGCACCCGCAGTCACCGATTGGGGCAAGTAGTTCATGTGAAGCGAACGCTTCGCACCGTAGATGCAGCCGGTCACGCAGAAGCCGCTGCCGACGCACCCTTTGACCGAATATCGGGCGCGGTCGCAGCTCAGCCCCAAGTTCTTCATCATCCGAGAGAAGGCCAGCCCGGTCTTCGGAACCTCGTCGGCGCGGATCTGCTCGACCTCAAGCATCTCCTCGGCGATGTCGTAGTAGGGGTCGAGTGTGCTTCGGTCGATCGACGAGGGCCACAACCTCCTGCCACCTTTATCGACTTGCTCGAACACCAGCGACGGTGCCCGTAACGTGACCATCTCGTAAAAGCCCGAGCCGCCCCCGAGTGCTTCCGCGTAGGTGAGACTCACGTTGTCGCCCGCGAAGCTCTTCAGATAACGCAACAAGTAGCGGGGGTCCTGCGTTTGCCGAAAATCGCCAGGCGCATCTATGTTTGGGCCCTTCTCTATCATCATCACTTGAAACCCGGCTCGACTCAATCGCAGCGCCGGCGCAGCGGCACCGAAGCCACTGCCAACGATCAGTACATCCGTCTTGGTTGTTCTCATGAATCGCATCTCTCTATCTGTGTATCCGCGAAACCGCCCACTTGCGTCGAGGGCTAGCTGAAGTTGCCATCAAGGGTTCTCTCGCCAGCCAGGTATTCTCCTGGATTCGGATAGCGAAGCTCGGCAAGCGGCCGGAGTCGATAGCGCCCCTCGAAATCGATGAGCGGGCAACCTGAATCGTCGTCAAAGACCCCGGCGTAGAACGAGATCTGGGCGAGGAAGATCGCACCCGTGTACAGCTTTCGCGTCGTGGAATCGGCGTCGAGCCCCGCCTCGATCACGCGTGTTCGTTCCGTCACGCCCAATGCGTCGAATCGCTCCACTCCGAACATGTTCGCCGCGCGCTGGTATAGGTCCGCGACGAAGTAGAATGCGTACGGGGCGAAACGGAAGAAGGGTGCGTGATAGACTCGAACGAGGTTCGGACCATCCATCGGAGCGCCGGGGATGACTGTCCCCACGAACGCCCGCAACGCACGATCGGCCGCTTCTGGGTTCTCTTCGAACTCCTGCGGGTAGGCCTTCAAAAGGATCCGCGCGGGGGTGCACGCGGCCCCGATCCCGGCCAAAAGAACACCAAGCTGCCTGAGGGCAGCACGGCGCGTGACCGCGGCGCCTGTTATCTGTCGCCGACGATCGCCTATCTTGCGGCTAGATACGCCGTCGCTCTCTGATTTCCCGTGTCCGTGCATGACGATATCCTCCTGCGTCCGCACGCACGTTCGATCAGGGCCATCAAGTGAGAGTCAAGACAGAACGGAAGGGTGTATAGTAAGCTAGTCCGGTCGCCTCTTCAGCAGGACTCGCTCGAGAGCGGCGAAGATGTTGGAATCGAACTTAGCCTTCATTTCGGCCGACAGCGTCTGCAACGCCTCTCCTTCCGAGCGCGCCTGGCGGTGCGCCCGCTTTTCGGTCAGGGAGACGAACATCTCGGCCAGGGCAACGACCTGTCCACCGATGGGAAGCTCGGACCCAGCTAGACCCCGGGGGTACCCCGAGCCATCCATTCTTTCGTGATGGCAGCGGACGAACTCGACCGCATTGCCGATATTTGTCAGCGGCCGAAGGATGGTGGCCCCGATATCGACGTGCTCCTGAACGTGCTGGTATTCCTCGGTGGTGAGCTGACCTTCTTTGTGCACAACCGACTCGCGGATAGCGATCATCCCGATATCGTGTAGCAACCCCGCCATTCGCAGTTCTTCGACCTCGTCCGGCTCCAGGCCGATCTCCGAGGCCAACTCCGCGCACAGGCCGGCGACCTTTTCGCTATGACCCTTCAGGTAGGGGTCCTTGGCTTCCATGGCATTGACCAGGGCGGTTAAAGCGGCCAGGGAGACGCGCTCGATCTCCTCCGCCTGCCGCTGCACCTGTTCCAATCGCTTGTCGACTTCGGCGCGTAACCACGCCTCCAGTCTGTGCCGATACAGCTCCTGGCTGCGGTGGCGCAGCGCGCGACCCACCGCCTCGGTAAGCGCATCCACCGAGATCGGCTTGGTCAGGTAATCCTCGACGCCCAAGCGAAGCGACTCCACGGCGGAATCGGTGTCGGCGGCACCGGTGAGGATGAGAATCGCTAGATCGGGATCCTCTTCCAGCGCGCTGCGGGCGAGGTCGATCCCACTCATTAAGGGCATCTTGATATCGGTGATCAACAGGGCAATACCGCCCTCGGCAATCCTGCCCAGAGCATCGTGCGCGGACTCGTACGTCTCAACGGGATAGCCCTCGCGGCCGAGGACCTTGGCAAGCAACGCGAGCACGGGCGGCTCGTCGTCCACCACCATGACCGGTGTCGCTTCGGGAGCCGGTAGGCCGACCCCGGCTGGTCCGGTCTGGTCGAAATCGAACGGCGTCCAACTCATAGTTCCAGGCGCCCCATGTGATCTCCCCCAACCCACGTGAGGTGTGTCGGTCGCTAGCGAGATTCGTTGTCGATTCCGCGGACTGCGGCGGAGCTCAGACGATAATATCGAACAACAACAGTGAAAATTGAAGGCGAGGGAGGTGGCCGCTACTGCCCACCGGTAGCTGGCAGTGTATTCTACTCTTTTGCGGCCTCGAGGATCCGCTGTCGCTGGCCTGCCGTCAACATATCTCGGGCGACCACATCGCGGACGATGCGGGCGACGAAGGAGTAGCCGCGGGCCTCGGCAGTCAGCCAGCGCTGCCATTCCAGCTCGTCGAGCGCTCCCGCCAGCGCCCCCGGGTGGTTATCTGTGACCCGCTCCAGCGTACGGAGATCGACGCGATCGCCGAGGATCGATGCCGCTGCCAGGACCTTTTGTGCCTCTCCAGAAAGCCTACGGAAACCCACCCGCACGGCCGCTACCACGGCATCGGGAAGGTCGCCGGGCAGCGATTGCTCCAGGGTCCTCAGCGGCTCGGGCCAAGCGCCACGGGCCGAGTGGAGGTCGAGGCCCAAAGCGACCGCGTGGAACAGTTCGACCGCTAGCAGAGGAAGCCCTGCCGAATCGGTTACGATGCGCCGAGTGATCCGGTCCAGCTCGATTTCGTCATAGCCCGGTAAGGACCACCGCGCCAGAGAGCGTAGAGCCTCCGCCTTGAGTGGACGAACACGCAAATCTACGCCTGAAATCTCTCGCCCGATGTGGGCCCGGAGCTCGTCCAGCTCCGGTTGCGGCGGATGGGGCGCGAGGGTCACCAGCACGAAGACGGGCGCGGCCTCCAGGTCGCGGACCAGCGCTTCGAGGGCAAGCGCCGATTCGCGATCCAGCCAGTGGGCATCGTCCAGTTGGATGAACATCGGCTGATTTCTCGCCACAGCCGCCACGACATCGACGAAGGCCCGACCGAGCCGCTCCGGTTCACCCGTTCCTTCACCGAAGCGTTCTGCCCAATTCGGCCAGTACTCGGCGAACGCTGTGGCGGCTGCCGGAGGGACCTCGTCTATGCCAGGGGTGTCCAGAGCCGTACCCCGCGCCAGCGCGAGGACTCCGGAATGCGCCTCTTCCCTGTCCGCCGGCACGGCACGAGCCGCAGCGACGGCCGCGCCGTCCAAACGCGCCCGCGCGGTCAGCTCCTCTGCAAGACGCGACTTGCCCGTGCCGGGATCGCCCTCGATTACGGCGACGGCAGCCTTTCCGTCCTTGCGACAACTGACCCAAGCGTCGAGCAACAGCTCCAACTCGGATTCGCGTCCGACCAGCGGAACGCGCCGCGACTCTGCGCCCGGTAGCGTACCCTCGGCCAGCACATCGGGCAGCTTCCACGCCCGTTCGCGGCGGATGCGACCGGCGAGGGCCTGTAGGGCTTCATCGGGCTCGATGCCGACTTCCTCGCTCAGTCGCTCGGCAAAGGTCTCGTAGGCGGACAACGCCCCGGCACGATCACCGGCTATCGCCAGGCTGCGCATGGCCGCTTCGACGGCGACGGACGATGTGGCATCGAGCGCGATCGCACGATTCGCCACGGCTGCCGCGTCCGAGAGCTCGCCGCCGTCCAACAATTCGCTCGCCCGCGCGGCCAGTACCTCGACCGAGCGCTTCCGCCACTCTACGCGTTCGCTGTGGAGCCAGTCATCGAACGCGGAGCAGCCGGGCAGCGAGAATCCCTCCATAATCTCGCCTGCAACGAACTCGGCCGCGCCGCTCCAATCCTTACCTTCTATGCGGCTCTCGAACGACTCGAGATCCAACTCCACCGTGTTGCCAGCTAGACGGATTTGACCACTTTCGCTCTCCAGACCGTCCGCGCCGACGCACTTCCGCAGCACCCGCATCGCTTCGTTCAGAGAGTGGCGGGCGGCGGCTTCAGGCTTGTCGCCCCACAGCAAACCTATGAGGTGATCGCGCGACCGAGTGCGTTTGGGAGATCGGGCAAGGTAGATGAGGAGGGCCAGGTTTTTGCGCCAAAGCAACTCCGCAGGCGCAGGGTCACCATCGACGAGAACTTCAACGGGGCCTAGTACGCGGCAGGTGATCATGGGTCACCATCCGTGGATTCCAACAACCTTCAACTCGTGTCGCTACACGACATGTCTCTAGCAGCGACTGCCTCGGTCAAGTAGTCACTGTATTCGGGATCGGACTCGGCCCAGAACTCGACAACACGGCTTAGATGCTGACACGCACCCGCCAGATCGTCCGCTTCGAACGCCGTCATCCCACGCAAAAATCGACCGAACGTTCCGAGCGCCCAATCGATCTCCCCGGCCTGCGGCAACTCCACGCTGGGCAGCCCGTCGATATCCACCGCCTCGTGCCAGAGCCATTCCCGCTGCGCTTCATCGAGTTGCCCAAGCCGCTCGTACCATTCACCGCGCTTCAAGTGGAGTATTGCCCTCGCGAACGGATTACAATAAGCCTGCTGCGTTTCTGATCCGCCCCGTAACGGAATCGTACACGCTTGAACGCTCAGCAACGTTTCGCTGACCCGGAGCGCTTCGCCGAATTGGCCGCTTGCGGCCAGGTCGATGGCTTCGAGGAACAGCGCGAGCGATTCGACGCCGGCATCTTGGGGAAGCTCATCCAATTGGGCCAACCACTCGCGCGCCGACGTTGCGTTGCCATTCGAATAGGCGTCCAACGCCAGGGTCCAGATTGCCCGCGCCGCCTGCTCGCCACTCTGTGCGATCCGTGCCAGCGCCTCACGGCCCCGGGCCAGTCGGGCCGTATCTCGGGGATGTGCTTCTGCCACGGTTGGAACGAGGACGCGCCACTGGGCGGCCTGCAGTTCCGCCTCGTTCTCGCCTGTGAGCGCGAAGACCGAGTCGAAATGAGCCAGTGCGCTACGCTCACGGCCCAGAGTCATCGAAGCCAGGCCTATCGACGCGTGGCCGCCAGCGCGGAAGTTCGGGAATTGGAGCGTGCTCTCCACGAGCCCCTGTCCAAGCATGACCTGGACTTCCGGCAGATCGAAAGCATTCCCCAATCGTGCAAACCGCGCAACGGTGTCGGGCGACTCGAAACGCGGATCGCTCAAGATCTCCCGGAGTCTTTGACCGGCGGCTTCGGGATCTTCGAAGCGGGCGCTGAACGCCAGCGCCACCAGATCCGGGTCCATCAATTCCTGGGGGACCTCGGCGATCTGCAAGAACTGATCTCGGGCGCTCCTTGCGCCTTCCATGTCACCCAGCCGCATGCAAGCCCAGAACTTCGTCAAGACCGCGTTGGCCCAGCTTGGACTCAACGCTATCGCTGCACCCAGCGCGCTGGCGGCGCTGTCGAGCGGCACGCCCCACAGGGGCCCCCTGTTGAACAGCTCCTCACCGTAAAGAAACGCTGCGAACTCGTTCTGCGGAAAAGCCCGATGCGCGTCGCGGTACTTCGCTATCCGTAGCGGGCCCGCTGGGGCGAGCTGGGCTTCCATGAGCATGGAGTCGGCAGGAGGAAGCTCGCTGCCGTACTGGTCGAACAACCGCTGGAAGTCAGCCGGATACGGTCCGGTCTCGCCCACCCAGCGCCACGCGTTCGCCATCCGCCACCAAGCGAGGATGAACGTCGAGTCGCGCTCGACCGCGGCTCGGTAGTGCTTCACGGCGAGCCCCGACTCGCCCCGCTCGAAAGCTTTCTCGCCACGTAGAAATTGGGTCAACGCCTGGCGATCTCGCGTCAGTCGCGGGACTTCCGCGGGCAACTCGTTACCGAGTGCAATCTGAGCGAGCCTCAAGGTGATCGAGTCGCTCACCTCGACCTGATCGGCGTCGGCGAGGCGGATCTCCTGCTGTCCCGGTAGTGGCTCGCCTCGATGGTCGTACACGTCCAACTCGGCCCGCAAGCGGCTATCGGAAAAGCTAAGGGTGGCAACGGCGGCGTAGCTCGCACGCAGCCGGGTCGCTGCATCCGTGCCTGGACCAACGGTCAGCCCACGTGATTGGACCGAGTCCCACCAGGGCCATGTCCGTCGCTGAGAGACCACGGTGACGCCCATGCGCTCGAGGTTGATGCGCACGAGATGCGCGAGATTGTCTCCATCGATGCCCCTCGTCTCTCCTCCGATGACTTGCACCGGCAGAACGGCGAGATCGCTGACCGCAATGGGTTGCGGTCGTCGCGGCCATAGCAGGTACGCCGCAATAACGACCACGACCGTCACAGCAACCGCGAGAGCTCTTCCCAGATTCGACTTCCGTGTCTTCCTGCCTCCCCGCAACAGCGCCTCGCGAAAGGCGGTGACGCTCTCGTATCGATCCTCCGGGGACCAGGCCAACGCGGGCTGAAGCGCACGAGCGAACTGCGGCGAGTATCGAGATACGTCCACGTCTTCGAACGATGTCGCGATCGACCATCGCCCTCCGGTGGCGGCCTCGTAGAGCAACATGCCCAGCGCGTAGATGTCGGTTCGCGGGGTCACGTCGCCGCTGACTTGCTCGGGCGGCATGTAAGCCGGTGTACCGACGCGTTGCCCCGCTCCGGTGAGGGGCGGAGAGTCCTCGCTGACCGACTTGGCGATACCGAAATCGCCAAGCAGCACTCGGTCACCAAACATGAAGATGTTGCTGGGCTTGATATCTCTGTGGATAACCTCGCGTGCGTGCGCCACCTCCAGCGCGGCGAGCAACTCGGCCCCCAGCCAGGTCACTTCCTCTTCCGTCAGAGGGCCCCGCTTCAAACGCTCGGCAAGCGTTTCGCCCTCGACGTGGTTCATCACGTAGTAGTACAGGCCATCGGCCTCGCCGGCGACGTGTACGGGAACGATGTTCGGGTGGTCGAGCTTGGCGAGTATGCGAGCCTCACGCAGGAAGCGTTCGGCCGCCGACGCGGTGGCGTTCTCTGGGCGGAGGATTTTGATCGCGACGTAGCGCTGGAGCGTCACGTCACGGGCGAGAAAGACCGTCCCCATCCCGCCGGCCCCGAGCTCGCGCTCGACGTCGTATTGGCCGGCCAGGGCGGCCCGCAGACGTTCGAGGAGGGATGCTACCATCAAACAGGTCTAACGGTTCTTGCCTCGCGGTTCGTCCCCTCCGCGGATGCGCTGCTCGATCTCGCCGAGGAGTGTTGGGCTGCCGGCCTTGCTGCCACCGAACAGGCCATCGGTGTCCGCGCCCCGCGACGCACCGTACAGATTCAACCAGAGGTCAGCCTTCTCGCCGAAGCGGAGAATCGCGTAGAACATCCTTCCGCGCCGCTCGCCTCCAAAGAGGATCTCGATGAGCGCTGCGGCGAAGGACAGCGGTGCCAGCGTCACATCGATGACTCCGTCGAGAAAGAGCTTGAGCTGGAAGAGGCCCAGGTCGCGCACGATCACCCAGCGAGACACCCCGCCTTCATCCAACGTCCGATCTCTAGAGATATCCGGCATTCTCGATTCTCGTCTCATCGCCTGAACCCTTGACGCTTGGCGACCGTGGGGCCAACGACGCGACAACCGTACCGACGTCGTGCGAATCGCCAATGATAATTGTAGTAATTTGGACTTCGGTTTTCGCCCGCGCTTCCAATACACCCCACCATCGAGCAACTGTCAAGGATTTGTGGGCCAACCGCGACTGGCGACCCGAGGGCGGGGGGTGTTATATAGGGGTTTACCCAACACCTGTTTCAGCGCTTGCGGCCGAACCCGCACGGTTTTGGCCGTATTCTTAGCGCCATTCGGAGGGTATATGCCGCGCCCCGACCAGCCCATGACCGTCCGCGCCGTGCGCGGCGTGGATCGGCTTCGTCGCCGACGCGAGGTCGAGTGGCTGGCCCTCTACCTTGGCGCTGCCTGGATCATCTACGAATCGGTCGGGCTTACCGTCGATACCTTCGACCTTTCTGTCACCGTGGTGCGTGTCACAGCCGTGATCTTGGGGCTGGGCGCCCTCATCGCTATCCCGCTGGCCCACTGGTACGAGTTGACGGCCCGTGCGCTGGAGAAGGCCGGAGACGGCGAGGTCGGCGATGTGCGCGGCGTGCCCGACGTCCTCGAGTCTGCTTTCACGCGCAGTTACCGTAAAGTAAACAAGAAGACGGTGGTGCTGGCCGGTGCCGGCTCGACCGTGCTGTTCTCCGGGTTTTTCTTCGTGCTTTGGACCGCCTGGGCCGCGGGCCACGACAAGCCGGTCACCGATTCGCGCATTTCGATGGTGGTCTTTCCGTTTCGGGGCAGCGGCGTCGACGCCGCAGGTTACGGCGAGGGCCTGGCCGACTTGCTGAGCGTGACGTTCGATGGCACACCGGGCGTGCGGGTGGCCGATCCGTCCGCCGTTTGGAACGATCTGAGGCCGGAGCGGGGTGCCGCAGCGTTGGCGCCGGAACCCGACGAGGCACTCCGATTGAGCCGAAAGGCAGGAGTGCGCCGCTACGTCACCGGGAACGTCGTAGTCGCTGGAGCGAGTTTGGACGTAACCGCCCGCGTCTACGACGTGCTTACTGGCGATGTGTTAGCCACCGTGAAGGCCACGGCACCGGCGGACAGCATCAGCGCCGCGGTTAACCGCCTGGCTATCGATCTGTTAGCTGACATCTGGGAACGCGAGCAGCTTCCCACCGTGCCGGAGATCGAACGCTACGCGACGGACAACGCGGAGGCCCTCAAGACCTACCTGGAGGCGAAGAGCCTGGCGAGGCGTGGGATGTTCGACGAGGCGGAACCGTTGATCGAGCAAGCGATCGCACTCGACTCTACATTCGCCCTGGCGCACCTGGAACACTTCAAGATCCGCGAGATGATCCTCTATCTGAATGCGCAGCCTTTCATCGGCATTCGACCGATCATCAACCGGGCGATGGCTCACAGAGAGCGCCTCACGCCGCGCAACCGGATGCAGATCGAGGCGTTTCGAGCGCTGGACGATACCGACGGTGTGCAAGCGGCTTTCTTGTTCGAGCGCATCCTCAGCATCGATTCTCTCGACGTCGAGGCGCTGCATGGCATCGCTTTCACTCACTTGAGAGACGGCTGGCAGCTGAACAAGAGCACCGAAGAGATCGTCGCCAGCTACGACAGGTTGATCAGGGTGGACTCCTCATCGATCGCGGCGCGAGCTTCCCGCGCGCGGCTGGCGCTGTTTTCCGAGGATCCTGCCGAGTTGCAGGGCGCGCTGGAAAGTCTTCAGGCCGTTGACACTTCCAGCACGCTCGCACTCGCAACGATGGCCGCTTTGGAAACCCTGCTTGCCCCTGAAGCCGAGCTCGACTCGACACTGTCCGCGCTCGCGGACCAACCCCTCCCCATCGCCGTCGCGGTGCTTCGCGAGCTGGTCGTATACCGACCCGATCTGGCGGAGCGCCTGGCCGAAGAGATGCTGGATGAATCTCGGCAGGAAGCCCACCGAGTGCTGGGTACCGATGCGCGGCTGCAG
Organism: Gemmatimonadota bacterium; assembly: GCA_039589995.1. Classification (GTDB taxonomy): domain Bacteria; phylum Gemmatimonadota; class Gemmatimonadetes; order Palauibacterales; family KS3-K002; genus JBDHGH01. The sequence goes on along the minus strand of JBDHGH010000040.1, from coordinate 2,322 downwards.
ATATGGCTAGCGCAAGGGCGGCTCGCCGAGGTCGACTCGCTCGTTCGAACCGGGGGGATTGGATATCCGATGCGCACCCGCCAAACTCTTCTGGTCGCGCAGCTCGCCGGGGTTGGAAACGCGACGATCTCCGCAGAGGCCATTCCGGTGCTCAACGAGTACCTGCCGATCGACTCGCTGAACCACTACTTCTACAACAAGCCCGCCTGGCTCATCGGTTGGGCCGTTGGTGCCTACCACGCGACCTACGGTGACACGACGCAAGTAGCGTCCTGGCAACAGGCGCTGGAAGCATTGCCCGGAGGCGGCACCCCACTGGACTACCGGGCCGCTTTGAGCAGCGACATCGGAGCGCGGCTGGCCGTTCGGCGTGGTGACTTGGATACGGCACTCGAGGAAGCCCGCAACGCGTACGGAAACTGGCAGATCCACTCCAACAACCCTTGGGTCGGCTGGTCGGAATACTCGTTTCGCTTCCATCTGGCGGAGATCCTCGACGCCCAAGGTCTGGAGGAGCAGGCCGAGTGGATTTATCGTTCGTTTGCCCCCCCTTACGGGTGGGTCAGTTTCTTCACGGCACGCTCCAGCTACGAGCTCGGCCGCATAGAAGAGACCCGTGGCAATCGCCAGGAGGCCATCGACCATTACCTTCGGGCGATACGCTTGTGGGAGCGGGGCGATCCGGAGGTTGTCGGCCAATGGTTGGCACGGGCACAGGAAGGATTGGACCGGTTGCAGAGCGAGCTGGCGGGTCCCTGAGGATTCCTACGATTGACTCCATCCCCGATCGACTCCTTTAGAACCGACCTGCTCGCCGGACAGGTCGCCCTCATCACCGGGGGCGGGACGGGAATCGGCGCCGGCATCGCTCGCACTCTGGCGGCCCGCGGTGCCAACATCGTCCTCGCCAGCCGCAAACGCGGACACCTCGAGGGTGTAGAGGCAGAGGTTCAAGCGCTGGGCCGGGAGACCCTGCTTTGCAAGATGGACGTTCGCGACCGTGAAGCTTGCGATCGAACCGTAGCCGAGACTGTCGATCGTTTCGGCCGGTTGGACATCCTCGTGAACAACGCCGCGGGCAACTTCCTCGTCCGCGCAGCCGAGCTTTCTGAGAAGGGTTGGCGCGCCGTCGTCGATATCGTCCTCAACGGCACGTTCAACATGAGCCAGGCCGCCTACCCCGCGTTGCGTGAGGCCGGCGGCGGATCGATCATCAACATCACGACAACGTATGTGACGACCGGCGCCCCCTTGATGGTTCACTCGGGAGCGGCGAAGGCCGGAGTGGTCAACCTCACCCGGACGTTGGCGGTGGAGTGGGGCGGCGACGGAATCAGGGTCAATGCCGTAGCACCTGGCCTGGTGGAAGGCACGGAAGGCTCCCGACGTCTGGCCGAGTCTATTGGGTACGTAGAGGCTTACCGCAGGCAGGTCCCGCTGGGCAGGCTGGTCGCGATGGACGACGTGTCGGCGGCAGTGCTTTTCCTCGTCTCACCGGCAGCGTCGCACGTCACGGGCGTCGAGATAACGGTGGATGGAGGGGCGAGCCTCGGCGGCCACTTCAAAGAGGCCGCCGACGCCCTGGACAAGCTCAATCGCTAGAAACCTGACCTAGCGGTGTTACCGACGCGACTTGCGCAATCGGAAGCACCAGCCGGTCGCGCTTCTTCCAGATACCGACCTTCGCAGCCTGACGGATGAACTCCTCCTTCGAGCGTCCGTCCTGCCCATCCTCGTGCTCGTCCAGATCGAGCAAGACGACCTCTCGGTCGTTCATCTCCCAGCAGCGGCCGATATAGACCGAGTCACCCGTCGTATCGACGACCACGGTGATACCGTGAAACTCACCCTTGTCGCTGTGAAATGTGCCCATGCTTAGGCCGCGGGGGCGCAGTTTTCTTCGAGCGCGCTGGCGAGGTCGCTGGCCACCTGTTCGGCGGTGCGTCCCTCGATGAGGTGGCGAGGCACGAAATGCACCAGCTCGCCGTCTCGGAACAGGGCCATGGATGGGCTGCTGGGCGGCATCTGCGCGAAGTAGCTACGAGCCCGGTCGACGGCGTCCAAATCCTGTCCCGCGAAGACGGTGGCCAACCGGTTGGGCTTCGGGCCCTGCTGAAGAGCCAGTCGCACGCCGGGCCGGGCCATGCCGGCCGCACAACCGCAGACCGAGTTCACCACGACGAGGGCGGTGCCACCCTTCTCGTTCATGAACCCGTCGACGTCCTCAGCGGTCAGAAGCTCGGTAAAGCCGATGGCGGTCATCTCTTCCCGCATCGGCTGAACAATTCTAGGATCGTATGGCAATTCGTCCTCCTGGTTGGG
>JBDHGH010000039.1:0-23870 GCA_039589995.1 Gemmatimonadota bacterium | reverse complement strand
GTACCTGTAATGTTGGGTCGCCCGAGGCAAGACCAGGAACCCGAGATCGCCGATCCCTCTTCAACCGACAAGCCGCTAACGCTGGAACACACGCTCAACGACAGCGTCAAACCGATATCGCTTTCGGATACGGCGGCACTGGTGACGATAGCCGTCGGCGCGGTGTGGGCCGCCGGCCAGCTGGCGCAGTTCCTACCGTTCCTTCACGAGGTCCTCTGGCTGACGACTGTCGTGCTGATCCTGGCGCAGGTGCCGGCGGTGAAATCGCTCACCGGTGCCGCGTTGTTCGGCAACTACCTGATCTTGCTCTTCCTGGCCAGTAACGGCGCGCGTTCGGTCGTGGCCACTCTGGTCGCGCAGGGTCCGCCGATCTTCTACTACGCCCTCATCACCGTGGCAGTCCACGGCGTGGTGATCTTTGGGATCGGGCGCCTGGCGCGCCTGGATCTCAGGACCCTGGTGGTGGCGTCGCAGGCAAACGTCGGGGGTGCGGCCTCGGCCATCGCCATTGCGGGTGCCCGCGGGTACACGGACCGGCTCCTGCCCGGCGTGGCCGTCGGGCTTCTGGGATACGCCATCGGCAACTACTTCGGGTTCGTCGTGGCAGCGCTGATGAGGGCGTTACTGGGCGCATAGCAGGCGGCGGAGTGCATCCTCATACTGAATTTCTATTCCTCGCGTTGCTGATCCGTTGACGGCGGCTTGCCAACATCCGCTTAACACATTCGCTCGCCTGTTACTCAGGGAGGGGGTATAATGTGGAACGTATGGCAACCGCACGGATCACTTGGGCAGACGCACAGCTCATGCCCGAGGACGGCAAGCGCTACGAAGCGATCGACGGGGAATTGTATGTGAGTGCAGCTCCGTCGCGCCGCCACCAGTGGATCAGCGGCAACCTTCAGGCGGCGCTTCGTGCACTACTGCAAGAACCCGGGATCGGCTGGGTCTATCACGCGCCTATCGGAGTCGAGTTCCCGGCGACCGAGGAAGGTGTTCAGCCCGATATCATCTTCGTAGCGCGCGCATCGGCGGAGAAACTCGTCGATGAGGGGATCCGCGGCGCGCCCGACATTGTAGTTGAAATCCTTTCACCGTCTACTGCCGGCCGCGACCGTTCGATCAAGCTGAAACTCTACAAGCGGCAAGGAGTGGTTCAGTACTGGATCGTCGATCCGGAAACGGATACCGTGGAAGTGTGGGACTTCGAGAGCGATGCCGGCCCGGAAACCTACAGAGGTAGCCTGCCGGTGAACCTCGCCGGCAAGGAGGTCGGAGCGATCGATTTGGATCGCGTCTTCGAGCCCGAGCGTTAAAGCAGAAGCCGAACCGTCCGTCTCGAAGTATTTTGCGGTGCCAGTGACGGGCTGACACCCAGAAGTGTTGATCTTCAGGCCGGAATCTCACATCTTTCTTGGGTTCTCCTTCCCCGCCTCAACTCGGAGCTTCATCCCTTCAATGCCGACCGGGCCGTTCTCACGTACCTTAATTCTGTTTTCACTCCTGCACGTTTTTGTGCCTGGTGTCGTGATCGCGCAGAATGGCGGGCAAACCGAGGCGGACGCGGCCGTGCAGATATCCGAGTCGAACGCCAAAGACTCGGGCCCTTTCTTCTTCCACGACCTACCCTACGGAAGCGACGCCTTCATGGGCCCCCTGGACGTGATCCTCAACAAGGGGTTCGCGCTCTCGCAGACCGAGGCCAAGAGCCGAAAGGTCTTCGAGTATCCCTATGGTGCCAGCCATGTCTACCAGTCCCTCACCCATCCTCTCGAGGCGATCGAGCGTGGTGGCGGTTGGTGGCCGTTTCTTCAAAAGGAAGTGCTACCGCTCTCGTTCAGTTTTAACGACTCCAAGTGGTACACGAACTACACGGGGCACGTCATCGAGGGAGGCATCCACTGGCGCCGACTAAAGGAATGGTACGAGGCGCGAGGTGTTCCGGCCGCCGGCCTCATGTCCGCCGCAACATCTATGGCCGCGGCCGTCCTGAACGAGATGTACGAGCACCCGGGTATCAAACAGGGGGGCGCCGCTACGGTCGCCGACCTCTACTTCTTCGATATCCTCGGTATAGTGTTGTTCGCCAACGATGGTGTATCACGCTTCTTCGCCCAGACAATGCATGCGAACATCTGGCCGGGCCAAGCCTCGCTGACCCTCCCGTCGGGTGAGGTCCACAACAACGCCAATTACCTGTTCTTCAAGTTTCCCTGGGGCGTTATTCCGAACTCCTCGATCTTCTTCTGGACGGGAATCGGAGCACAGGTCGGGCTGACGTTCCACCGCGGGCACGATCTGGACTTCAGCTTCGGAGTCGGCAAGGACGCCAAGCAAATGCACGTCGATCCAATAACCGGCGAAGAGACGGCGGACCTGGCATACTCGGCCGGACTGTTCGTGGATCGGAACAACTCGCTGCTCGTTAGCGTCCGCGTCAGTCAGCTGTGGGACCGCCTGCTGAACGTGAACGTCTATCCCGGCGTCTTTCGGCCTTTCGGTGGATCGTTCGGCGCCTGGGTGTCGTTCAGCCGAGACCTGCAGGTTCGGCTGGGGATCACAAATCGCTACTGGCTTGGCGCGGGGATCGGACTGGCCCGCTAGCGCTGAACTGTTTAACCCGGAGCCTGCGTGTATCGCGTCCGCTCGCCCAGGCACTCGCCCCAACGCGGCTCGTTCGCGATGTCGAATCGCACCTCGATTAAGCTGTAGAGTTGCTGCACGAACGGCACGACGAACTCTCGCTCCGCCTCTGACAAGCTCGCCAAGTCCAGTTCACCCACCGCCATCGCGTCGTCCGGGTAGCGGGCCGACAGGCTCTCAATCGCGTCCCTCGACTCGGGCAGATACAGACCGACGATCTGCTCCGCGGCGAGGAACCGCCCGACGAACTCCTCAGCCCGCTCCCGCTCACCGTCCGACCACGGTCCCAGCGCGAGTACCAGTTTGCCCAACGGGTCCTGTGCGGTCGTACCCGAGTCCACCGCACACCCGGCGGCGTAGTAGCCCACCGGCAGCGACATGAGCACCTTGATGAACTCGCGACGTTTCCACTCCCGTCCACTCATGCCGCTCCCCTCCCTTCCAAGTGTGCGGCCAGCCGAAGCGCCAGCGCGATGATCGTCAGCGTTGGGGGATTGGCACCCATATGCGGGAACACCGAGTTGCTCACGACATACAGGTTGTCCGTACCGAACACTTTCAGCTCGCGGTCAACGACGCCGTCGTCCGGTGAAGCCGCCATGGCCGTGGCGCCGGAAGGATGGTAGCCCAGGCCCATATCCGGCGGCGTGATCTCGGACATGTCTGTAACACCGATCGCTTCACCAATCCGAGCCACATCTTCGCCCATGCGCGCCGGGGTCCGGCGGTCTCGATCCGTTAGCGTCATCGTCACCTTGGCCACCGGCGACCCGAACGCATCGAGGTTGTCTGGGTCCAACTCCACCACTCCTCGACCCTCTAACTCCACCATGCCCGACAGCGTCGCCATGCGGGGGATGCTCTCGCGAAGACCATCGAGCGACAGCACGTCTCCCTGCGTCGACCACATCGATGCCTCGATGCCGACCGGGAACCAATCCATGGCCGGCGAGCCAAGCATCCAGTAGGTATTCTCCTCGCGCCGGTCCACGTCTGTTCTGAAATGCTCGGTGACCATCGTCTCGAAGCCCAGTCGGCTCCCCGCGTGCCGACCGATGTCGCACGTGACATACGGGTGAACGTGATCGCTGAATCCCCGTCCCAGCTGTCCACCCATGTTCCCCAGGCCCGAACTCGCGCTGCCCCCGCCGGCCGACAGCAAGAGCAGTCGCGGCGTCTCGACCCCACCCAGGGCGACGACGAAGCGCTCCGCCCGTATGACAAGCTCCGAGCCATCCTCCACTCGCACCGCGTGAGCCGCGACGACGCGATCGCCCGCGGGGGACGTCTCGAGGCGCCTGAGACTCACGTCCGGCAGGATCGTCACGTTGTCCTGCCCGTCCATCATCGGAATGTGCACACGGTCCGCCGAGTAACGGGCTCCAGACGGACAGAACTTGCAGGCGCGGCACGCCAGGCACTCCGGGCGGCCGCGATACGGCTCCGTTGGAATGCCACGCGGCGACGTATGCCCCGTGATCCCCAGGCTAGCCAGCGCGGGGCCGAAGATCTCGCGATCGAAATGCGAGAACGCGTGACCGGTCATCGGGAACGGACCCGACCTGGGCGACGCGTAGGGATTGTCGTCGTTTCCCGCTACGCCGACTTCCTGCTCGCCTCTGAGCAGCCAGGGCTCCAGCTCCTCGTAGTCGATGGGCCAGTCGCGCCCGAATCCGTACAGGGACCGCACCTTGAGATCACCCTCCAACGGGCGGCCCATGATCGCCTCGAAGTGCAACGCCGTACCACCGATGCCGAAAAGCCGCTGCGCCACCCAGTCGACGACCTGGCCCTCGGCGGCGGCAGAGCTGTACGGTGTGACGGTGCCCGCCGATGCGTCGTCGTTGTAGTCGGCAAAGTCGTTCAGCGACTCGAGGCCCCGGCCCAGCATGGCAGAACGTTCCGCCTCCGAATAGTGCGGGCCCTGATCGAGGAGCACGATGCGCTTGCCGGTCGCCGCCAACTTCGTCGCCAGTACCGATCCGGCAGGTCCGGCCCCGGCGATGCAATAGTCAGCGCGAATCTCTTGAGTCACGCGTACACCTCCAGTGAACTAGGTTTTCGGGGGTAAGTACGACCTTTAATACATCGCTGACACGGTGCCGGCTAATCTGCAGTCACCATCCAGCTACGGCAAGGATTTGTTCTTGGCAGGGCCCGGGTTCGCGAGCGTGTCAGTCTAGCGGCCGCCGTCCACGCTCAGCGTCTGACCCGTGATCCACGACGCGTAGTTCGAGGCGAAGAAGAGGACTGCGTGAGCGATGTCCTCCGGTTGTCCCAGCCGTCGGGTTGCGATGGAGCCCACCAACTTCTGTTGACCCTCATCTCCGTACGATTCCCACTGGCGTTCCGTGGCGGGGTTCGAGCGGATGAAGCCGGGGGCCACGCAGTTCACCGTGATGCCGAAAGGCCCAAGCTCGTGGGCCAGCTGCCGTGTAAAGCCGATGAGCCCCGACTTGGCGGATGCGTAGGCTTGGATTCCCGTGAGGCTGACTCTGATACCGGCCCCGGAAGAGATGTTGACGATGCGACCCCACGCATCTGATTTCATACCCGGAGCCACGGCCTGGGAGAAGTTGAAGGCGCCGGTGAGGTTCACGTCGAAGATCGTCTGCCAATCGTCTGGCGTGACCTCCTCCACGGGACGACCCACCTGCCCCGCGACACCGCCGGCGTTGTTCACCAGGACGTCGACTCGACCCGAGTCCCGGGATGCATCCTCCACGAACGCCCTGACCGCATCTCGGTCTCGGACATCTACGACTCGAGTCTCGCACTCACCGCCGCACACCTCCCGCGTTTCGGCCAAGGCGTCCTCCAAGATGTCGCACGTCCAGACCCGGGCGCCGTGGTTGATGAACGCCTGCGCCATGGCCCGGCCCAGCCCGTGTGAGCCACCGGTGACGATGATCGTGCGGCCGCTGAAGTCGATGTTCATCTGAGCGCCTCCAGGTTGCACCCGCTAAACTCCCGCTCGCCTCGCTCTATCTCGTGGATCTGAGCGATGAGCCGCTCGGTGAGTGGCGTGGCCATTCCCAACTCGCGGCCCAGGGCTACCACCGGCCCCAACTGGGCGTCTACCTCCGTAGTACGCTTGCGCACCGCCAAATCCCGCCAGATTCCGCTGTGGGTTTTGGCGGACCGGCGGTTGAAGGCGACCAGGTCGTCCAGCGAACCTTCGCTTCGTTTCACCGGAGCCGTGGAACGGAAAGACCCGGGATCGAATCCGTCGAAGCCCTCGAGCGACACTCCCCGAGCCTCCGCCACCGCCACGACCTCGCGGGCCAGGTGTATCAGCATAGGTCGGTACTTCCCCTCCGCCAGCACATCCGCGATAGGCTCGTCGGTCACCGCCGTGGCGAACAGCAGGGCCGCGTAGGCCAGCTTCGCCCAGAGGTAGCCGAAGATGTTAGCGGTCAGGACCGCATTGGGCTCGAAGAGGCACAGCAGCTGGTGGATCGCCTCGATGCGCGGGCCCCTGCGACCGTCCAGCTCTCCCACCACCACGGCGCCGCGCCCGCCCCAGTGGATCACCCCCGGCTTCAGATAGTCGGCGCCGAAGTTCACGAAGGCTCCCACCGTCCTCTCACGACCCAAGGCCTCGGCGATCTCCAGCTCACAAAGCCCGTTCTGAATCGAGATCACGGCCCCAGTGTCCGACACGTGTGACCGCAGCTGGTCCAGGGCCTCCCCGGTGTGATGGGCCTTCACGCAGAGAAGGATGGTGGAGAACGTGCCTCGGAGGTCTTCCGGATGGGTGGCTTCCACCGTGACCTGGAACGCGGAAACCGGACCGGTGATCCGCAAACCCCGCTCGTTCATCTCCCGGACATGGTCCCGGTCGCTGTCGACGAAGCGGACGCGCCGGCCCTCGTTGGCCAACACGCCGCCGATGCTCCCTCCCATGGCCCCAGCGCCCCAAATGAGCAAGGGTGCTTCGGCTACGCCCATCCAGTCTCCATGGTTTCCCGGGCTTCGGCCACCGCGACGTCCCACAGCGCCATCATCTCTTCGTCGGGTCGCTGATAGACGCCACCGTAGTTGCCGTCGCCGATCGCCTCTCTGAAGGCGACCGGATCGAGCACCGATTTCAGCGCCTTGTCGATGAGCGGCTTCTGCTCTTCCGGAAGCGCCAGGCCCGCCAAGCGCGTCCAGGGGAAGTTTTCGATCCAGGAGGCGTGGGACCCGACGGGGTCGATCTCCCTCATCTTCGCCACTGTCTTCGGTGCGATCCACCAGTTGAACATCTTCACCTGGTGACCGGGATGGTCCGCCATCCACTCTCCGGCTACGTCAGCCGCAGGCGCGTTGCCGCCGTGGCCGTTCAGCAGAACGATGCGGCGGAAACCGGCTCCTGAGAGGCTGTCCAGAATGTCGCGAATGAGTGCGGTGTAGGTTTCCGATTGCAGAGTGACCGTGCCGGGAAAGGCCGAAAAGTACGGCGATATCCCGTACGGCAGGACGGGAAAGACCGGTATGCCCAAAGGCTCTGCGGCCTCTCGCGCCAACCGTTCAGGAATCAGCGCGTCGACGAGTAGGCTCAGGTAGGCGTGCTGCTCGGTGCTTCCCAGCGGGATCACCGCCCGGTCGTCTTTCGAGACCTGCTCCTCCATCTGCATCCAGTTCATGTCGGTGACTCTCACCGCACACCTCCAGAACGGTTCGGGCAGCGGGATACGACAATCGAATTCATTGGACCTGGGCACGCTAGGGAGCGTGGGGGGCTCAGTCAACAACGGCGGGGACACTCTGACTGCTGAACCGTGGGTTTTCTTGACACCGCGCGTCTTATTAGGTAGAGACTCGCGAGGCTCCAATGATCACTCAGGAGGAAGCGCCGTTGCTGACCGAGGCCGAGTTGGTCGAGATCTATCGAGAACACACAGGACCCCTCTACGTGTTCGTGTCGCGGCGAGTGGGGGCCGATCGAAGTCTGGCTGAGGACATCGTCCAGGACGCCTGGCTGCGAGCCGTGGACCACTGGCCGCGCCGCGGAACTCCCGATCATCCCCGCGCCTGGCTGATGCGCGTCGCGCGCAACCTCCTCATCAGTCACTTCCGACGACGCCGCCCGACCCTCGTCGATCCCTCCGAACTGGAATTGGAAGCCGATACCTACAGTCCCGAGACGCCGGCCGTCGCCGCACTCGTCAACTGGGGTCTGGCGCGGATGCGGCGCGGTCAAGCCGCTCTACTCGAGTCGTTCTACTTCGACGGCAAGGGCACGCGCGAAATCGCCGAGGAACTCGGGTTGTCGGAGCGCGCCGTCGAAGGCCGTTTGCGCCGGGCACGACAGAACCTGGAGAAACGACTGAAACCGTATGTCGGCACCGATTCGACTGGCAGGATAGCGACGGAGCCCACAGTGGAACCGGTTGCCGCATTAGAGTTGTCCGAAGGGGGAAAGAAAAATGCATGAAAGACACGAGCCCGACCCTGGCTTCGTAGAAAACCTGGAATGGCAGCTCGGCAGAGAGCTTAGAAGAGTCAATCGAATGGGCACCGGTCCGCGGCCTGCAGTCCGAGTTTTGAAGATGGGCAGCCTGATGGCAGTCTCCGTCGTCCTCGGTGCCGCGGCCATGGGTTTCTCTCAGCAGCTCAGCGACGCCTGGCGCCGGGAGTTGCTGGAAACCCGGCTCGAGGTGCAGCTCGAGATGGCGCAGCAGCGGATTGCGGTACACCTCGATGCCTTGGGATTGACCCGCGAGCAGGTGGATCAGGGTGTCCGCAACGATCGTGACTTGTTGTACTTCGAGCTTCAGATCGCGCAAGCCGAAGTCGACGCAAAGATCATGGCACTCGAGTTGGAAGAGATCCGACTATCCGGCAGAGAGCCTCAGGATGCGTTGTCCTCACCGTTGGTCGACGGCCGCGACTTCGTCAGCGAGAGAATCCAGGTACACATGGAGATAGCGCGTCGGCATCTCGACGTCGTGCGTAGCGATGTCGAACTGACACGGCAACGCGCGGAAGTTGGTGTCGTTTCCGAAAGCGATGTGCAGGCACGGAACCTGGTCGCTCTCGAGGCCGAGCGTCAACTAGACTCCCTCACCCGGCAACTCGAGTTGCGACGCGCGTATCTCGATTCCGAGATCACCGCCATCGAAGCCGAACTCATGGTGCTGGAGGCGGAGGCGCAGAGACAAATCTCCGTACTGGCCGGCCAGAGGGGCTATTTTCAACGCGAGCTCGATCGTTACCAGGCTGCGATTGAAGTGGGAACCGCAAACCCCGCTGCTGCGGCAGGACTCAGAGCGCAAATGGCCGAACTCGAGGGCCAGCTCCGCTTGAGCGAGGCCGAACTTCAGATCGTTCAGCGAGAGCTGCAGCGTAGAGCTGAGAATCGCTGAACAATGCTGCCGCCGTCAGCAGAAGGCGAACCCCGTCCGGAATTCAACCGGACGGGGTTCTTCCATCGTTGATCCTTTTGCGTCACCGATCCAGCCGCCGTCCCGGAGTGGTCCCTCCAGCCACCTCACCCAGTTGGGTGCCCTGGGCCGAAGCCGGCGGTGACATACCCAGGATCGCCGCCAGCGTGGGGGCCACGTCCGCCGGCTGGACCCGTCGATGAATCACCCCGGCGGGGATTGGGCGGCGGCCACACCGTTGAGGAGACCCAGTAGTACTAGTGGTAGGGAAATGATCCTAGGTGACATTGCCTCTCGCCCCTATTGTGAAAGTTTTGGCTCGATCGTCGCGGCTCTGGGCCTCCCGTCCTTCGTGACTACCGTTCAGGAGACCTCATCATGAAGAGGAACTGCTCCACAGCCGCCACCGTCTCGGGCCGCAGGTTCTCGATACCCTCGTAGGGGATACCGATGGCCGGCCCTTCGTCCGGGTACTTCGCCTTGCGTCTGATGTGTCGCTGGACCATGCGTACGAACTTGGCACCGCCCCAGGCGCCAATCTCCGTGGACACCGGGTAATGTTCTTGGGGGTCTCGGAACAGGTCGTAGAAGTCAGCCAGGATGGCGTTCTCAATGTTCCCCCCGGGGATCGCCAGTTTGTACTGCTCTTTCACCACCGCTTCCAGCTTGTTGATGTTGTAGATGAACACGTAGTCACGGCGCCCGTGGGTATCCCCGTTCAGCATCAGCGCCGTCTGGTCGATCCCGTCGATGATGCGGTCAGTCGGTATTCTGTCCGTAGCGCCCCCCAGCCGGGCGATGGTCGTGAACAAGTCCGTCACGTGAATGATATCCCCCGCAACGGAATTGGCCTCGATCATGCCCGGCCAGCGTACGAAGGCGTCCACGCGCACACCACCTTCCGTGGTGGAGCCCTTGCCGCCGCGGAAGATCATCGGGGTGTAGCCGGATTGTGGGGAGTACTTGGTGAAGTGGCCGTTGTCACCCATGACGATGACGAGCGTGTTGTTGGCGATGCCCAACTCGTCCATCTCAGTCATCAGTTCGCCAATCCACTGATCCACTAGCTTCATCTTCTCGACGTAGGTGCCGCCGTTCGGCGTCGTGTACTCGTCGGTGGTGGTGCGCGGACCGGTTAACGGGTACAGCGGCCAGTATTGCAGGAAGAAAGGCGCATCCTCCTGAGCCAGCCTGCGTAGCTGTTCCATGGCCTGCTGCTGGTACCGGACGTTCATCTCGTGGTACTTTGCCTCGTTCCAGCGCTCACCGGCGTCCATGTGCACTTCTCGAACCGGTGCGTTGCGGAAGCCTTCCACACCCGTGACCATTGCCGAGGCATCGGTGCGCAGCCAGCCGTCGATGGTGTAGCGGTCATCGTAGTTGTTGGCGCCGATGCCGATGGAAACCTCCTCGTCGGCCGCATCATCGTGGTAAATGGTCAGTTGGCCCTGCTGGTGGATCGGAAAGGCAGCGTAGTCGAATCCCTGGTAGTTCGGCCAAGCTTCCCGGATGTCACCCATGTGCCACTTGCCGATGTGGACCGTGTTGTAGCCGACCTCCGATAGGATCTCCGCAAGGGTGACTTCCTTGTCCGCCAATCCAAAGCCGGAGATGTCGACGGAGGTGTTGCCCATGCCATTGCGATAGGGTTGGCGGCCGGTCATGAAGGCTACCCGGGTCGGCGTACAGGATGGCTCCGTGTACATGCGTGACAGTCGCATCCCCCCCTGGGCGATCGTGTTGATGGCAGGCGTGCGGTACCCCCGAATGGCGTTGAGCGTCTCGCTGCCGAGATCGCCGAAGCCGATATCGTCGATCAGGATGTAGAGGATGTTCGGCGGCCTGCCGTACCGCTGTCTCAACTCGGCCAACCGGGCGTCGAGCGCCTCATCCTCGGCGGCCCAGCGCTCGCCATTCTGAGCCTCGATGATGTAGTACTCGGCATCGTGGACGATTCGCGACCCCTCCTGGGCGGCGGCGTCGCCTACACCGCCGAGGAGGCCGACAAACGCGAGCAAGAATGGTACATGACTGCGTGACATGGTCTTCCTTCTCCTTCTCTGATGGTTGTGGGCTAGTATCTTGCGACTTGTGTACTTCACACCGGCGTGTCTTGCAACTCCAATGTCGTTGGGTGGAACAACTCCTCGATCGTCAGTTGGCGACTGGCCAGGCCCTGCTCGTAGGAGTAGAGGAACATGGCCTCGAGGACCTTGCGGTTCGCGTCAATGCCGTAGGGCCAGTAGTTGTCGCCCATGAGCTCGCGGGTATCCTCGAGTTCCTTGCCCACCCAGGGCAGTGATATCATGGCCCAGCCGACCCTGTGCATTTCCTGGTACATCCGCTGCTTAGCCTCGGAATAGGCCTCGAACACGGCTTTCGGCAACCAGGGGTTCGCCTCGACGACGTCGTTGCGCATGGCGACGGCATGCATGATGGGGAAGATCCCCGTGGACGCAAAGTAGTCGCGTTCGGCCGCTCGATAGTCGGAAAACAATCGATCGATGGCCGGATTGCCCTCGACGTAGCCTCGCGGCTCGACCGCAGAAAACACGGCGTCGACTTCGCCGGACTCCAGCAGGTCGGATTCGTCCGTTCCCGCAGGGCCAAAGCGATGCGGCACCCCCTCGGGAACGACGACTTCATTCTTGGATGCCGTGCCGCTGTCCGAGCTCTCGACCGCGATGAACCACTGCATGTCCTGGGGTGTAACGCCGTACTCGTGCTGCAGGATCCCGCGAATCCAAACCAGCGAGCTCTGCGAGTACCCCGCCACCGCCACCGTCTTGCCACGCAGGTCCTCGGGACTGTCGATGCCACGGTCGGTGCGGATGAAGATGCTCTTGTGGCGGAAGGTCCGAAGGGGGAAGACCGGAATCAAAGTGTAGTCGCGAAGACCGTTGTTGGCATACGCCAGCATGTATGGATGGAGACCGACCTCCTGGACTTCCCATTCCTGGTCGCCACCCATGGCCATCGCATTGAGGGCGTAGATGTTGGAGGGTGTGAATTGAACATCGGCGCCTTCGACGCTCACGTCGCCTTTCACCAGCCCCTGGACACGGTCATACGGGTAGCCCGCAATTTGAATGGCCAGTTGCGCGCCGCCTCCCGGCGTCTGATCCTGCGGGGCGCAGCCCACTGCGGACAAGGGCGCCGCGCCAGCCACGGCAGCGCTGGCCAGAGAAGTGGTCTTGACGAATTCTCGACGCGATATATCCCCTGTCGCCGTTTCTCTCCTGCTCACTTGATGCTCCCCTCCTAGCTAATGTCATCATCGCAGGTCAGTTCTGAGCAGCACGCACGCCGTATGTCCGGGTACCGTGGAACCGCGCTGCAGTGCCCAACCAGAAGCCACTACGGGACACGAAAGGAGAAGAGCAACGAGACTCGCGGCATTAGATCCTCCTCGCCGACAGCGTGAGCGTTGCAGCTCCCGCTATCGAAATGGACCGCGTATGTCTCATCAGAACCAGAGCGCACCGTACACGCCGATGATGTGCGCATAGGCATCATAGTCACCGACGATCCGCCTCTGAACCGGCCGCGTCTGGTCGATCTTGTTCTCGCCCAGCCAAGCGAACGTGTAGTTGGCACCCACAGTCCAGCGCTCGTTGATGCCGTATTCGATTCCCGTCGAACCCCGGATTTGCTGGTCGACCGGGAGATCGGGAGTCCGGTTCTCGTCATCGACCGCGGACGAGACATAACCCCCGCCCAACATGAGCAGCCAGCTCGGCGAGAGCGAGATGTGCGAGCCCAGCGACACGTTCCACGTGTCCTTGAAGTTGCGAGCCAACTCGACTTGCTGATCGCTGCTGTCGATGGTGACGACATTTTTGTCGAAGGCGCTCCAGTCGGTCCAGCCCGCGTCGAGCATGAGGGCGACTTTTTGGCTGACCTCGTGGTACGTGGAGAGGGTCGCGCTCATCGGCAAAGTAAAGCTGGTCGAAACGGGTGCCGCGCTCTCGAGCACCGTTATATCGCCGCTTAGGTTGTGACTCATCTGCGAGCGATATCGGGCCCCGACGCGCGTGGTGGCGAGGGGCTCCCACAACACGGAAGCCGAAAAACCAATGTCCCAGCTGTCTCCATCTAGCCCCAGGTCTAAATTGCCCGCCGGGCCGGTTAGCTTCTGCTCGAAGGTCAAGTATTGGACATCGAACCCGGCACCGAGCGACCATTGGTCGCTGAGTCGCACGCCGACGGAGGGTTCGAAGTTCAGGCCGAGAAGCTGAGCGTTCGTCATCCAGGTTCTACCGACCCAATCGTCTGTGGGGTCGGCGACCAGGCCACCGGGGGACGTGGCGCTGAAGCCCAGCGCCACCCGCTCGCTGATGGGAAAGGCGGCGAACAGCCCGCCTGCCGGCAACCACCCACCCTGGTTGCCACCGGCGGACCCAGATATGGTGGTCTCTGAAGCCGGGTTGAACTCGAGGCTGATGTTTGTGGGCATGAACGACAGCATAACCGTCGTCGATCCCAGACGTGTCATTCCGGCAGGATTCAGCCAGGCCGTCTCCGCATCGCGGGCGAGGGCCGCTGAGCCGGCTTGAGCCGTTCCGTTGCTCGGTCCACCGTTCTCCGGAAGGTACAATCCCCCCGCCTGTCCACGTGCCGTACCGGCTAAAAGCAGCGTCCCGGCGCTGGCGGTCAGAATCAGGCCTGCACACCAACGCACCGCGGCCCACCTCGGTTTGCCTGCCGAGAGTCTGTACGACATATCGTTCCTCTCCCTTCACTCCTGCTCTGAATCTCAGATTTCACTGGGACCTTTCGGTTCCTCCGTTCTCGAAAGTCCTGTGTGATCATCCACGCGGCGACGCTTGGTCCTCCGCCATGCACTGGCCGAACACGATCCAGCCCGCGTCACCGAAGTTGATGGTGATCGACATCTTCCCAGTCGACTCGGACATGCTCAGGCTCCATCCTCGCCCGGCCTCGATACCGCTCAGGATCACTTGATCGCCATCACGCACCATGGCGCCGATCTGAGTCACCTCGCCTCGACGCTCCTCTGGCGCCAGCAGGGTGATACGACTGTCATCGAGATCCAGATGGATGAACGTGGGCGCGACCTGTTGTGGCGCTGGAGGTCCGCAATTGAGATCCCCGTCGCACTCGATGGCCTTACCTATGGAACAGACATACTGGTCACCGTTGTCGGCAACCGAGCTCGCCATCATGAGTGGCGCGAGGGCCACCACGGCGATGATTCCGCTCTTTCGTCTTAGCATTTGCGCCTCCCTCAGGGTTGACCCCTGGTCTTCTTCGCGAATCGGTTCTAGTTCACGACGTAGTCGCGGGCTTGCATGCAAGCGACGTAGTTACGATCCCACTTCTGCAGTTGGGCATTGAACGCGTCGATTTCTGCCTGCATTTGTGCCTCCGCCTCT
The DNA here is from genome assembly GCA_039589995.1 of Gemmatimonadota bacterium. Classification (GTDB taxonomy): domain Bacteria; phylum Gemmatimonadota; class Gemmatimonadetes; order Palauibacterales; family KS3-K002; genus JBDHGH01. The sequence continues at coordinate 9,463 of JBDHGH010000039.1, read as the reverse complement.
GCCTGCTTGTTCCGCGACCTCGCGCCGCCGACAAGCCCACCGGCGACCGCGCCGATTGCCGCTCCTTTACCAGCATCACCGGCGATGGCGCCGATGATGGCGCCCCCCGCCGCTCCTCCCGCCGCTCCTCTGATCAGGCCGCCCTGGGCTTCCTCGGCGGTCTGCTGCGCCACGTAGCCCTTCTCGACCAGTTCATCATAGGCCACATACGGGTCCCACTTAGTCTGATCGGTGGCCCACCGGTAGCAGGCGAGCTGGTCCGACATCTGCTGTTGCTCGTCCTGGCCTTCGGCCGGGTAGATCACACGCTGCGTCGGGTTTGTGCTGGGCGGCAGCGTCTGAGGCTGCTGCTCTTCCTGGGCCGCCGCCAATTGTGCGACGCTCAGAACCAGGATCGCGGCCAGCGCTTCAGCGCCGATGCGGTCTGCAAATGGTTGCATGACTACCTCCTTGGGTTCGTTACACGTTCTATGGGCGTTGGTCCGACTGTCCGAGCGGCGTGCCGGAGCACCTACGGCCTCGCACCGAAGTCGGCAGGTCATGCGACCGCGGCAAGAGCCGTCGTTCACACTGCGAGTCAGCTTCCGTTGGGCTTCGTTCTCAAATGACCGCGCCAGATCCGATGAACGACGCCCGAGAGCGAGATACCGTCTCGGTCCGCCAGCTGCTGCAGCTTCTAGAGTTCCGCCTCAGTCACGAAGGTCATAACCCGCTTCGAGCGGGCGGTCCCGGGCGGCGAGGGTGGGCGTCCCAGATTTGCCTCCGAGAACTGCTTCTAGTAGCAGGATGTTCCGTCCTGGTCAAGGCAGCCACCTCGCCGGACAACTTGGACTCGCTGTAATTGTGGGCGGGTTCGGACCCGACTAAGTCGAGCGTGTCGGGCGCAGCGATAGCAAGAAAACTGCGAGCGTGACCGCGGCTGAGATGACGAAAATTCGCACGTCGACCAGTCCGTAGATGACCCCTCCGGCCAGCAAGCCGAGGATGCTGGCCACGGCGGCGGCGCTGCCCGCGAATCCCTGAACCGCCCCTTGGTTCTCCGTGCCGGCTGCCTTGGATATAATCGCCAATAGAGACGGCCACATGATCCCGTTCCCCAAAGCCAACAAGGCGGTGCCCGCGTATATGTGGAACGTGTTGCTCGACATATAGCACAAGAAGCTGACGCCGAGCACTAGGCTTCCCGCGGAAATGAGCGCCCGGTCAGAGATTCTCTTCGATGCCCAGCTCAGGACCGGCCCCTGGACCGTCACCATCATCAGGCCCATGACGGAGAAGAAGATCCCCGTCTCGGTCAGCGACCAGCCGAGTCGCGTTGCCGCGTGGATGGGGAACGCGATGTAGAAGAAGTTGAAAGCCAGGTACACGAGGAAATACAGCGTCATGAGATAGGCGATAGACGGGATACTGAGGATCTCAATCATGCTCAACCTGGGACCGGGCTCGAGCCGGTAGCAGTCACGCTGTTCCTGTCCCAGCACTTTTCTGACGCTGACCTGCTCCGGGCTAACTGCCAGCACGCAACGCCTCGATTCCTGCAGCTTGAAGCCGATGATCAAAGACGCCGCCACCGAGATGAGGAGGGCGGCGACCACAGGTGGGATCTCGCCCAGCGCAGTGCCGCCCAGCACGCCGGCGATGGCTGGTCCGACGATGAACCCGAGGTTCGCGGAGACCGCCATCTTCCCGAAAGCCACGGCCCGATCGCTCTCCTCGGTTACGTCGGCGAGGTACGCGTTGGCCACCGACACATTCCCGCCCGTGATTCCATCGAGGGCCCGGGCGAGGAATAGCGCCACCAGGGGTATCGTGATGGTGAACGCGCCCAGCGTCGCCGAGTCTACCGCCAGGAGCTCCCGTGCCGGCAGCAACAGCGCGACCAGGAAGATGATCCAGGAAACAAGAGTGCCGAGCTGGCTGAACAACAGCACTTTGCGGCGCCCGATTTGGTCGGACCAACGCCCCAAGATGGGCGCGCCAATCAGCTGGAAGAACGAGTAGGTCGCACCGATCACCCCGTAGACCAGCGCGTTGCCGCCGAGCCGCGTGACCAGGAAGACCAGGAACGGCAAGACGATACTGAATCCGAGGGTCCCGGTGAAGTTGACCCAGAGGATCGGTGTAATCGATGCAGGCTTAACGTTTTCGCTCGCTTCCACTGGAAACCGATCTTCGGGATGTGCAAGGCGGCCCGAGGCGAGACCTGCTGATACAGCTTTAAAGCGTGAGGACGGTCCTCTCCGACGTTTAGTTTCTTGTATAGACCGTCCGGGCCGTCGACGGAGGACCACCGAGGGCGCCACACCTCTTCGTCTCGACCACCAGCGACGGCGACCACGCCGCCAGCCGAGGCGGCTGCAACGACAACGTCTGGTTCACCTCACACGTAACGGTCTGTCCATTACCGGCGTCCGGTTCGGTGTACACCGTCGTGATGACCAGCTTGTCGCCCTCCCACGCGCTCGTCGAGACCTGCACCTGCATGCCACGGCCCATCAGGACCGCATTTCGAGTCTCGGACCCGTCGAGGGAGTAGCGGAACTTCAGGGTCGGCTGCAGGTCGGCTCGTGTATAGAACGCGCGCTCCAGCGTCAGCGTGGCGGCGTTCTGTACCAGGGTGAAGGCGTCACCCCACCCGCTCCCCAGCGAGGCAACCGACCCGCCACCACCCTGTCCGGTCGGCGGTGCGACAGCCGACCACGCACCAGAGAAGTCGGGCTTTTCTTGCGCCGCAGCGCCGCTTGTCAGGATTCCCATGGCGAACGCGGCCAGGATATATGTCGATCGTCTCATCCGAAATCTCCTGAAGGAATGATCGCGACGCATCGGTTTACTCATTTCGGGGTGGCGGCCAGTAGGGATCACCGGTGCCCCGCGGGACGTTCGGGTAGTCCTCCGTCGACGCCTCGAATTCGGCAACGATCCGGTCCATGACGCTCACGACCCAGGGATTGAAGTCCTTGACGTCCGTCTCTTCCTTGGGATCGGACCGCAGGTTGAACAGTCGCATGGACTCCGCTGGATTCTGACCCGTGGAGCTGGGCCGGAACCGATAGTGGAACTTCCAGTCCCTCCATTTCACCGCGTCCAACCGCCCGCGCCAGGTCCAGTAGATCGCTGTCTCACGGTTCGAGTGCGCTTGCTTGCCCTCCAAGAAGGGTAGCTGGTTCACGCCATCGATCGCCCGGTCCGCGGGCACGATCTCGGGAGCGCCCACCGCCGCGGCCAGCGTCGGGAATAGATCGAGCTGATGGACGATCTCGTTCGACACCTGTCCCGCCGGGATACGACCCGGCCAGCGAATCACGCAGGGCGTCCGTATCCCTCCTTCCATCATCGTGTTGTAGAACCCGCTCCAAGGTCCGGCGGTACCGCGCCACGGCCTTCGCTCCTCGGCGCCGTTATCGGTGCACCAGAAAACGATGGTGTTGTCCTCGATGCCCAGGCGTTCGATCGCCGCCAGCACCAGGCCGACGTTGTGGTCGACGTCCGCCATCGCGTCGCCGATGTCGCCCGCGCCGGTGCGACCGGCAAAATCCGGATGCGCTAACGTGGGAAAATGGATCTGGGTGATGGGATAGTAGAAGAAGAAGGGGCGGTCCTCACTCACGTTGCGCTCCATGAAGGCGATGCCCCGTTCGGCGGCCTCGCGGTCCACCGTCCGGCGCGTGTCCATGTCGTACACCTTCACCTTGCGAGGCTGCTCGCCCGCCCTGCCTTCCCAAATGTACGGCGTCTTCATCGTCGCCGGGTCGAAATTCTCGAAGCTCGTAAACTGAGCCGTGTGGCTGGTCCCCGGGATGCCGTACCACTCGTCAAATCCTTGTTGCGTCGGCCCGCGACGCCCCGCCCAATTCTCACCGCCGAGATGCCACTTGCCGAAGAGACCCGTCGCGTACCCCAGCGACTGCAGCGCCTCGGCCATCGTAACTTCCCAGAGCGTCAACCCGTCGAGGTGGTCTCCACCGGTCCGGATCGCGTAGCGACCGGTCATCAGCGCGATGCGCGAGATCGTACACGAATTCTCGACATTGAAGTTATCCAACCGGATCCCCTCGTCGGCGATCCGATCGATGTTTGGCGTCGGCACCCCTCGCACACCGCCGTAAGCCCCAACCTCACCCCACCCCAGATTGTCAGGGAACATCAGCACGATATTGGGCCGCTGCTGTTGTTGTCCTTGGGTCTCAGCCAATGATGGATCGGAGTGGGACAACCCGACGGTGGAGAGCAGCAACACGACGAAGAACGGACCGTGGCGTTTCATCACCATATCCCTTCTGTCAGTTCGAAGCAGGAAATTGCGACGAGGCGGCTAGATCATAGCCCCCGGATGGAAAACGGGCTAGCGGTCATAACGCTAGCCCGTCCGAGATGACACTTGGGCCCACTGATTACTGATCACATACTGCCCGTCACAATTGGCGGCCCTACGATCCCTTCGGCAAGGATTCGATGAATCGGCCCACCAGATCGACGATCGCCCCCTCGAACTCCCATCCTGCCTCCACCGGTAGCTCGTACAACGGATCGGCGGTCGTGACGATGATCATGTCGAGGTCATCCAGCAGGACAATCAGGTTGCCGCCGTGTCCCGCCGCGTAGTCGAAATGGTGTTCGCCTACCGTGGCGGACCACCACTGATAGCCATACCCGAGGTCGCTGAAGTACCGGCCAAGTTTGCTGGGTCCATCCCCAGAGCGATCGATGCCCCCCGAGTACCGTTGCAGCGATTCCTCTACCCAGTCGGCTGAAAGCACCCGTTTCCCCTCGTATTCACCGTCGTCGAGATACAACAAGCCGAACTTGGCCATATCACGTGCGGTGACGTAGATCTCGCCCCAGCCCCAGTTGTAGTTATCGGCATCGCGGGTCCAATCGCCCACTGCCGCGTCAATCGGCGCGAAGAGATGTTGCTGACTGTACGATTCGAGATCTGTATCACACGCCCGTGCCACGATGACCGCAAGGAGATGGGATGTCAGGCTGCTGTACCTGAACTCGGTTCCCGGATCGCTCAGCAGAGGGAAGTCGACCAGGTGAGGAAGCCACTGCCAGTTGTCGGTGAAGAAGAGACTGTCCAGATACTGACGCATGAATTCCTCGTCGGGGTATCCGGCGCGCATCTGCAACAGGTCCCGAATCGTGATCTGCTCCTTCCTCGGATCATCGATCTGTCCGATGAACTCCGGGAAAAAGTCCACCATTTTCTGATCCACGCTTGACAGACAACCTCGATCCAGAGCGACTCCGACCATTGCCGACGTAAAACTTTTCGTCGCCGATTGCCGGCCGGACAGCTGATCAACCGAACCTTCATTGAAGTACCCTTCAGCGATCAGATGGCCGTTCTTGATGACCAGCAGTCCGTAGAGGGTCGACAATCCGGTCGCGTCGAGATAGAGCGCCGCCACCAGCATCGGATCCAGGCCCTGCCCTGCAGGCGTCGACACCTTCCAATCATCCCCAGGCAGCGGCGTGTATTCAACCGCCTCCAATTCCTCCGGCCGAGGGCGCAGCATTTCCGCAATCTTGGGTCGCGTCGTTCTGATTTGCTCGTAGTCCAGTTCCAATCCCAGCGGCCCGAGGGCCTGCGCGAAGCCGTCGTAGATGTTTTTGACAGAATCGAAAGGAGCTGCAACGGATTCCAACGCAGTATTCCCGAAGTTGTTCCTCATGTATTTGCTAGCACCGGCGTCCAGCAGGGCCTCGACGATCTCGACACGGCAAAGGAAAGCGGCGGCGTGGAGCGCGGTCGCTCCATCGTTGTTGGTGAGGTTCAGATCGGCTCCAGCCTCGATCAACGCCCTGGCCACTTCGGTCTTTCCGAACGTCGCCGCAATGATCAGCGGGGTAGACCCCCACATGTCTTTTTCATTCAGATCCGAACCGGCCTTGATGTGCTGCTGAACGGCTTCGATATTCCCCTGAAGAGCTGCCAGGTGGATGCTAACAGCCGGAGTCAGGATCTCCTCCTGTCCGCGAAGCGGCAAAGGTGTGAGGAGTGTGAGTACTAGCATTGCTGTCGAGACTGTTTTCATTTCTACTTCCTTCCGTCGGGTTCCCACTCCCCCACCTCTTAGCGAGCAAGCCAACCGGCCTGCAGCGCCAATCGTTAGCGCCGCCAGGGAAAACAAGAGCCCGAACGCGATGGCCAGGTACTCGAAGAGCGTCATTGTGCCTTCTGGTTAGGGGCTGCCACCTGGATACTCGCTAATTCGACGGCTTCTCGCTACAGCCCGGCGTGCGGTTGCTGCATACCCTCGCTCACGACGCAGGAGCAACGTGCGTGCGGGACCAGACTACGCCGGCGATCGTCAACGCGGCCAACAGCCCCCCGGCACCCACCGCCAGCATCGGCTGGGTGAACGTCACAAGAACCAAGATCATCACGTAGAGAACCACGACTAAGACAGGCATCCAGGGATAGCCCGGCACGCGGTAGGGGCGCTGCTCGTCTGGATGCAGTGCACGGAGTCGGAACAGCGCGATGAGAACCATCGCGTCCACCGAGATCGCCACGAACATCATGAACTGGATCAGGAATTCGAACGAGCGCGTCATCGCCAGTAGGAACACCAGGGCGGTGATCAAGAAGAGGCCGCCCAACGGAGTCCCGCCGCCGGACACACGGACGAGGGCCGCTGGTGCCAGGTCTCTACGCGCCAGCCCGTAGACCACCCGCGGCACACTCAGGAAGTTCACGTTCAGGCTGCTTAATAGAATGATCAGCGCGGTGACGGTTATGAACGTCCGGCCGCTCTCGCCGAAGACCACCGCTACGGCGTCAGCGGCGACGAGTGGCGACCCCGACATCTGGGCGGGCGACAGCGCACTCAGGAACGCCACGTTGATCGCCAGGTACAGAACCGCGACGGCGACTGCGCCAAGGACGAGGATCCTCGGCAGGGCCCTGCCGGGCTCGCGGATCTCCTCCGCCATTTTGACGGCGTCGTCCCACCCGTAGTAGGTGAACGAGATTGAGAGGTAGGCGAGGGCGAAGCCCAGCAGCAGTCCGCGCTCCGGAGTGATGGTCGCGCCGGGCTCCCACGATGCCCCCGCGCCACCGCTCAGGCCCGCACCGATGATGACCAGAATCAGAACGACCTTCGCCGTCGAGGCGATGTTCTGGAAGACCCGGCCCGCCTGGAGCCCCAAGAGATGCAGCAGGAAGTAAGCGAGTACAGCGGCCGCGGCCCAGCCACGGATCGCGCCCCACCCGGTGAGCAAGATCAGGTACTCGCCGATCACGATGGCCTTCGACGCCGCTGGGAACCCACCGCGCGTCACGATCACCTCGCTCCACCCGGCGACGAAGCCGCCCAGCGGTCCGAACGCCTGCCTCGCGTAAGCGAATTTGCCTCCGGCCTCCGGGTACATCGCGGCCATCTCGGAGAAGACCATCGCCGAAAGGAGCGCGATGACAGCACCGGCGACCCAGGCCAGCAGAATCGGCCACGGGCCGCCTAGATAGCCGGCTATCAGTCCGGGGGTACGGAGGATCCCCACGCCGATGACCAGCCCCACCCCGACGGCGAGCCCGTCCCACACTCCGAGTATTCGCTTGAGGCTGCGGCCGCTCACTCCTCACTCTCCTTCATCTTGCCGTTGCACGCCCGCGGGGTCGCTCTCAAACGTGCTGGTCAACCAGTATCGGGTTTCCGTCAGGGTCGACTGCGACAAAACTGGCGGGCCCCGTGGTGGCCTCATCGGCCTCGGCTAAAAGTTGCACACCTTCCGCTTTCAACTGACGCTGAAGATCGCGCACGTCGGTAAAGGTGTCGAGCTTGCCAGCGTTGCTGTCCCAGCCCGGATTGAAGGTCAACGTGTTCCTCTCGAACATGCCTTGGAAGAGACCGATCGCGTGCTCGCCGTTTTTCATGATCAGCCAGTTTTGGGAGGCCTCTCCGGCGAAGACCGTGAAGCCAAACTTCTCGTAGAAGGTTTTCGAAGCCTGAAGATCCTTGACAGCCAAGCTGATCGAAAACGCGCCGAGTTTCATACTATGCTCCTTTGGAAAGCTGACACACTAAGTTGCTACCGTTGCGGAAGCGGATGCTCCAGAAAGAACGCCCACAGCGCGGACGTGGCGTCGATGCTGTTACTCGTCGGCCCAACTCGCCATTCCGGCGGCGGCTTGCCGCCGGGCCATGAGTGACCTCCTCCCAGGATGGTATAGAGCACTACCGGAGCGCCTTCAGCACAGTCCGGGTATTCGAGGCGAACGACATCAGCAGCGATCTTTGACTCGACGGGACTAACCGCGCACCGGTTTCTCTCCGCCCAGCTCGCCACCCAGTCCCGTACGGCGGGATACGCCGGCTTTACGGGGTTGAATGGATCGCCAAGTGGCCCGCCGTTATAGGGCACCAATGCGTCCGCGTCTCCATGAAACGTCATCATCGGCACCGGTCGCGTGTCCCCACACCAAGTAGACGGAAGCGACTGCGCCGCTGCCACCATTCCTATGGCCGCGACCCGATCCGACAGGGTGCAAGACAGCGCGAACGCCAAGCCCCCGCCCATGGACATTCCGTTGGCGTAGATCCGCGCCGGGTCAATATTGTACGCCGCCTCCAGCGTATCGATCAACGCCGAGATGAATTGGACGTCCCTCATCGCGCCTTCAGGCGTCGGTTGCCAAATCCTGACCACGTTGAACAGCTCGGGAGTACCCGACGGGTACACAACGATGAACCCGTACTCATCAGCCAACCGGTTCCAACGGCTGAGGTTCATCTGGTGGGCGGGCCATGTTGCCCCTGCGTGCAGGCTGATGACGAGCGGGGTCGGCTTAGCGCGATCGTAGCTGTCGGGCACGTGGAGCAGGTACTCCCGTGTCTCGCCGGAATAGACGAGGGTGCCGTTAGTCCGGTCGAAGACTGAGATCGACACAATCGCGATCAGAATCACCACCAACGGGAGGCCAACGACGACTACGACGGCGACGAGGATGATCTTCCTGATCTTCATCTCAGAGGGATCTCCGATGCGGGTCGGAGTCGGGAGGCCTTCGGCGCAGCAGCCACACCAGCACAGTCCCGGTAATGACCCCGTAGGCAGCCCCGAGGCCGGGCGGGCCATTGACGTCCCCCAGGGGCATTCCCACGACCCAGCCCGCCGTACTGGCCAGCACCCACCAGCCCGCCCGGGGGACCTGCCGCCGCAGCACCGCCCATTGGAGCACCCCGACCACCGTTCCGAATACGCTCACGCCCGCGAGCCAGCCCAGATCCGCGCTGACCACACCCACGCCGAAGATCACGACACCGACGACGGCCGTGGCCCCAAGGCTGGCCAGCACCCACCGCCACGCCTGGGTCACGTGCTTCCGCAGAACCAGAGCATGCAGAACGCCCATCAGGATCCCGCCTACGGCCAAGCCCAGGTACCCGGCCAAGATGACGGTGGGGCGTTGCAGCGTCTTGGGTTCGGCGTCCCCGAACCAGCCCCAATACACACC
>JBDHGH010000038.1:0-23952 GCA_039589995.1 Gemmatimonadota bacterium | reverse complement strand
AGCAACGGGACAAGCGTGATCAGGGAAAGCGGGACGTAAAAATGCCAGAAAAGGAAGACGACCTCGACCGAGTCGAGGTTTTGCGCGGCGAAAAATATGACCGCCACGGTCAACAATATCATGCCTAGCGCTTTTGCCCTATCCATCGGATCTCCCGTGCCACTGTGGTCGGCGCGCGAATCTGTGCAGTTGTCGTCCTGCGGTATGACAAGCTAAGTTCGAGGGGCGCCCAGCGACAGAACTCGTAGCGATTAGCGATATGCGGTTTACAACATACTCCAAGTACAAAGGGCAGCTACTCGAGTCGCTCAACCTGCAGGGGCTACTCGACAATCTCGCCGATTTCCTCCTGCAAAGCGGCTTCGCCGGTGGTGCCTACCACCACCCGTTCTGGGGCGAGTTCGGAGATGAAGAACCCCAGGACAGCCTCGAAGCCTTGAAAGAGGCTATTCTGCAGAAGCTGATGGAGATGGGGGAGGTGACGCCCGAAATGCTCAAGGCGTTGGCCGAAGAGCCCGAGGAAGAAGGGGCACGCCAGCTTGCCGATCTGCTCGACGACATCGTGCGCCAGCTCATCGAGGAGGGCTATCTGACTACCGAGCAGATGCCACAGGTGCCGACCGAGGGTCAGCCGGTAACGGGACCTGGAAGCATCGGTAAGGGTGCGGCCCAGTCGGTAAAGTTCAACTTGACCCAGAAGGGATTGGATTTCCTCGGCTACAAGACTCTGAAGCACCTGCTTGGATCGATCGGGAAGTCTAGCTTCGGTGCCCACGAGACCGCCGAGCTATCCACGGGAGTGGAAGCGGAAGCGGCGTCTAAGAAATACGAGTTCGGCGACACCCTGAACCTGGACGTGCCCGCCACACTCAAGAAGGCCATCGAGCGCGAGGGGCTCGGTGTTCCCATCAACCTCGAGTACGGCGACCTACACGTACACCAATCGGAGTACCGGTCGTCGTGCGCGACGGCCTTGATGCTCGACTGTTCGCACTCGATGATCCTGTACGGAGAGGATCGATTCACCCCGGCCAAGAAAGTGGGGCTGGCGTTGTCGCACCTCATCCGTACGCAGTATCCTGGCGATTCTCTTCGCGTCGTTCTTTTCCACGACAGCGCCGAGGAAATTCCGCTCGCCGAACTGGCCAAGGCTCAGGTGGGTCCGTACCACACCAATACCGCCGAGGGACTTCGTCTGGCGCGCCGCCTGCTTCTGGCGCAGAAGAAGGACATGCGCCAGATAATAATGATCACCGACGGCAAACCGTCGGCCATAACGGTGGCCTCCGGCCATATCTACAAGAACCCGATTGGTCTGGACCCGCGCATCCTCAAGGAGACGTACAAAGAGGTCAACCTCTGCAAGCGTGCCGGCATCCAGATCAACACGTTCATGTTGGCACAAGACTATGCCTTGGTAGAGTTCGTGAAGAAGGTCTCGGAACTGTGCCGGGGTAAAGCTTACTTCACGTCGACGGTCACGCTTGGCCAGTATATCATGATGGACTTCTTGCGCCGCAAGACGAGACACGTGCAGTAGCAGCGGTCGTCCCCTGAATGCGGTCTATGTTCCGGATTGAGAGCCAAAGACAAAAGAATACTGTGCGCTTTGCCGTCTACGCGCAGCCCCGCGCTTCGCGAAGCGAGATCGCTGGCGAGCATGGTGATGCCCTGAGAATCCGTTTGGCAGCCCCGCCGGTGGACGGTGCGGCGAACACCGAGCTGGTCTCGTTCTTGGCAAATAAGCTTGGGGTATCGAAGTCGGCCGTGCGCCTGGTGCAGGGCGAGCGTGGCCGTCAGAAGCTGGTTGAAATAGAAGGGCTCGACTCGGAAGAGATCGTTAGCCGCTTGGGACTGAACCCATCAGTCTAGCCGGCGAAGGCTAGCGCGTACGAGGCCAGGAAGTCATCCCACTCATCTCCGGTCAGTCTCTGGCCGGTACTTTCCTCGAACTTGCGGATCGATCGATGGAAGCGGTTGAGCATTCCGCGCCGTGCGCGCTGTGAAAGACGCGCCTCGATCCTGCATTTCTCGATATCCAGGATGTTAGCCTCGAGGGGCTCGTCACCCCAGCGTATCAATACGTTTCGGATGTTCAGGTCGGGATGGATGACGCCGGCTCGGTGTAGTAACCCAATCAGTTGACCGGTGGCGGACAGCGCGCCGGACCGAAGAGGCTCTGACAACCTGGAGTCGAATAGGCACTCTGATAGGTCTGCTGCATCGTTGATTTCCTCCCGGGCGACCTCGCCGCGGTAGACAAGCCCGGAGGGGTACACGACGGCTGCGACGACGGCGGGTGTGGCGATCCCCAGCTCTCGAAGCGAAACCGACAGTCGAAGCTCGTTGAAGGGACGGGGCACACCCAATCGCAGAAACCGGTCAGCGGTCAGCGGAGCAAGCAACCCACCGTGGCTGAGTTGCCGAACCACCCAGCGTCCCGAACCCGGCGCGGGTATCACGTAAACCGCCTGACGTCCCCTTATCGTATCGGCGTCCGGGTGGCTCGCCGCGTACATGTAAAGTGTGCCCGAGCTGGCAATCGCCTCTCGTACGAACCCCAGCGAACCGTCTTGCGCGATGATACTGGCGGGTCCAACGGCGTCGTGCTGATAACCAGGGATCTGTAGACCGGCGAAATCAGGGTTCATCATCGATTTTGCCAACTAGCCCTCGCTGTCTCGCCGCGCGAGTCGCTTGGCATCGGCTTGGGGTTCAAGAATGTCTTGGACCGCCGTCACAGGGATGTCCTGCAGACAGTCGCACTCTTCGTTGTTCAGGCATCTCTCACAACTGGGATTGTACACCAGCGAATGCGCCTTCCTTCCAACGGGTCCGTATCGGCCGGGGCGGCCGATCCCCCGGGGCTGGTAGAAGCCTATGGCGCACTTGCCGAGCGCAGCGGCAACGTGTAACGGCCCGGTGGAAGCGCAAACGATCGCATCCGCCGCCGATATGAAGCCGAGCAAGTCCTTCAGGTTGGTTCTTCCGACGAGAGATGTGACGTTCGGTCTGTCGAGCGGCATTCCGCGTTCGATCGAACCCCGATCATCCTCGACGCCGGTCACGAAGAAATCGTATTGGTCGGCCTGCAAGGTCTCGATCAATCGAGTGTAGTTGTCCAGGCTCCAGGCCTTGGCATTGCCAGCCGTCATCGGATGGATGACGACATTGAATTTCTTTGAGCTCAGCAGAGCCGCCAGTTCGGCTGGCGGCGGCTCCAGTTTCGTCAGGCCGTAGAGCTTTGGGATCTCCGCGAGTGTCGGGATCGATCCTATTCCCATAGGCGCCAGGAGCTTCGCGTTCAACTGTGCCTCGTGAAGCTCCGATCTTCTACGTGTGAAGCTTACCCGGCGATTGCACGTCCAGAGGTGGTAGAGCCGGTGGGAGGTACCGACACGGGTGGGGACCCGCGCTCTCTTCGCTGCCGCGGCGATCGCGTACTCCGGGTAGACGTGGATAATGACATCCGCCTCCTGTGCCTCCAGGAAGGCTGCCTGGGCTCTCTGGTCTTCGTCCAGCGCAGCGTCCCAGGCCAGGAATTCGTCGACGTGGTCACAAGCCTCGATCATCGCTTGCGTGTAGTTCCGACCCAGGAAGACAATCTGAGACGACGGATAGTGGCGCCGGAGTAGACCCACCATTGGAAACGTGAGGACGACATCACCGATGTGGTCGGTTCTGCTGATGATTATTCTCTCTGCGTTCATACACCGCACCGGCTACTCGAGAAGGATAGCCGAGTAGGAGATTCCGTAGTCGCCGTTGGGGGCGCCGCCATTGACGTGGATATAGAACAGCAACAGTGCCGAGACCAGGAGCTGTGCCGACCAGATCACACCGAACACTCTGGTGCCCCGTCGTCGGTCACCGGCCAGAATCTGCCCAAGCCAAATGCTGGAAAGTGGGAAAGCGACGAGCAGGTAATGGCGTTGGATCAATACCCCCGCTGCCGTCATGAGAATTCCGCATCCCCACAAGTAGGATGCGATTATCAGCGAGGATTCGGACGACCTCCCGGCGAAGCCGCTGAACCAGTCCCCACGTGTCTCCCACAGACGACGGACCAACAGCCCGATGACATATAGCAGACTGAGCCCCAATAGTAGGTGGGCTGCTCCGACGAGATACGTGGGCATTTGTCCGATCAGTGGGTAGGCGAGAAACGATCGGAAGTGATCGCCAAGGAAGTACTCCGTGACGATACCGCTGTTGTTGCTCAGCCAGTAGTTCCACCACTTGAAGTTGAACCAGGCTGAAAGATGAAACGTTGGGCCGCCAACCCGGGTCTGCGTGCTCAATTCGATGAGCCAGGGAACCAAGCCGAGAGATCCTAGTGCGGTACCGGCCGCCCAAGCGGTCCAGGGCACGGTCCTTCTTTCCGGGTCGAACAGGATTGTCCACGCAAACACGGCGACCGCGAGGAAAAACCCAGCCATGTGGATCTGACCCAAGAGGGCTCCCGCCAGCCCCCAGGCGAAGGCTCCCGCCCAATGCTTCTTTCGATACCACCAGCCGATGAGAAACACCATCGTGAGTACTGGCAGAATGGACTGCGCCCAGATCTTCCGGTGAAAGACCACCGCCAGGGGATTCACGCATATCAGGGCTGTCCCCCACAGCCACCCCAATTGCTCTCCTCGAGGGATCCCGACAGAGATGAAGAGAAACAGGGCCAGAATCGCCAGGATATTGGTGACTTGAACGGCGCGCGCCAACCCGACGGGAGTCCTCGCGCCCGATAGCTTCTGAAGCACGATGAACGACCACACACTTAGCCCCGGATTCACGACCCGTTGGGAAGAGGGCATCCCCGTGGCTGGCCATGCTTCGCCCTCGGCGACTTCCTGCGTCTTCTCGAACATCCAGCGCTCGTCGTGCTTGTACTCGATGTCTGCTGGGTAAGCGAGGCGGAGCATGGCGCCGATAACGATCGCGGCCACGACGAATACCAGGAGACGGCGGTCAACGACCGAGGGAGTAGATATCGGCTTTGCAGGGCTCGATATCACGGCTCCGCGCTCCCGTCGTCGCCTTGCGCAGAGGTCGAGTCCAAGAGTTTGTGGGCGGCGGACCAGATATCTTCCGGCTCGATTTGGCGTAGACAGCTGAGATGGCCGCACTCCGGCACGGTGCAGTAGCGGAATCCTTCCAAATCCTGCGGCCCCAAATCACGGCATGGGACGGTCACGCGCAGCACCGGGTGCTCGGCGGGGTTGTAGGGATGCCACTCCCCCACTTCGCTGGGCCCAAAGAGGGTCACGGTTCTGGCGCCCAGAGCCGCAGCCATGTGTCTAGGTCCCGAGTCGTTGCTGATCACGACATCGGTCCAGCTCAGCACCCCCATCAACTCGCGAAGGCTCAGGTTGTCAAAGAGGGCGACAGCTCTGTCGCTACAGATCTTGGTGAGGCCCCATTGAAGAGAAAGCTGCCGATCGGCGAACACCGCAATCGGGCCTGGCCTCGCTTCGGCAATACGGTCGAGTAGATCCACCCACAGATCCTTCGGATACCTTTTGGTGACACGACTGCCACCCGGTAGCAGCCCTAGAAGCTTGCAGGCGGCGGCGTCCAGGTCGGGACTGGCGGCGAGAAGTCTGTGCCGGGCATGCTCACGCTCTTTTGGACTCAGTACTAGCTTCGGGCGCGGTGGGTCGCTATCGAAGCCCAAAGCTTGGAGAATCCGGTGGTCCATCAAGACCGCGTTGTCGTACTTACCTTGATTGGGGACTGCGATAGTGGAGAAGCGCGGCGAGTGTGCGCTCTTGTGATAGTGAAGGACGCGGTTCGGAACGCCGCTCAATGGCGCCAGGTTGCAGAGCGTGTTCGTCGAGTGGAAGCCCAGCATTAGGTCGTACTTCTGCCGTCTCAAGGACAGTAGATGCCGCGCGATTTGAAGACTGGTTCGTGCCGGCAGAACGTGAACTCGATCGATCCACGGCTGTTCGCGAAGAACCGGTTGCGCGTGCTCACGCACCAAGACATCGATCGTGGCTTCTGGGTACAAGGCGCGGAGGCTTTGTAGCGCCGAGGTCCAGATCACCGCGTCCCCGATTTCGCGGAGCTTGATGGCTAGTATCCTACCGAAACTCATGAGCTTGAGACTCTATGCCGTGCTTGGATTAAGGGTGTCCCAACCTAGATCGGCCTCCCGGAGCACGGCAAGAAGCGGCTCTTGTGTCGGGTCGCTCCGAGTGTCACCGTCTTACGGTGCGTAGACCTGGTGGAAGACGAGTCGCCGGGCTGCTTGGCCTGAGCCTGCTGTGGACGGCCATGGGCTGCCCGATTTCCCGGCCGAGCGTGCCGGTGGAGTACTACGATTTCAGAGCTCAGCTTCAGACAGCGGTAACCGACACCGCCATGGTCGAGATGGAGGGGCTTCCCAGAATGCAGGACAGCCTGCAGGCGCGCTTGCCGGATTTGGCGGCAATACTCACCGTCGATTCTCTGCTGGCGGCGCTCGACGCAAGCCCAACGCTCTCTCCGCTGGCAGGCGCGACGGCTTCGACGGTGAGGATGGAGTTGAACGCCGAGAATGTCGGTGGGGGTGTACGAAGGGCATTCCAGAATCCCGATGGCCAGCGGCAGGCGGTCGACGCCATCGTAATAGGCCTGGGCCGAGCCGTGCACCTGTCGAGATCTTCAGTTGAAAAGGAAATGTCGAGCCGCTCGAGCGGGTCAGCGAGTGCGCTCGGCGAGGATGTCCGGTCTAGTCCCCGGCGCCGCCGTTGAAGAGATGCTCGAGGGCAACCCCACGAGCGGCAAATACCCTCTCCACCGTATCCCCGATCTTGTTGTTTGGAGTCGACGCGCCAGCGGTGAGTCCTATTTCGAGCTCACCCGTTGGTAGCCAGTTGGGTTCGGTAACGACGTCGTCGGTCCCGACAACCTTGTGACTGATGGTGCGTTCCTCTGGATCGATACAGGTTGAATCTTCGAGATGAAAAGTACGGGTGTGCCGGGCGCAAATCTGGGCCAGATGGTTGGTGTTGCTGGAATTATATCCGCCGATCACGATCATGATGTCGGGGGGTGACTCCATCATCTTGATGACCGCGTCCTGCCGATCTTGAGTTGCGCTGCAGAGCGTATCGAAATGTCGGTAATGCTCCTGCAGGTTCTCCGCGCCGTAACGCTCGAGCATCGCGGACCGGAACTGTTCGGCAATCTCGGCTGTGTCCGATGCCAGCATGGTCGTTTGGTTAGCCACACCGACCTTGACGAGGTCCACGTCCGGGTCAAAGCCCTTGGAGCAGGCGTGTCCGAGCCGGCTCAGAAACTCCTCTTTGACACCGCCATTCACGATATAATCGCAAACCGATCGGGCCTCTTCCATGTCGAGGACGATCAAGTAGGCTCCGTCCACGTACCGACTGGCCTGTGAGGCCGTGGCCTTGCTCTCCTCGTGGTAGTGTTTGCCGTGAATGATCGCGGTGTAGCCGTCACGCGCGTAGCTCTCCACGCGTTTCCAAACGTTGAGCACGGACCCACACGTCGTGTCGACGAGCAGACAACCGACTTCGCGCAACTCCTCGAAATCTCGCATGGTCACCCCGAACGCGGGGATGATCACAACGTCTTCCGTGGTAATCCCGCCGAAATCGAAGCGACCGTGCGGACCCGGCATTAGGAACTCGATCCCGAGTTCGCGCAGGCGCTTGTTCACATGCGGATTGTGGATGATCTCGCCAAGTAGAAAGAGCCGGCGGTCGGGAAACTTGTGCCTTGCCTCATAGGCGTACTGCACCGCGCGGTCAACGCCGTAGCAATAGCCGAATTCCTCAGCAAGGCGGATCGTCAAACCGCCGGCCGAAGCCCGATAGCCGTTCTCCCTGAGCCAGTCGACGACACGAGAGTGGTATTCCCCCTCCAGAACGGGGAGGACCGCTCGCTTTAGGCCGAGGCCGGTACGGAAGTAAGTCTTTGATCCCTCCATGGCAGCCCGAAGGGTACCGGAAGAGAAGGGGGAAATCAAGTTTTGGGAGTGGGTTACTCAATTACTCACGTCTCCCCAACGGAATCAGAAGGGGTTAAGATTTACACCTGCCCCAGCCTGCCAGCGTGACCCGGAGGAAATACCATGGTGTCCAAGAAGCCGGAGTACACCCGGCGGAAGATCGGTAACCGCGATCTGCGGCCCGAGAGCCTAATGATGGGATACGGATACCGGCCGGAGTGGTCGGAAGGCTCCATAAAGTGCCCTATCTTTCAAACCTCCACGTTCGCTTTCGAGTCAGCCGAGGAGGGGAAACACTTTTTCGCTGTGGCCTATGGGCTCGAAGAGCAGAAGCCGCGCGAGAGCTTGGGGCTTATCTACAGCCGGCTCAACAACCCGGACCTGGAGATACTCGAGGATCGGCTGACGCTTTGGGACGGTGCTGAGGCGGCTTCGGTGCACGCCAGCGGAATGGCGGCTATCACGACGACCGTCTTCACCTTTCTAAGGCCTGGCGACGTGCTGCTGCACAGCGAGCCCTTGTATGGTGGGACCGAGCATCTCTTCACTCACGTGCTGCCGGAGTTTGGCATCGATGTCATCGGCTTCCCAGCAGGACCGGAAGGTCCAGGCGTCATCGAAGAGGCTTTGAAGGACGAATCGCTGGCCAAGCGGCTCGGAATGATCTTCATGGAGACGCCGGCTAACCCGACGAATGACCTGGTTGATATAGCGTTCTGTGCGGAAGTCGCAGATCGGCTGTCGCGTGCTGAGAGGAAAGTCGTGCTGGTGGTGGACAACACATTCTTGGGTCCGCTCTTCCAGCATCCACTGAAGTTCGGTGCCGATCTGATCATCTATTCGGCCACCAAATTCATTGGCGGTCATAGCGACCTGATCGCCGGCGCGGTACTCGGTTCCTCCGACCTGATCCAAAGGATTTTGGGTATGCGCACGTTCATGGGAACAGCACCGGACGCCTGGACGGGTTGGTTGATCCTGCGCAGCCTGGAAACCCTGAAAATGCGGATGACCGCTATGATGAAGAACGCCCGTTATGTGGCGGACTTCTTGGCGGACCACCCGAAGGTGGATAGCGTACAGTACCTTGGACATATTTCGGAAAACAACCAGCAGTTCGATCTATACCGGCGTCAATGCGTCGCACCGGGCTCGATGGTCTCGTTTCAGGTGCACGGCGGCGAAGCCGAGGCCTTCCGCTTTCTCAACGCTCTGCAACTGATTCACCTAGCGGTAAGCCTGGGAGGCACCGAGTCGTTGGCTCAGCATCCGGCGACGATGACGCACGCGGATGTGCCGGCGGACGGACAGCTGCGTATGGGAATCACCCCGGCGTTGGTGCGGCTTTCAATCGGAGTCGAGCACCCAGATGACCTGATAGCCGATCTGGATCAAGCGCTCGCCGCGGTATGATTGGTGGGAGTCGGTAAGTAAACTGGTAATAGAGCAATCGAGACTACGAGTTGGGAGTTTGGTTCCTCGAGGAAGGCAACTCCGATTTCGCAGTCTCGATTGCTCTATTACTCAATTACTCCCACCTCCCAACAGACCCCGATCGGCCGCCCGCAACCAACGTACGCTCCGGCGAATTCCTTCCCGATGATCGACCTCCGGTACCCAGCCGAGGTCCAGCCGAATCCGCGAGCCATCCAGCAGTACGGGGCGCTCCTCCAAGTACGACAGATCACGTAGGGCGCGGCTCTCGCGACGCAACAGAGATCTCACCCGCGACAGCCCCTTGGAATGCAAGCGAATGCGTGGCTCATGACCGGCGGCCCGAAAAATCATCTCGACGAATGCTCGGCGCGTCGTAGGTGCGCAGCCGCATGCCGCGTAGTCCGCGCCCCTCGCGCGGGCTCGACCCAAGGGCGCGACCAGCGCTCGGGCGGCGTCGGCGATGTATAGAGGTTCCCAGAGGCGGTCGGGGTCTCCGGGGATCTGCACGGTCTTGCCTGTCAGCGCGCGCTCGAACCAGGAGTACAATGATCCCTTGCGAACACCGGGGCCGTACACCTCCGGAAGAGTAACCACTGTGCCGTCTGCTCCTGTGACGGCTTTCTCGAGATCGGCCTTGATTTGACCCAGCCGCACCGCGCTGTCTTTGGCATGACCGGGTCCCAGCCGGCCGTCCTCGGACGGCTCGTAGACCCATGCGTTCCCCGGAAAGACGAGCTGCCTGCCCGGGCCCAAGCCTTCCAAGACGAAGCGCAGAGCTTCCCAGTTCAGTGAGTACTGGCTTGGCGGGAAGTCGACGCAGTGTATGACCGCATCCGTGGCGGCCAAAGCTTGGGCCACACCCGTCCTATCGAGGATGTCCCCCTCGACGACCTCGACCCGATCCTCTGAGCATAGTCGCTCGAACTCGGCCGGCCGGCGGACCAAGGCGCGCGCGCTATGTCCCGCCCGAACGAGCATCTCGACGCATGCCAAGCCTAAAGTTCCGGTGGCTCCCGTGACTGTCACGTTCATCAGCCGGAACTTACAACACCGGCTCGCGGCTCGCGATGAAGCGCTGCCGTGTTGGCAGTGCCGGCGCGTCTACCGTACCCTGAGGGGCCCCCACCATGCCAGCCTGGCGCGGATCGGCTGGCACAGACGGTGCGTTATCGAGCCCGAACCCCTAGCTTTGAGGCAACTCGGCTGGGCCCCTCCCAGCCAGCTTGGAACGAGAGAGGAGATACTCGCGTTGACTGATAGAGACGAGATCATGACCGAGAGATTGGAACTACCGGTACTACCGCTTCGCGAAACGGTGGTTTTCCCGGGTGTGACGGCGCCGATAGTCGCGGGCCGGGACAAGACGCTCCGTGCCATCGAGAAGGCACTCGAGAACGAGGGCGACGCCAGGCGCATTTTCGCCGTGGCGCAGAGGGAGAACGTCGACGAACCGACAACCGATGTGCTGTACAACATCGGTGTGATTTGCCGTATCGCGCAGGTCCAGCGCTTTCCCGGCGGCCTCCAGTTGTTGCTCGAAGGCGAGCAGCGAGCCACTGCCCTTCACTACCAGGAAGGTCCCGACGGTTTTCTGGAAGCGGTCGTTACGCCGCTGGCAGATCAAGGCCCGCTTAACGTAGAGGATGCGGCTTTCCAAGGCCTGTTCCGCGAGGTCAGCGAGAAGGCGGCCGAGTTGGGCCGCCACCGCGGTGTGCCCGAAGAGATCATCGAACGCTTCATTCGGGCGGTGGAAGAGCCCGGCGCGCTCTCCGATCACGTGGCCTACTACATGGAGTTGGGGTCGACCGATAAGCAGGAGTTGCTCGAAACGACGTCGGTCGAACTGCGCCTGCGTCGAATCCTCGTGCACTTGTACAGACAGATCGCCATGCTCGAGGCTCAGGAGAACATCCGTTCGCGGGTGCAGGAGGAGCTGGGCGAGCGGCAGCGGGAGATCTACCTGCGCGAGCAGATGAAGGCGATCCGCAAGGAGCTAGGCGAGGAAGATTCCGATGCCGAGATCGAAGAGTTGCGCGAGCGACTCGAGGACCTGGATCTGCCCGACGAAGCAAAGGAGGAGGTCGGCCGCGAGCTGCGGCGGTTGGAGCGCGTCAACCGCGAGTCGGCGGAGGCCCAGGTCATCCGTACGTACCTGGAGTGGATCGCCGACCTGCCATGGAACAAGCGCTCGGAGGACCGACTCGATATCGAGGAGGCTCGAAAGATCCTCGACGAGGACCACTACGGTTTGGGCGACGTCAAGGAGCGGATCCTCGAGTTCCTGGCGGTGGGCAAGATGCGCCGTGAGCAGGCCGAATCCGAGGAGGACAAGGCCAAGGCCATGGCGACGGGGCCGATCCTTCTTTTCCTCGGCCCTCCGGGCACCGGTAAGACCTCGGTGGCGCAGTCGATCGCCCGTGCGTTGGGTCGCGAGTACGTGCGAGTCTCGCTGGGTGGCGCGCGCGACGAAGCGGACATTCGCGGCCATCGCCGCACATATGTGGGCGCCATGCCGGGCCGGATCATCCAGGGGATGAAGCGTGCCGGTACGAAGAACCCCGTCTTCCTGCTGGACGAGGTGGACAAGCTGGGGGTCTCGTTTCAGGGTGACCCGTCTGCGGCATTGCTGGAGACGCTGGACCCAGCGCAGAACAACAGCTTCACCGATCACTACCTCGGCGTGGGGTTCGATCTGTCGGAGGTGCTGTTCGTCACGACCGCCAACTTCGGCCATCAGATCCCGGCTCCGCTGCACGATCGTATGGAAGAAACGATGTTCAGCGGGTACACCGAGATGGAGAAGCTGGAAATCGCAAAGCGCTACTTACTACCGCGGCAGCTCGACGCCTCCGGGTTGAAAGCCGAGCAGCTCGAGGTCGACGACGATGCCTTGCTGGGCGTCATCCAGGGATGGACGCGAGAAGCGGGAGTACGTCAGCTCGAGCGCGAGCTGGGCAGCCTCGCCCGCAAGGCGACGCGGGAGATTGCCGAGGGCAAGGTGGAGAGGATCACTGTCGACCGTGACAATCTCCGCGAGCTTCTTGGAAAGCCTCGGGCCCATCCCGAGCAGATGCTACCCGAACCCCAGATCGGCGTTACGACCGGGATGACGTATACGCAGACCGGCGGCGACATCATTTTCGTCGAGGCCAGCATATTCCCCGGTAAGGGACAGCTCGTGCTCACCGGGCAGCTGGGAGACGTGATGAAGGAGAGCGCTCGCGCGGGCCTGACCTACGCAACCACGCACCATAAAGAACTGGGGATTCCGGAAGAGGAGTTCCAGGACGTGGACGTGCACGTGCACGTACCGGCGGGTGCGGTCCCGAAAGAAGGGCCGTCGGCGGGAATCACCATGGCGACGGCACTAGTGAGCGCGCTGTCTAATCTGCCGGTTCGCAACGATCTGGCGATGACCGGCGAGCTTACGCTTACGGGTCGGGTGCTACCTATCGGTGGGGTGAAAGAGAAGGTACTGGGCGCCTGCCGTGCCGGGATCAGCGAGATCATTCTCCCCAAGGAGAACGAGCCGGACATCGAAGATATCCCGGAAGAAGTCGCGAATGGACTGCGCTTTCACTTCGTCGAGACGTTACACGAGGTGCTCGCTGTAGCTCTGGCGGGTGTACGATTGGAAGACGGCGAGCTGAAGTTTGATGACCCGTCGGGCGCTGGCGGTGACAAGCCGGATGTGCTCATCTCCAGAGATGAGCCCGACTCGTCCGTTACGCCGGACTTTTTGAACTAGGCCCTAGAAGATAGATAGTTTCAGGTAACGGCCTGGGTTCTGCATGATGTCCTGGGTCAGCGAATTGAGCGATTGGGTCGCTGACCGCAGGTCCTCATAGAGGCCCGGGTCGTTTACTAGCAGGCCTAGCGTCCCCTCACCGTTGTCGATCTTCTCCACCACCGACGAAACCGACTCGGCTGACGTCTGGAGCACGTCCGCCGTCTCGCTGAGTTTCGCAGCTAACTCCTCGATGTCGGCCACTGCCCGATCGACTTCGGCTCCGGCCAGTGTTTCCTGCAGCGTTTCCGCGGTTTGACGCAAGCTGCGACTCATGGCCGCGAGATCGTCGCTGTTGTCGCGGATCAACTGCTCGAGCCCTCGCATCGTTCCTGGGAAAGAGGCCACTCCGGCGTGTACCTGGTCGATAGTCGAGTCGGCCAACAACTGTCGAAGTTGTTCGAGCAGCAGGTTCGCTTGATCGCCGACTTCGCCGGCGAGATCCATTAATCCCGTCGTGATACCGAGTTGGAGAGTGTCGCCGTCCACAGCCCTCTGCGCGGCGGTTCCCGGTCGGATCGCAACATTGACATCACCGAAAACTCCAACCGACTGTATCAAAACCCGCGAATCTATCGGCAGTTCGAGGTCGTGGCGGACAGAGAGAGCCACGACAACTTGGTTGGACGCAACCAGGTCGATCTTTCGGACGCTACCGACGTCGACACCAGCCAGCATGACGCGGTCACCTTTGTCCAGCCCTGAAGCATCGGGAAGAACCACGTGCACTACATAGCCGCGCTCACCGATGGGTTGGCCTGTCAGCCAAAAGAAACCCCACATGAGCACGACGCAGCTCACGATAACGAGCACGCCGATCCATAGTTCTAGTTTTTGTGATCTACGCCGAGCCACGGGTCCCCCTAAAGCGCACTAGCGGTATCTTTTGACGGATTGACGAACCTCTGGACGAGCGGGTTGTCGCTCTCGCGGAATTCGTCCACCGTTCCTTCGTAGCGAACCTTACCCCCATACAGCAATGCCACGCGGTCGGCCACGCGGAAGGCGTTCTTGAGATCGTGAGTGACCATGATGCTGGTGACACCGATCTCGTCCTGCAAATGTTCAATCAGGTTTGTGATGACAAAAGCGTTTTCCGGGTCGAGCCCGGTGGTAGGCTCGTCGTACAGCAGGTAGCGCTGGTGGCCCGAAAAAGCTCGGGCGATAGCTACTCGCTTCTGCATTCCACCGGATAGCTCGATCGGATAGAGTTCCGCAACTTCCGGGTCCAGGTTCACCAACCGCAGGCATTCGGCCACCCGCATTTCGCACTCGGTCTTCGCGTGGCGGCAGCCGTCGATATCCATCCCGAGTTGGATGTTCTCGCCGACACTCAGCGAGTCGAACAGAGCCGCGCCTTGAAAGACATAGCCGACGCGCTGGCGCACCTGATTCAGCTCGTGCCGGTTCGCACCGGTTATCGAGACGCCGTCGACGATGACATCTCCCTGGTCGGGTTCGATGAGCCCGATGATGTGCTTGATCATCACGCTCTTGCCCGTACCGGACGGACCGAACAGAGCCGTGGTCCCGCCCTCCGGTACACGCAGGGAGACCTCGTCCAGAATCACCTTGTCGCCAAAACTTTTGCTTACCTCAAGAATGTCTATCATCGCTGCAACTATCCAAATGCCTTGAGCAGACGTGCCAGGACCGCGTCCCAAAACATGATGGCGACGGTCCCGGCTACCACGACGGATGTCGTCGTTCGCCCGACGCCTTCAGCGCCGCCCGACGCGCGCAAGCCAACGTAACAACCTATGAAAGTAATCGTTGTGCCAAAGATCGCAGCCTTGATCAAGCCAAACCAGAGCGCGAAGTCGTGGAAGTAAGTACGGACGCCGTAGACGAACTCAGCGCTGGTGATCGGAAGCGTCAGAATCGCACCGAGCCAGCCCGCGCCGATCCCGATGAAGTCGGCTATCACAACGAGCGGTGGGAGCATCAATGTGCCAGCCAATACTCGCGGCACCACGAGTTGCTCCACCGGATCGCGACCGACCGCTCGCAGCGCATCCACCTGCTCCGTTACAACCATTGTACCCAACTCGGCGCCGATGCGAGCGCCGATTCTACCCACCAGGACCAGAGCCGTGACAAGTGGCCCGAGTTCGGTCAGCACGCTGGCCGTGACAATGCTACCCACCACCCAAATCGGCACGGTCCCTGTGAACTGGTAGCCGCTCTGCTGCGAAGTAACCGCTCCCGACAGAGCCGCGACAAGCACGACTACGGGTATGCTGCTGATGCCCATGTCGTACATCTGCACCAGCATAGCCCTCCAGTACCGCCTAGGCCGTGCTGATGAGATCACCGTATGGCCCGCCAACCTGGCCGAGCCCGCCGCGTGGTAGAGCACCGTGGCAACGCCCGCGCCCAAGCCGGTCACGAGGGAGACCAGGATGTTACTACTCTGTGGTGTTGGCGTCGCGGTCTCGGGCATCAGTAGAAAGCCAAGTTACATTTGGTTGCAAAGCGCCTCAGTATAAGCAATCGGGACGTCAGTGCCTAGGCCTTTAGACCGCAACAAACTCCTGGATGAAGGGCTCGGGAGTCAGGCGGCTTCCTGTCGCTTCTTCCAGCAACTTCTGCCAATGAAGACGGGCGCCGGAAGCGAACACGCGATCGCTCAAGAACGCTCCCAGTCGTCGGTATCCGACATAGCCACGCGGTGCTGACCCCTGCAGCGCTTCGCTGTGCAGGGCCGAGATCAACTGTGACGCGATCAGTTCACCTAACAGATAGTTGTGGTAATAAACGGGCGCGACGGCCAGGTGGATTTTCGCTGCCCAGTCGGGCTCGTCGCGCCCCTCGGGTCTGCGCAACAACTGCAGCTCTTCGACCAGGTCCCACCACAGAGTGTTGAAGTCAGTGCGGCCTGGATTCGCATAGAGTTCGCGCTCGAAGTGCGTCATCACCAGAACCCAGCGGGCTGTCAGCAACATCTCGAATCGCAAAGCGGATCTCGCACGCTGTCTTAACTCGTCCCGCTTGCGGACCGACCCCAACGCCGCCTCCAGCCAGTCGATATCGTAGACCAGGCGATCCATGAACATGGCGATGGCTTCGGTCGTGGCGATGTGTGCAGGCTGACGGAGCGTCCAGGGCAGAGCAGCGGGGATGAACTTGTCGTAGGCGGCGTGCCCGAGCTCGTGTAGCAGCACGCCCATCCAGCGGTCGTCTTGCTTCACGTTGCATAGGATCCGTACGTCGCCTTCTCGGTCTACGTCGGTGCAGTAAGCGTGCTGGTCCTTGCCAGGCCGTTCGTACAGATCGCTGCGGGCCAACACATCGCGAATGGGAAGCCCAACACCGTCATAGAATTGGCTCGCGATCTCGACTGGATCGCGTCCGCGGAACAGTTCGCCGAGCCCTAGCTCTTCGGCGAGTGGCGGCTCTTGGAAGAAGGGATCCTCGTAATGCCAGGGGGACAGGGCGTCGGGCTCGATGCCGAATCGTTGCCCCAACCGCTCATCGACCTCGGCCTTCGCCGCTCTGAACGGTTCGTCGGTCTGTCGCTTGAGCTCATCAAAAACCTGCAGAAGCTCCTGCTGATCGATCTCCTGCAGCTCGAGATGCATCGTATAGAAATCGGAAAAGCCGAGCGAATGCGCAGCCTCGTTTCGTCGGGCGACAAGTTCGAGAAGTTGATCGGCCACGCGGGGTGCTATCTGCTTCGATGCCTCCCATGCCAGCCTTCGGTGCTCCTCGTCGCGCTCGCTACGCAAGATGTCGAGGATCTGGTTGTTCGTAACCTCGCTACCGTACAGCTTGGAGCGAAAAGTGTAAAACTCGGATTGGATCTGATTGCTGCGACGAACCAGGTCGTTGATCACTTCCTCGGACAGCAGGTTGGGTCGGTAGTCCAGCGCCAGCAGTTCGAGCTGGCGGCGAAGGACGGGATCTAGGAGCCCTTCGGATTCGAGGAGCTCCACGATTCGATCGTAATGCGTTTTTGAGCTGAGGTACTTCCGAATTGCCGTTTCAGCCGCGGTCGCTTTCTCTAAAGCATCGGCGGTCCCAGTCGTGCTCGCCTCCCAGTGGGCGAGGTTGACCGCCTTGGCAAGCGGTTTCAGCTCGCTCTCAACGCTGTCGAGAAAATCCCGTGCTAACGCGTCAGACATGTGTCAACTACGAGTACGTTTACTTCGCGTACTCCTTGGCGATTTCGTCGTACAGGTTCGCCATGACGGCGATGCCCTTGTGATAAAGATCCAGCGACATCCACTCGTTGGGCGAATGCAAGTTGCATCCCGGAAGCGCGAAACCGAGCAACAGCAACGGTACCCCGAGAATCTTCTCGAACATGGGTACGATGGGTATCGAGCCACCTTCGCGAACGAAGACCGGGTCACGTCCGAATACCGCGTTAATGGCCGACGCGGCGGCGACGAACATCGGACCTTCCGGATCCGCAGACCATGGTAGAGCGTCGGTGTGGAACTCGATCTCCATATCGACCCCGTCCGGCTTCAACGACCTCACGTAGGCCTCGTAGGCGTCGCGTATAGCCTTCGGATCCTGATCGGGTGCTAGGCGCATCGAAATCTTCGCCATGGACTTCGCCGGGATGATCGTCTTCGCGCCTTCGCCGGTGTAGCCGGAAAGGAATCCGTTGACGTCCAAAGTGGGACGGGCCCAGATGCGTTCGAGCCAGTGGATGCCGTCCTCACCTCCACCGGTCGCCGAGACCCCCGCCTCGTTCTTGAAATCGTCCTCTGTGATGGGCAGATCGGCGAGGCCCTTCTTTTCGACAGGGCTTATTTCCTCTACGGCGTCGTAGAACCCGGGGACCGTAACACGACCGTCGTCGCCCTTCAGTTGCGTTATGATCTTCGCCAGAGCGTTGGCTGGGTTCTCCACGCCGCCGCCGTACTGGCCCGAGTGCAGATCTTGACTGGGCCCCTCGAGGCGGACTTCCGAGTAGACCATGCCCCGCAAGCCCACCGTCACCGCGGGCAGGTCTGGCGCCAGCATCGGTGTATCCGAGATAATCGCCACGTCGCAGGCCAGCTTTTCGACGTTTTCTTTGACGAAGGTCTCGAGATTCGCGCTTCCGACTTCCTCTTCGCCTTCGAAAATGAACTTGATGTTGACGGGCGGGTCACCTTTGGTCGAACGATAGGCCTCGAGTGCCTTCATGTGCAGGTGGACCTGACCTTTGTCATCGGCCGTGCCGCGTGCGTAGATGTTGCCGTCGCGGATCGAGGCCTCGAAGGGCGGCGTCTTCCACTCGTCGAGGGGCTCGACTGGTTGTACGTCGTAGTGGCCGTAGACGA
Organism: Gemmatimonadota bacterium; assembly: GCA_039589995.1. Classification (GTDB taxonomy): domain Bacteria; phylum Gemmatimonadota; class Gemmatimonadetes; order Palauibacterales; family KS3-K002; genus JBDHGH01. The sequence continues at coordinate 5,492 of JBDHGH010000038.1, read as the reverse complement.
GGATCGTAGCCGCGTCCTGGCCCGCCGTCATGAGTTCGGCATAGACGATGGGGTGACCGGCCGTCGGGATGATCTCGGCCGTCATGCCCTGGCCTGTCAGCTTCGCTTTAAGCCACTCAGCGCACTCCATCATGTCGCCCTTGTGCTCCGAGCGGGCGCTGACGCTGGGGATCTTCAGAAAATCGACGAGCTCATCAACGTAGGCCTGTCGATTGTCCTCGAGGGTCTTCTCCAGAGACATTTCGGTCCCTTCCTTCAACTAGGGTTGTTCTAGCGGGGTTGAGGCAGGGGCTAAGATAAGCCCCTGCCCAGGGGAGGGCTACACGTTTTCGGCCGCTATTGCCCGACGCGTTCCAGCATCTCTTCGAACCAGTTCAGAACAACCACGACGTCTCGGGAGCCCCCGATCTGCTTGATCATCAGGAAGGTCTGTCCGTCGGGCGTGACGTCGAAGGTGACGTGATTGCGATCCCGCTCGTACTCTGCGGCCGAGAATAGCACCTGTCGTTGGCCGACCGAAAAAGTCGGATTCAGGCTGACTTCCGCTGCGACCATGTTGCTTTGGCCGTCGATAAAGAAGATTTCGCCGCCGCTGTGGGCCCACAGCGGTTCCTGACCGCCGTCGGTGGAGATTTGCCAGCGGCCGCCGGGGCCGGGAAATGGTCGAACGTAGATTTCGTCGCGCCCCGACTCGTTCGAGGTGTAGGCCAGCCAGCGACCGTCGGGCGACAGCGCCGGCGCGAGCTCGTCAAATTCCGAGGCGAGAAACGTCTTGGGCGTGCTATCGACGCCCGGCTCGATATAGAGCAAATCGCGACTCGTGGCCCCCCCAGGCCCTTCGCGGAAGACGAGGAACCGGCCATCCCGCGACCACTCCGCTTCCTGAACCGGGCGTCCCGTCGCGGGCACGGTCACCTCGGCTGGGCCGCTCCCATCGGCTGGCTTGGAATGCAAAGCCCGCTCGCCGGATCGATCAGACATGAACGTTACGTGCGTGCCATCCGGCGTCCACTCGGGTCGCTGGTTAAGGTTGCCCTCGAAGGTCAAACGCGACAGCGTTCGTTGCGCTAGGTCATAGATCCAAACATCCTGGCCATCGTCATCCTCATAGCTGAGGGCCAGCCTCGTCCCATCCGGGGAAAGGACGACGTACTCGAAGTCCAATTCCAGCGTGGGGTCGAGGGGCCTCTCGGCACCGTCCCGCTCGATCCAGACGAGTTGTTCGGTGGGTCGCTCGCCGGACTGGTACAGCAGCGAGCCATCGTTCGAGATCGTGAATTCCGCTGCGGCTCCCTGCTTCACCACGATCCCCTCCAAGAGCGGTGTGGAGGGGCCGATCAGTTCGAGCTTCCCCTGATCGAACGGTGCGGCGAGCAGCGCTCCGTCGGATCGCGCGTAAACGATGTGCCCCGTGGGCGCATAGAGTGCGTAAACGCCGCGAAGCAGGCTCCGGATTTCACCGGATTCGTATGAGACCACATTGATGTCCACATCTTCGGGAACGCCGGTCCATCGGGCGAAGAGCGCCCCCTTTCCATTGGGCAGCGCGTCGACCCAGCGATGTTGGTTGATCCCTCCGGTCGTGTCCGGGACTGTGAGGACCTCCACATCCCCGCCACTCTCCGGGACACGCGCTATGCCGTCGGTGCGGTCATGGGTGAAGTAGAGCATCCCATCCGCACCCCAAGCGCCACCGACGGGAGTTGCCGAGTCCGTCAGCGTCAGCGGCGGCCCGCCGGCGAGGGACACGACCCTGAGACTCGGTGGTAAAGCCAAGAAGGCGACGGACTGCCCATCCGGCGAGATGAAGGGCGAGTAAGCCCCGATGGTGCCCGGAATCGGCGCACCCTCGAGCTGGTCGATGGGTCGAAGCCAGAGCTGGGGGATCCCGCCTTCGCCGGGACCGATGTAGACGAGGTTCCGACCATCCGGTGAGAGTACCGAGGTCGTGCCAAACCGGTTACCAATGTCCTGGCCCTCGGGTAGCTGGATGGTGAAGCGGGCGACCTTCTTCTCTGGTTCCGGGCGCAGCCACCAGCCGCTGAAGACCCCGATGACCAACGCGGCGGCGGCCACCGCGGCGGCCCCAGCCCAAAACGATGAGCGCTTGGATGCCAATCCCGCTGCCGTTGCCGCCGCGCCTGCGCCGGTGAACGTGGAGACGTAACCGGGCTTGGTGAGCGCCTCCGCGAACTCGGACGCGCTGCTGAAACGATCGGCGGGAAGCTTGGCGATAGCTTGGTTGATCGCCGCATCTATGTGAGGCGGAACGGTCTTTCTGCTCGCCGTTACGGGTTTGGGCTCGCCGGTGACCACCTTTGCGATGATCGCCTGGGCCGTGGGGCCGGTATACGGCGGTTCGCCCGCCAGCATCTCGTACAGCATGCAACCCAGCGAGTACAGGTCGCTCCGTGCGTCCAGTTCGCGGTCGCCCATCGCTTGCTCGGGGCTCATGTAGTGTGGCGTTCCCACCGACAGCCCTGTCTCGGTCAGGCGCGCACCGCTAGCGGCGCTGACGGCGAGGGCGATGCCGAAGTCGGCCACCAGCGCCTGGCCATCATGCAGCAGGATGTTGGCGGGCTTGATATCACGATGGATGACTTCGTTTCGGTGCGCGTAGTCGAGGGCGCCGGCCACGGCTCGCGTGATGTCCAGCGCTTCGTCGATGCCCAACTCCTTCTCGCGGTCCAGCTTCTCACGCAGCGTCTCGCCCTCGACGAACGGCATGACGTAGTAGAGGAAGCTGTCTGCCTCGCCGGAGTCGTGGAGCGGCAGGATATGCGGGTGCTGAAGGTTGGCGGTGACCTTGATCTCGTTCAGGAAACGCTCGGCGCCGATGACCGCGGCCAACTCGGGGCGCAGAACTTTGACGGCGACCTTGCGGTCGTGCTTGAGATCTTGGGCGAGATAGACGGTGGCCATACCGCCCTGACCCAGCTCGCGCTCGAGCTGGTAGCGGTCGGCCAAGGCCTGGACTAGGGCCTCGGGTATGTCGTGCATGGTTGGGGCCTCGTTGTTCTCCCGTTCCTCATTCCCCCAGGTGCCGTGGGGGATTCCAGCGAACCGTAAATAGGGCCCCGGGAACCACTCCCGGTCAAGTCCGAGCTAGCGAGGTCAGGTCTCGATGGTGTTCAGAGCGGTCAACGTGTCGGATTGCGGGCTCAGCAGCCCAGAGGGGCACGTACAGCCTGGGTCATCGTTATTCGAACTTCCGTTCAAGTTCGTGGTACCAACCGTCGACGACGATCAACTGCGTGGGCTTGGGAGGAAGGGGAGGCTGCTCGAGCATGAGGAAACGTTGGCCATCGGGTGTCACATCGTAGCTGCGACCGAAGCGGCCTCCTGACCGGAACTCACCTTCGAACAACTGGGTTGGCATGCTGAAGCGTATGTCGGTATCGGTATCAACGGAAACAGAGTATACACGGCGCCCCGAGAGATCTCGGTAGAACAACTCCTGCCCCGACGGGGCCCACATCGGCTCTGTGCCACCGTTAAGCGACACACGCACCACGCCGCCGGGACCCGGGTACGGCTGCACGTAGACTTCCCAGCGGCCTGACGCATCGGAGACATAGGCCATCCAATTCCCGTCTGGGGAGAACTGCCCCATGAACTCCGTCGCGGGCGACTGCAGGAATGGGCGAGGTATGCTGTCGTCGAAGGATAGAACCCAAATATCCCCCCACGTTCCCGGGTTTTCGTAGGTCTGGAAGGCTAAGGCACGTCCGTCCCTCCGCCAGGAGGTTGCAGTCTGCGCCCCGCTCTCTCGTTCGCTCACCTGCTTGGCCGGACCGCTGCCGTCCGCAGGCGTTACATACAGAGCGAGGGGACCGCCGTGGCGGTCCGAGTTGTGCCCTACGAATCGGCTTGTCGGGTCCCAGGTCGGCCAGTACTCGGTTGCGGAGCCGTCGGTCAATTTCCGCAGGACCGGTCGCTCAACATCGAATGTCCACAGCTGCGACGTCAAATCGGCGATTTGGAGAACGACTTTCTCGCCGTCCGGCGACACCCGCTGTCCACTGTATACCCCCGCCGGCAGCGGTAGCGGAGCCACCGCACCGCTGCGATCCACCCAAACCAACTTCCTCTCCGGGAACTGAAGCACTTCTCCTGGGGCGTAGACCAAACGCCCATTCCGCGAAACACTAAAATGAGCAGCGCCTGAATCGTCGGTCCACACGCCATCGACGACAGGTGCTGGCGGACCTGTCCGTTCGCGCGCGCCCAGATTGAAGCTGGCAGCCAGCAGACTCCCGTTCCACGCGTAGACAAGGTGCCCCGTTGGGACGAAGCGGCCCTGTGCACCGCCTTCTACGAGCGCTCGGTTCTCACCGGAACGACCCTCGAACAGTGACACTTGCCACTCGCCCTCACTGCTGCGCGAGGTATAGAACAGCGGGTCGCCGCCTTCCGGGCTGTGCTGGGGCCACATGCTCCGCTCGTCATTCAACTGTTCCACGCGGCCGCCGGCGGCGGGCACGCGCCACAGCCCTCGCCTCAGACGATCAAATACCCGGGGCCCGATTACGACATTGTCGTCCGCTCCCCAGCTGGCTGCCCCGACCGGGGCCGCAGAGATGTCGCCCGGGGATCCTCCTGCCGCGGCGACCTTCTTGAGCCTGCCTCCGGCGAAGAAGCCGATCCACTCACCGGTTGGGGAGAAGAACGGAGCGGTCGCGTCTTCGGTGCCCGGGATCGGCTCGACTTCGAGACCCGTGAGGTCGCGGCGAAACAGCTGGCGCGTTCCGTCTCTCACAGCAGCCCAGACGAGGAGGCTTCCGTCGGGGGAGATCACGACCGAGGGCCCGCCTCCGGCCAAAGTATCGCCTGCTGGCAGGTCGATTGTGAAGCGAAGTACGGGAGACGCCGCGGGATCTCCTTGTTCCGCCTTACCGGCGGGCCATCGGCCAAGTAGCCAGCCCAAGCCCCCGGCGACGACGACGAAGGTACTGACGAGGACAATCGATCGTGAGGTAAGCCATGTTCGGACACTGGTGGTGTGTGAAGGTGCGGACGATTGGAGTAAGGCGAAGCCGCGATCCGCCAGCGCCTCCGCGAACTGTTCCGCTGTCGCGAACCGATCTGCCGGCAACTTCGCCAGCGCTTGGGCGAGCGCGGCGTCGACGTTGGCTGGCACCGTTGGCCTTCGTACAGCAGCGGGTACGGTCTCCTCGGTCACGACCTTCGTCACCACCGCTTGGACAGTGGGTCCGGTGTGTGGCGGCTCGCCGACCAGCATTTCGTAGATCACCGCGCCCAATGAGTAGACGTCGCTGCGGGCGTCGACTTGTCGATCCGCCGTTGCCTGTTCGGGACTCATGTATTCCGGCGTGCCCAGCGACAACCCGGTTTCGGTAACGCGATCCCCCCCGGCTGAGGTAACAGCCAGCGCGATCCCGAAATCCGCCACGACCGCCTGCCCGTCCTGTAGGAGAATGTTGCCCGGCTTGATATCGCGGTGAATGACATCGCGGTGGTGCGCGTGCGCC
>JBDHGH010000037.1:0-24588 GCA_039589995.1 Gemmatimonadota bacterium | reverse complement strand
CAGCTGCTGCTCGAGCACGAACTTGATGTTCTCGAACGCCCGGCGTTGCCGGTTCGTGAACCGCACCACGGCCAGCGCCGGATCGCCCGGCGCTCCCAGCAGCGACAGCGTGCTACCGCTCAGGCCCGGCGTCTCGCGCACCGCGCGGATCCGCGACCGCTCGATGCTGAGGACGTCCCAGTCGCCACTGTCCTCGTGAGGACGTGCGACCGCAACGTGTTGGGGACCGAGGGCGACCCACGATTCGGCCAACTTCATCGACGCGTCGAGATCGGCCAGGGCATACAGCTGTACCGGCCGATCACCCCAGGCAGCCTCGATCTGCGAACGCAAATCGGAGACTAGCCGTTCGGGCTGGTCGGTATATCGGCTTATGATGTCGTGTTCGGTGGTTCGCTGGCGGTCTATCATCTGTCGTGATCCTCAAAGCGTTGCCTGTGGCAAACAAAACGGCCTTCCCGGGTGTCTCGAGGAACCCCGGAAGGCCGGATCACTTCAGATGTTATCCGTTGCTTCTAGGGCTCCCCTCCCTCTGCCTGCGAATCGGTGAAATCCATCGCATCGCAGATGCTCATGGACATACCAATCCCCAAGCGCGCACCGATGTCATGCCAGACCCGGCGCTGGGGTACGGTTGGATTCGTGAAAATTTCTTGCATCAGGGAGTTGCCCCTTTTGTTACGTCATACCGGTCCTTCAAGGTGACCAAGCTACAACATACGTTCCCCGCCGGCAAGGATTTGCAGTCAGCTCGTCGTCCGTCCCTGCGAGGTTTCCACCTCTACGGCAACACTCGCGTCGAAGTTTCAGCCTTACCGCGGGCCGCCGCACGGCCTACCGCCCCTCCGCCCATTCCCTTGCGTTCTGGAACATCTTCAGCCACGGCGACGCTGCCAGCCCGCGTTTCATGTCCTCCGGCATCCAACCCCACTGCCACTTCAGGAACGCGCGCTCGGGGTGCGGCATCATCACCAGGTGGCGGCCGTCGGGCGAGCAGAGGCCGGCTATTCCGTGCGACGACCCGTTTGGATTGCACGGGTACGTTTCGGTGATGCGGTTGCCATCGTCGACGAAACGTACCGGAGCCAGTCCTTCATTCTCGATCCGTTCGAGAACGCTAGCCTTCGGGAAGAAGGCTCGACCCTCACCGTGGGCGACCCAGATACCCAGCGTCGCACCCTCCATCCCCGACAGCATGATCGCCGGACTCTTCTGGATCTGCACGGCCGCGAACCGGGATTCGAATCGGCCCGACGCGTTCTGGATGAACCGCGGCTGCTGCTCGTCGGGGATCCCCTGCCACGGCACCCAGCCGAGCAAAGCGAGAAGCTGGCAGCCGTTGCAGACGCCGAGACTGAAGGTGTCGGGCCGCTCGTAGAACTCCTGGAACTGCTGCCAGAGGCTCTCGTTGAAGCGGATCGTTCCCGCCCAACCCTTCGCCGAATCGAGCACGTCGGCATAGCTGAAGCCGCCCACGGCGACGATGCCGCGGAAACGCCGCAGGTCGATTTGGCCGCTCAGCAGGTCCGACATGACGACATCCCAGGGCTCGAGGCCCGCCGCAAAGAATGCCGACGTCATCTCGCGGTCGCCGTTGCTACCTTCCTCACGAAGAATCGCTACAGGGATCTTGTCGCTTCGCTCGAGGATCTCGACTGGAGTCGGGGCCGGTTCATACGGTATCTGGAAGCGGAGACCCGTGCGATAATGCAGACCCGATCGTTCCTGCTCCACACACGCCGGACTGGCCTGCAACCGATCGAGTTGGAAACCGGTCTCCTCCCAAATGTCCCTGAAGTCGCGTACATCACCCTCGAGCGCCACGTCGCCGTTGTAGCGAACCGTGACACGAGTGTCTTCGGTCGTCACGCCGATGGGCTCACATAGTACACCGGCCTGCCCGAACGCATCGATGACCTCGGCCTGATCGTCTGCATCGACCTCTATAACGAGACCCAACTCTTCCGAGAATAAGAATCGGGCTGCACCGTTGACCGCCAGATCATCGATTGAGACGTCGATACCGCAGTTTCCGGCGAACGCCATCTCGAGCAACGTGGTGATGAGGCCGCCATCGCTGCGGTCGTGACCGGCAGAGACTACACGCGCCTCGATAAGACTCTGGACGGTATTGAATGCTCGCTTCAGTGCATCCGCGTTCTCGACATCGGGACACTCGTCACCGACCTGCTCGAACACCTGGGCCAGCGCCGAGCCTCCCAGCCGATGCCGACCGCTGCCGAGATCGATATACAGAAGCCGACCTCTTCCAGGCAACTTCAGATCAGGTGTTACCGTCTTCGTGATGTCCGGGCAGGTAACGTAGGCCGAGACGACCAGCGAGCCGGGAGCTTTCACGGTTTCGTCGTGGCCCGTTCCGTCCGGAGCCCGAGCCGCCATCGAGATGCTGTCTTTCCCCCCGTCCACCGCAATTCCCAACTCGACCATCATTTCGCTCATCGCCACTGCGGCGTCGTAAAGCGCGGCTCCCTCGCCGGGAAGCTTGGCCGCCCACATCCAGTTTCCAGAACAGCGCACATCCTCGAGAGCACTCACACGCGCCCAGACGAGGTTGGTCAGCGCCTCGCCCACGCTCAATCGCGCCATGGCGCCCATGTCCACCAACCCCTTGATGGGCTGCTCGCCGATGGCGGTGGCGGCGCCCGTGGTACCGAAGTGACTCTGCGCGATCACCGCAACGTCAGCCGCCGTAACCTGGAGAGGACCCACACACTGTTGGCGGGCCACCAGACCCGTCACGCTCCGGTCGACCTTGGTGGTGAGGAAACGCTTCGATCCCACGGAAAGAAGCCGAAGCACGCGCTCGAGGCCATCCCTCACGCTCAGCTGTTCGGGCAACATCAGCGGCTCGAGCTTCGGGGCTACACGCTCCAACTCGAAAGTCTTCTGTGGCATGTCCCCCAAAACGTCCTCGAGGTCAAGGTTGACCGGCGTCGATTCATCTTCACTGTCGACCACCACGACTTTGCCGTCGCCGGTCACGCGCCCGACGTACGCAAACGGAACCTTCTCCCGTTCGCAGAACGCGCGGAAAAGGTCCGCCTGCTCCGGCCTGAGCAACAGGGCGTCGTTTTCCTGATACTCGGCGCCCCAGATTTCCAAGACCGAGAGCGTGTCGTCACCCAGCGGGACCTCGCGGATGTCGATCCGCGCCCCGGCCGGATCGACGATTTCCTTCAGGACATTGCAGTTGCCGCCGGCCCCCTGGTCGTGGATGCTGACGATCGGGTTACGATCGCCCAGCTCGACACAGGCCCGAATCACTCGGTTCAGCTTCTGCTCCATCTCGGCGTCGCCACGCTGAACCGCGTTGAAGTCGAGTTCCGCTACGTTCTCACCCTGGACCATGCTGGAGGCGGCGCCACCGCCCATCCCGATGCGGTATGCGGGACCACCGACCTTCACCACCAGCATGTCCGTCTCAGGGCTCTCCTTCTTGGTGTGCCGTGCATCGATCTGGCCGATTCCGCCACTGAACATGATCGGCTTTATCCACTCACGGCGCTCACCGTTGGGGAGCCGCAGGCCAAACGAACGCGTATAGCCCTGGATGACCGGCTCGCCAAACTTGTTGCCGTAATCCGAGGCGCCGTTGCTCGCCTCGATCTCGATCTCCAGAGGAGTCGCCAGGTTGCCGGGATACTCGAATCCCGGGTCTTCCCAAGGCAGCTCGTAGCCCGGGATGTGGAGATTGCCAACGCAGTAGGCTGCGGTGCCGGCCACGTAGAGCGAGCCCCTACCTGCGGCGTGCACGTCACGAAGGCGACCACCCGTTCCCGTCTCGGCGCCTGGGAACGGTGCAACGCCGCTGGGGAAGTTGTGGGTCTCGGCGGTGAAGATGATGTGATAGTCCAGGTTCGACGCGATGAGCGGCGAGGGTTCGCCGGGGCACGACGGCAGAATGGTCGAGATTGGATAGCCCCGAATCGCACTCGAGTTGTCCTCGAAGGCGATGACACTGTTGTTCGGGTTCGCCTTCAATGTTTCCTGTATCAGGGCGATCAGATGTTTCGGTATCTCCTGGCCATCGATGATTAGTCGCCCTTTAAAGAACCAGTGCCGCGAGTGCTCGCTATTCGACTGCGCGATGTCGAAGCACTCGACGTTCGTGGGATCGCGTCCAACCTTGTCTCTAAATAAGCCCGTGTAGTAGTCGAGGTCCCAATCGTCGAACGCGAGCCCCATCTCCCGGTTGATCCGCTCCAGGGCGGCTCGACCCTCCTGCATGATGGGTACGTGGAAGGTCGCCTCGGGCTCGACTCCCGTCTCGAAGCTGTTCAGCGACTCCGGGTACGGGCACTCGGTCATCCGGTCGTGGACCAAAGCGAGGAAGGCCCCACGCTGCTCTTCGCTCAACGGAGCCGCCGTGTCGAGTCGAAAGCGCCTCGACCGCTCGATCCGGCGCATCCGCTCCAGCCCGCAAGCGTGACAGATCGAGACGGCGTTGGTCGACCAGGCGGTACCGAAGTTCATCCTCGGACCCACCTCGAGGACCAGGCCATCGGGAACCAAGAAGCTCTCCGGCCCGAACTGGCCCGGCTCGAAGGTCTCCCGCAGCAGCCAACTGAGAATTCCCAATTCGTCCGCCGTCAGTTCGCCGCCGGAATCTATGTTGAAGCAGTATTCGGATTCGATTCCCTTGATATCAGGAGAGACGCGCTGCCGAGCCGTCTGGAGGAGCGCATCCTTCCGTGCTGCCGACAGCCCGGGTGTTCGGAAGAGATGTAGGAGGCTCATGCCCACCAAGTAACAGACTTGGCCGCCACGCGCTAGGGGCGGAGTCTCGCGCGAGAGCGCCGCGTCGCCTTAGCCCCAGCCGAGGTGGTTCAGCCGATCCTGAACGGCCTCGGCATCACCAACGACCACCAACCAGATCCTCTCTACAGAGCTCGAAAAGACCCGCTTTAGCTCGAGGTCCAGCAGCTGGCAGAAGCGCTGCGGATCGAGTTGTCCATACAAGCTCCCAAGCACGGGAAGCGCGAGAGAGCCCACGTCGAGAGCGTTGGCCTCATCGAACACGCCGGCGAGTGCCGAAGATATCCACTCCTCGCGCCACGAGGGCTCGCGTTGCAAGTCGTGAACGATGGCGTGGAAACGGAGCGGCGGCCCTTCTCTCACCACGACCGTTCCCGGCGGCTGCGGCTTGGCGCCCGCAATATCCGCGATGAGGTCCGACGCCGGGACGCTCACCTCTCGCACCAACGGGTCGGAACCCAGCACCATCTGTGTGTCGTCCTCGTAGACGACCGCTTCGACGGGGAAAGGCGCCGGTGCGCCAGCAGCGGTTACTACGGACTGGAGATGCGGGACCTCATTCATCGCCCGAGTCGGCTCCGTCGTCTCCATCCGGCTGCCAGCGATACTCGGAGAGCGAAACCCGACCTCGCGAGTCGAACTCCACACCTTCCTCTTCCAGTAGCGTTTTCTGAATCCACTCGTACTGCGGATCCATGCGCTTGCTGATTTCGCCTCGAGCGTTGATCACTCGTTGCCACGGAACACCGCTCTCGTCGGAGAGCGCATTCAAGGCATACCCGACCTGGCGAGCGTGGCCGGGGATACCGGCCAGCGCCGCGACCTGTCCGTAGGTCGCGACGCGGCCTTCAGGGATGGACTTTACCACCTCGTAGATGCGCGCGTAGCTGACGCGCCCGGTCATGCAGACTCTAGCTAACCTCGATGGGGACGAGATAGCGGACGGTGTCCCAGGTCAGCCCCAACATCGCTCCATCGTCCGTAGACTCGATCCCGATGGTGAACCGTTCCACCGGGTGCGGCAGATCCTGCTTCTCGAGATCGACGCGAACCAGGTCCTGCTCTGCATCGTACTGCGTTCCCCACTGTCCGGTCTGCTTGTTGATGATCAGCTGGGCCGACTCCTCCGTGAAGACGCTCCACAGCGTGTACGACCCAGCGGGTACGGCGGCGCCACCGATGACCAGGTCGCGATCCGTCGTGAACGACGTGGCCGAGTTCGCACCCGTTCGCCAGACCTCGGCCCAAGGCACCAGACCGCCCCATATCTCGCGACCCCGCTTGGCGGGTCGGCTATACACGACTTCCAGGTTCGCTCCGCCTGCTTCCACCTGAACGGTGGCCTGCGGCGATGCCGGGCCCATTCCTTCGCCGCGGGCATCCCGGGCCGCGTAGTCGGCAGCCAACATGTCGAAGTCGATATCCGATGCACGCTGGCCCACGACCTTCATCGTGGTGTGCTCGCCCGACCGGTGCAGGAGTTGGCCCTCGGGCGTGATCTGCGCATAGAAAGGACTGCCGAAAAAGTCGAAGCTGATCACATCGTCGGCCACGCGTTTGATGGCGTTGGGGGAAATTCGCCCACGCGCCGGTACGATGAAGTGAACCGGGTATTCGTCACCACCGGCCGCGACCGCTTGCCTGACCGCCTGCTCGAGCACGGCATACGACATCGGCGTCTTCCCAGCCGTCGGGATCGTCCCATCCGGTGCGGCTATCCGGGTCGAACCCTGGTTGGGGCCGGTCTGGTCCACCGTAGCGCTATCACCCTCTATTGCGATGCTGAAAGCCATCGGTGGATGCCCATCCGGGTTCTCGGGCGGTGTCGTCCACTCGATGTTCATCGTCGAGACTTTGCCGTCCGGTGTCAGCGTCGCTGAGTAGTTAGCGACCTGGGTCATGGGAGACCGGATCAACAACTTGCCCTCGAACCCATCGGCCGTCCGCGAATACACTTCGACGGACACGGTATCGTCGCCCAGCGTCTCGACGAACGCCACCGGCTCGGATTCCGTCGCGCATGCGGCGACGGCCAGGCCGAGACAGGCGGCCAACAGCGAATTGGTCCAACGCATCATTGTTCTCCTTCCGCAGTTTATCTTCTGTGCCTCTATTTCCACTCTACCACACCAACAGTGACCAGGTCATCCAGGTAACGGCCCACCGTCTCGATGGTGACGGGACCGAATTCCGCTGCCAGAGCGTCACGGATTTGCGTCACCGTGCGTTTGCCATCGATGAAGTTAACGAGCTCGAACCGCGCGCTTCCCGAGAGTCGGAAATCGCCCGACGAATACCACGCCGCCGCCTCGTCCGACAACTTGCTGGCCGGTAGGTCGAAATCCAACGGACCGCGGGTCAGTCGCACGGGCACTCTGCGGTCCTCCGGCTCCGTCCGTTCCGCCGCCGAAACTCCGCGCAGCGGCAGGTTCGCCTGCTCGCGCAGAGATTTTATCAGGTCGTTCTGATCCTTCTCGATCTGATCGTGTACCGACCTCACCGCCGACTGGACCATCGGCCCATTGTTGAATTGGAGTACAGAGCTTACCGCCACCTTCTCGACCTCGGTCGTCCGCACGACGATGTTGCGGGCCTCGAAGAAGGCCTGGTAAGGGCCGATGAAATCGGGCAGTTCGCGCATCGTTCGCAGTCCGCGAAGCGCCGATTCACCCAGTCGATTCGAGGAGTTGGCGCCTACCAGGTAAACCAGATCTACGGCTTCCTGTTCCGTCAGGTCCGACAGATATAGCAACGCCGCCGTGGCGATGATCTCGCTGCGCTCGAGCTCTACCGGATCTACCTTGTCGGGCGTGTCTTCCGACGTGTGATGCGTGTAGTCGCTATGCCCGATCATCATGCCCGGGATCTTGCGATCGATGAACATCATGTGATCGCTGCCACCGCTGTACGGTGTGATCTGGTAATTCAACTCTGACAGGCTGCCGCGCGGCGTGCGGATGCTCATACGCGACACCATCTCGGTCATGTTCTCCACCACGTCGTTAAGCGCCGATGGAATCGATGACGGCGTCCGCGTGATGTACATACGCGAGTGGAGCAACTCGAGGTCTTCGCCTACCATGTCGAGATTGATGTTGGCCAGGTGGCTGCCACCGAGGGCTGGCCCCACCATCTCGGGGTGCTCATCGATATACGCCATCGTCCCGTTCCACTCCGGGATCCAGATGAAGCGCATCGTCCGCTTCGGGCGCGGCAGGCGGCCTTGGTCGACCAGCGTCTTCAGTGTCGTCGCGATGTCCAGCATCGCGGCCGAACCGCTGGCGTTGTCGTTCGCCGACTCCTTGGGATGGTCGAGGTGTGCGGCGAATATCAGTTCCTCTTCCGGCTTCTCAGAGCCCTCGATAATAGCGACCGGCACGTCCATGAAGTACGACTCGAGACCGATACCCGAGGCGCTGCCGTGCAGCACCACCCGCTCGCCCGACTCCAACATCTCGCGCAGCTTCTCGCCTTGCCGGTTCGTCAAGTTGAATCCAAAGGTGACGTGCTCCAGTTCCTCGGTCAGCGGCCACATCCCGGTGTACTGCAGCATGTCCGGGTACTCCGCGGCCCGGTAGTCGTCCAGGTAGCAGACCACCGCCGCTGCGCCGTACTTGATGACGGCAAGACGGTGTACCGAACCGCCGTAACCGGTCGCCAGCACGAACTTGCCCGCGACGTCTTTGCCCTCATAGTCCGCATCGCTGGTCCCGGCCCCTACCCAGACCAGCTCGGCGGTGACATCGCCGGGGTTCGAATAGGTGATCAGGCTCATGGCGATTTCGGGATACCCGACGATTCGCTCGTCGTAGGGTTCCACCATCCTCAGCTCCGCCGCATCGATATCCCAACCCGACGGAGACTGCCACGTCTGGTAGACGATCTTCCCGTCGGATGGGAACGATTCGATCCAAGCCTCGCTCTCGTCGTAGCCGTACTCGCGCAACTGGGCGAGTACGTACTGGGCTGCGTCTCGATAGCCGCGAGAACCCTGGATACGATGATGCCGCGTGATCTGAATCACGTGCTCCTTCGCCAGCTCGCCGCTCAACGCCTCGTGGAGCAGGTCTCGACGTTCGGCGTCGAGCAGAGCCTCGAAGCCCTGCGCTGCAGCGGTGGAGGCGCCGATCAATACCGCCAGCATCGCGAGTAGGCTGCGCCGGATCATGATGTACACTCCTTGTATTTCGGAGTCCCTATTCTCAAGCGCTCTGGGCGAGCACGCTCCTCAACGTCTCCAACGACTCCTCCACATCCGCCTCGCTAAAGATCAACGGCGGTCGGAAGCGAAGGGACCTCGGCCCGCAGGTCAGCGTCGCCAGTCCCTTGTCCCAGCACTCCTGGCGCACGCGATCGCGCAATTCGCCGTCGGGAAAATCGAACGCGAGCATCAGACCGCGACCCCGCACGTTGCTGATCACGGGAAACTCCGCCGCCAGGTTCCCCAACCCCTGCTTGAACAGGCAGCCGACTCTGTTGGCGTTCTGAACCAGGTCGTCCTCTTCCATGATCTCCAGGTAGCGTGCACAACGTATCATATCGACGAGGTTTCCGCCCCAGGTCGAGTTGATCCGACCCGAGAGCCGGAAAACGTTCGTCTCGACCTCATCGATCCGTCCGGTACTCATGACGCCGCAGACTTGCGTCTTCTTGCCGAAGGCAACGATGTCCGGAACGACCTCGAGTTGTTGAAAAGCCCACATAGTGCCGGTCGCACCCATCCCCGTCTGGACTTCGTCGAAGATCAACAGGGCATCGTACTCGTCGGCGTACGCCCTCAGCTTCCGGAAAAACTCGGGCCGGAAGTGGTTGTCGCCGCCCTCACCCTGGATCGGCTCGATGAGGATCGCCGCGATCCCGTGCGGATCCTCTGCGAAGGCCTCCTCGATCTCCCGGCATGCTGCAGCCTCAACAGCCGCCGCCTCCTCCTCGTCCACAGGAAAGCTTACCGTCGGGTTCGAAATACGCGGCCAGTCGAATTTGGGGAAGTCCGCGATCTTCACTGGATCCGTGTTGGTGACAGAAAGCGTGTACCCGCTCCGTCCGTGGAACGCGTCGACGAAGTGCATGATCTTGTCGCCACCACCCTCGATCCCCTTGCCTCGGTTCTTCTGCGCCTTCCAGTCGAACGCGGCCTTCATGGCGTTCTCTACAGCCAGGGCGCCGCCGGCGATGAAGAACAGATGCTCGAACTGGTCCGGCACGGCGTGCTTGCGGAATGTCTCCACGAACGCGGCGAACTCACGCGAGTAGACGTCGCTATTGGCAGGGTTGGCCAGCGCCGCGGTCATCAGCGAGCGCAGGAAGCCCTCGTCGCCAAGCTTCGGGTGGTTGTGGCCGATCGGCAGCGTGGCGAAGTATCCGTAGCAGTCCAGATACTCCTTGCCCTCCAACGCATCCACTATCACCGGGCCATGCGACTTTTGCAGGTCGATCACGATATGAAAGCCATCGACCAGGATATTGCTCTCCAGAATCGGAAATACTCTATCGGAAGAAACCGTAATCTCGCTCATCATTCCTCTCCACTCGGGTTCACAACTCGCACGGTCACGTGCTCAGCCTATTCGAATGAACCACGCCGCTTGGCTGCCGCTCGACCGTCCTGCTCCGGATCTCGCATCCGTCAACGTGGGGCGTTTGAGCGGGAACGTCGGTGTTCGGAGACCGACGACCCCTCGGCCGCGGGCATTCCAAGCGGTGTGTGAGTTATGCGCGGTTGGGTGGCGCGAAGATCCCTGGGCGCTCCTCCTCGGGGAGGGGCCTCGAGGGAGGTTGAAAACTAAGGGCAAGTCCCCTAAGTCTTTTTGTACCAAATACTTCCATGGCTCAGCAGATTTCCGGACTCGGCTCGTGTCTTTCTCTCTCGGCTTCGTCTATGTGGCCGAAATCTACTGATACATAACCCCGTTGTCTAACAGAGCCGTACGAGCACACCGGCACGCCCGGCTAACCATCGCGCAGGAGTTTGCCCGCTTCCGGATCCACAGAACGCAAGTGAAGGTCCCGCTGTGGGAAGGGGATCTCGATCCCAGCCTCCTTCAGCGCGTTGTTGATCGCCACTGCGATGTCGCTGGCGATCTTGAGTCCTTCTTCGTACCTCACCGCCCAGAAACGAAGGGTGAAATCAAGAGAGCTGTCCCCGAAACCGCGAAACAGAGTGACAGGTGGAGGATTCTCCAGCACCTCGGAATGATCTGCAGCGACCTTCTCAAGTATGTCCAGCACACGCTGAGGATCCGTCCCATACTTCACACCAACCGCGACCTCCAAGCGCCGGTTCCTGTCGGAGAGGGTCCAATTGATGACCTCGTTCGAGATCAGGTTCGCGTTGGGCACGATGACCTCCGCGCCGGTGAACGTCCGCACCGTGCTCGAACGCACTCCGATGCGCTGAACCGACCCCAACAGCGTCCCGACTTCCACCGTGTCGCCCACCTGGACCGGTCGTTCGAATATCAGGATCAGGCCGGAGACGAAGTTGTTGACGATATTCTGCAGACCGAAGCCAATACCCACGCCCAACGCACCGGCAATCAGCGCGAAACGGTCCAGCGAGATCCCGGCCACGGCCAGGGCGATAAAGAACCCCAGGCCGACGATGATGTAGTGGATCAACTTGGAGATCGAGCCCGGCACACCACGAGGAAGGTCGACATGCGGCAGAACATCCTCCTGCAGCACGAATCGGATGAAGCGCGAGATCAGCATCGCCGCCCACAGCGCGGCGACGAAGGTCAGAATGCCTCCGAACGATACGGATAGCGAACCAACCGTGAACTCACGGCGCAGTACGGCCAGGACTCCATCCACGATCGGATTCAGCACACCAAAGGCACCGAGCGTCAAGAACAGCCATGACGCGACCGACCCAACATTGATCAGGGCCACGCCACGGCGCGAAAGAAGCCCCGTGTGCATGCGCACAGATCTCAGAGACGCGGCGGCCTGCGTGCGCAGCGCTACCCGCAACAAGGCCTGTAACACCTGGGCGCCGGCGTATAGCGCTACCGCTAGAAGGGCGCTGCCTGACAATCCCACGGTTAGCAATTCTGCCAACGAGACGTTGCCCAGCAGATTGGCGATCGCCGCGACGCCGAACATCAGCATCGCCAGATGCGATGCGGCTCGCAAAAGGCGGTTCCATCGTCTATCGTCGATGGAGGCCAACACATGCCCGGGCCTCGACGCCACAGCGAGTGCTGAAAGCGCAGTCGCGTCAACCGACAGCAGAATTAAGCGCGAGAGCAGCGATCGGTCGGGAACGACCCCGTACACGAGCTCCAGGACGAACAGCAGCCCGATCACGACCATCAGTCGATGCACCGATCGCGGCAGAAGGCGTGCGATCGGTACGATCGCGATGAACGCCACCAGCTCGGAAAGCGCGATGGGCGCCTGCGGGTGGAACTGCTCCCATAGCAGCAGCGAAACGATCAACGCCGACGATACGGGCCTGGACAGGATGCGCGCCGACTCCGCCAGCATCGGCGCTTCCTTGGCCAGCTCGCGACTCCGCCGACGCAGCGCGACAGCCAGTCCCAGAACCAGTAGGAAGAACATCAGGTGGGCGATGGCAGACGTTGCGTGGCCCGCGAAGTAGCGCTCGATCGCTGCCACGTCGTCTCTTAGCCCATCCCGCGTCTCGGCGGCAACGGATTCGCCACTCGGAGAGACCGGTGCGTTCCACAGTGCCGGAGAGTCGCGGACCAGTAGGCTCTCGCGGGCAGCCTGCTCGGCCGCATCGATACGGCCAAGGACTGTAGCGACCTGAATCGATTCGTCGGTGACTCGGTTCTGCAAAGTGAGGACTCCGTCGAGCCGCTCGCGGAGTCGGATCTCGGTTTCTTCTAGAGCATCCAGCACCGACTGGATCTGGTTCAGCGTCGCCTCGAGTGCTTCTCCTACCTCCGCCGAATCCGCCGTCACCCGCCAGGTGGCGCTTTCAGTTACGAGCGTGTCTCGCAGTGCACTCAGAAGCTGGGAGCGCGCCGCCAGACGACCCTGCCAACGCTCGATCTGGCTCCTCAGGCCCAGCCACTGCTGCTTCAGGTTGTCCCGGCCTCGCACCGAGAGGGCGCCCGGATCCTGGCTCTCCGGTTCTTCCGCGAGTTGGCGAGCCACTACGATCCAGTCGGATAGCTCTTCGCCGAGTTGCTGCAACACCGGGTCGGGCGCCAACTGGCCGTTGACTTCTCGTAGCCACTCGTTGGCCTGCTCCGCTCGCAAAGCGATGTCCGCGGCAGGTATGGGTTGGGCCGCGGCCGGTGCTGTATCCTGCGGCGCCTGTCCCTCTTCCTGATTCTGGGTGCGTCCCCCTGCGCGCGTCAGCGCACTGGCCAGCGCCGATGTCGGGCCCGCGCACAGTACCAGGGCCAAGAGAGCGAGGTATCGTATCCGAAGAGTTGTCTTCATAACCGCACTCGCGGCCTCAAAGGCCACCGTCCATGAAATCGAGATCGTCGTACACACTCCTTCGGTCCAACATCAAGCACGTGAGTGTGAGCGCGAAGCCGATGCCAACGATTCCAAACAGAACCATCATCATCGGGTCGCGATAGACGACGAAAAAGATGAGCAAGCCGACCAAGATGACTGTCCTGACGATCAGTGTCGCGGGATAGATCGGCAAAGCACGAACCCGAATGATTTGAACGACAAGAATGCCTAGAGCGAGCAAGAGAAGTCCTACAAATCGCACCATGACGTCGCTGTAGTCCCCGTTCGAAAGGAACAAATTGAGCATCGTCTGTGGGACGACCAGGAACCCGGTACCGCCGATGAGCAAATAGCCCGCGAGGTAAAAGAGGCTCAGCCGCGTCTTGTGCATGACTAGCCGCCGTAAAACACTTTGTCACCGAGATCGCGCAGAGCCAGCGTGACATCGTCCGGCCGGCCCGCAGGCTCTTCCCGGATACCTGCGTCCACGACCTCGCCCACGAAGATAGAGTGGTCGCCTTTCCCCACCACGTCGATCAACTTACACTCGATGAAGGCGGGACAGCTTTCCAGGATCGGCGCCCCGCTGCTCCCACTCCGAAAAGCCTCCCCAGCGATCGTATCACCTTCGCGCTCCGTCGGCTTGAAGAACGCATACGCCGTACCCTGCTGGTCCTTCCCCAAGACGTTCAAAGCGAACGCACCGCTCTCCTTGATGATCGCGTGCGCGCCCGAATCGGCTTTGACCCCAACCACGACAAGCGGCGGCTCGAAGGAAGTCTGGGTCACCCAATTCACTGTGGCCGCCGCCACCCGGCCGTCCTCCGCCTCGCCGGTCAACACGTATAGACCGTAGGGGATCATGCGGAGCGCGGTCTTCTTGTCGTTCGGATCCACGTGCGTTCACCTCCAAGCCATTGTATTGCCGCTCTATTTCACTACTATCCTGCCCGGGTTCAGGGTCGAAGATAGGGCGCCCGGAGCACCGTGACCAGAAACGGGAATCTATGTCGGCCTGAATCACGTAGGGTTGGTGAGAGCAGAAATCGCCCCGAACTACAGAAATCGCGAATAAAGGTTGCGTTGCCGGGTATCCCGCTATAGGGACCCGGCCGCAAACTGCGCACAATCCTCGGATTTCAGACTAGCCCCTGAGACTAGGGTACTCTAACGCTTATTGCATCCGCACGGAGGCTCGAAACAGATGAAACTCTCAAAGATAGCTGGCCTCGCCGCTCTGACCCTTTCGCTCGCCGCGTGTGGTGGCGGCGATGGCGCCTGGTCCGGCAGCGTCACAGACAGCGCCGGCGTGGCCATCGTCGCCAATCCGGCCCAGGGTGTCTGGTCACCCGTCGAGGCCTGGACTTTGGAGGAAGAACTGCGAATCGGCGCCCTGGAAGGTGACCCTCAGTATCAGTTCGGACAGGTCGGCTGGCTGGCCGTGAACTCCGAGGGCAGCATCTACGTGGTCGACGCTCAGGCCCAGCACATCCAGGCCTACTCCGCCGAGGGCGAGTACTTGCAGACCATCGGCCAGCGGGGCGCGGGCCCGGGAGAACTGCAGCAGGCCGGATTCATCTTTGTAGGTGCGGGCGACACGCTCATCGTACCCGACCTCGCCAACCAGCGCGTGAACCTTTACGCACCGGACGGCTCCAGCACAGGTAGCTTTCGAATTGAAATCGAGAAGGGACTCCCGATTCTATTCAAGGCTACCCCCACTGGGGGCGTGATTGCAGAACAGGTGCGGCCGTTCTCGCTTCCGGGCCAACCCGCGATCGAGGACCCCCAGGACGCCGTAGTACTTCTGCAGTCCGATGGCACCGTCATCGACACGGTGAAGACGTTCCCATCGGGTCAAACCTTCAGTTTCGCCGGCGGCGCTCCGGAGTTCAATCTTTATTCGCCCGAGCCGGTCTGGGAGGTCACCGACGATCTTCGGCTCGCGTTCGGCGTCAACGATTCTTATCGGTTCGGACTGTACGCGACCGACGGGTCGCTGGAGCGCATCGTAACGATGCCCCACGAGAGCGCACCGGTGACGGATGCCGACAAAGACGCCGTGAGGGGTTGGCTTGAGAGGACCTGGGCCAACGCGGGCGTGCCACCCCAAGCACTGGCCACGCTGCGGAACGCGGTGAACTTCAACGAGAATTTCCCCGCGTTCAACTTCATCAACTCGGGCCCCAGCGGAACGATCTGGGTGCAGCACGTGCAGAAACCGTCAGAGCTTAGCGAGGAAGAACTCGAGAGCTACAACTTGATCGAGGATTCGGGCGCGCCGGATTGGGATGTCTTCGATTCCGAGGGCAGGTTCCTCGGCGTGGTCTCGATGCCGAAGCGCTTCGCCCCGCGCGTTTTCATCGGCGACAAGATCTACGGCGTGTGGCGCGACGAGCTCGATGTTCAGTACGTGGTTCGGCTACGCATCGTGGGTGACCTGAACGTCACGACCTGAGGCGTTTCAGTAGGACAGGGTGTCGGCGACGCACACCGCATCGCCGGCGCCTTCCGACTTCAGCCGGCACCTCCCTGTTCCGCCCTCATGGCATCGAGCTCCGCCTCCAGCCGAGCCCGGTCTTCGCCGATGATCTCTGGATGGGATAGAGCACGCTCGTAAAGTAAAATGGCCTGGTCGGGGTTGCTACGAAACCTGTAGATCTGCCCGAGTAGCAAGTAGGCGTCTGCATAGGCGGGGTGCTCGTCGGTGATCTCTCCAAGAACCCGGATCGCGCTCTCCACATCGCCGCTTCGACCCAGGTAGAACCCAAGGCTGTACGCGTACTCCGGCTCGGCGGGCTCGAGTTCGACGGCGCGTCGGCACCAGTCGATCGCCTCCTCCAGGCGATCGCTCGACAACAAGACACACAGGTTGTGCGCAGCGATCGGGTCCGGCGCAACCTCCATCACCTTCCGAAAGGCCGCTTCGGCCCCGCGGCTCCGCCCCTGCTCCCCAAGCAGAAGCCCGAGGTTCATGTTCACTACCGGGTTGTCCGGCTCCACCTCCAACGCCCTCAACAGTGCCCCCTCTGACCCGGTCTCTTCGCCCATTAGACCGTAGGCAATCGCCGCGTTGATCAGCGGTGCGACCATGCGTCGGTCCAAGCTGTGTGCTCGCTCGTATGCCTCGATGGCTCGGCTCAGTTCGCCTCGGCGCATGTAGAAATTCCCGAGAGCGAAGTGGGACCCCCAGCGATCGGGTCGAACCTCATTGGACGCGACGAACTCGGCGGTCGCTCTATCCAAGCCCTCGCGAGCCTCGTCCGCCACCGACTCGTCGGGTAACGACGCGAGCGCCGACGCTGCGTTGACCCGCACCAACCGATACTCGTCGCGCGTCGCTTGCAGCAGCAACGGAATGGCCTCCGGCGCCAGGTAGTCACTCAACGACTGTGCCGCGGCTGCCCGAACCAGCGGCGAGCGATCGGACAGAGACTCCATGATCGCCGGCCACTTCCGTTCATCATCACTGCCGATCAACAATCGAAGTAGCGAGGCCTTGAAGACATCGTTTGCCTTCTCATCCCTCACGAAGTCCAGCATCGCCGGCAGGGCGGACCACTCACCACGCCGAGCTTGGTCGATCAGCCGGGCTCTCTGGAGCGCGGGCGCCTGCGAGTTACGTCCGTGCCATTCGCGGACCCGGCGGTCCGCCCAAGCCGCATCTCTATCGCTATGGCAGAGGTTGCACGCGTTGGGTGAGCCGAACTCGAGAGTCGCCGCCGGTGTCGGAGCTCGCATCGAGTGATCGCTACGTTCCATCCGCGCGAATTCCGTCGTCGGCATGTGGCACGATACGCACTGGCTGCCCTCGCTGTCGTTGGCATGGCGCGTGTGCGCAGACGGGTCTGCTGCCTTGTCCCGATGGCAGGGCAGGCAGGCCTCGTTCGCGTTTTCCTCGAAGCGGTAGCGCCCGCTGGATGTGTGGCAGTGAAGGCAATCGAGCTGCCCGGTCCCGATGCACGCGCTACTCAGCCACGACGTGTACGTGTAGTTCTCGCCCAGATCGCGGCCGTCCGGGTAGAAATCAGGATGCTCCAACGTGGTCAGGTCAAAATGATCGAAGAATCGATCCCCGGGCAAAAAAGTGTTCGTCAACGGGAACATCTTGGCGTGGCACGGGGCGCATGCGGCGTTGTGTTGCTCCACATTGAACGCCTTCACGCTGATGATCTTGGGGTCTTCGAGCTTTGCACCTTCCGGCACTTCCCTGAAGACCTCGATGTGCTCTTCGGCCGGGCCGTGGCACGACTCGCAATTGATGCCCGGTTCTGCCCAAACCGTCTCGTAACTGTCCGTACTTGCGTCGTAGAAAGTTGAGAGCTGGCTGACGTGACAACTGAAGCATGCCGTATTGAACGTCAAAAGCCGGTCCGTCCACGGCAGGGGCTCATCTCCCATCTCAGCCGAGTGTCGGACCATGCTGCCCGTAACATCGAACCACTCACGCCGCCGGACATCATAGGCGAGAGGAAGAACTTGTAGGCGTCCCCGCTCCATCGGCGTCAGGAAGAAATAGACGTTTTTCCCGCCCAGAGCGTGCTCGATCCGATACCTCGTCGCCTCCCCCGGCCCACTCTCGTTGACCCAACCCCCGTCTTCGTCAAAAACCACACGAAAGCGGTAGTCGCCGATCGTGATGTCGTCCGATGTCGTGACGAACTCGCTCTGCGCCAACTCCTCCGTGAACGGCTGCATCGCCAATCCGTGATGACTCGCCGCCCATATCTGGTAGTTCGGTTCATGGCACTCTCGACAACTCGCGGTGGAGCCCGTGTAGCCCTCGGTCCTCCACGGCTCCACGGATGGCTCCCCCTCTTCGCCGGTATCGCAACCGCCAAGCGCGAGCGACGCAACTGCAATGACCAAAGCCGCCTCGAGCAGCGCCCTGGTGCTCATTCGTCTGGTCCTTTGTTGTCGTTCTGGCATCCGCACAATCTACCCCGGAGCCTATTCCCCGGTCCAATCAGGATTCGGAGTCGGCAGTCTCGCTCCGATTCGACGACGCCAGTCGTGCAACAGCCGGCGTAGCTCCTCGGCAATCTCCGGCGACTCCGTGGCCAGATCCTGGCCCTCGCCGAAATCCGCGCTCAGATCGTACAGCTCCACGCGCCCATCTTCCATCCACTCGACCAGTTTGAGATCCCCAACCCTGATCGCGCCGGACGGCACATTGCCCGATCCGTGATAGTGCGGGAAGTGCCAGAAGAGCATCTCGCGGTCTATCCCACCGCCCCCGGTCAGCAGCGGAACGAGACTCAGGCCATCCCTGTGCTGATTCGGTATTGCTGGGATTCCAGCCATCTCCAACATCGTCGGAAACAGGTCCATGCTGGTGACCGGCGTGTCGACCTCGCGGCCTTCGACAGCTTCACCCGGCCATCTCACGATCAGCGGCGCTCGAATGCCGCCGTCGTACAGCCACCCCTTCCCCGCGCGAAGCGGGAGATTCGACGTGGGCATCCGTGGGCGTCTGCGCAACGTGCTCAATCCGCCGTTGTCCGAGACGAAGACCACGACCGTTCGAGAATCGAGATCCAGTTCGTCCAACGTCTCGAGCACGCGGCCAACGCTCTCGTCGGTGCTTTGGATCATGCCTGCATAGACGGGATGGTCCTGACGCTGTTTCGTGATCGCTCGCTCGCCCTCGGGCAGCGTGGCCGGACCGTCCAACTCTGGCAACGCCGCCGCCTTAGCCTCGTATTTTGTGGCCAGCTCGTCTTTCGACTCCAGCGGTGTGTGAACAGCGTAGTGCGAGAAGACGAGGAAGAACCGTTCGTCACGATGTCGCCTCAAGAACTCGACCGCTTCATCCGTGAGCCGATCCGTCAGGTAGTCACCCTGCTTCCCGTCCTCCAGATCCGGGACGTTGGTGACCGGCCAATCCTCGTTCTCGTACGGGTGGAAATACGATCCCGGCTGCCCTGCGTGATTGACCGCGAACGAATAGTCGAAGCCTTGGGCATCCGGCAGGAATCCCTCGGCCCCGAGATGCCACTTGCCGATGTACCCCGTCGCATATCCGGCTTCGGCAAAGGCGTCGCCGATAGTGATTTCCTCCAGCGGCAGCTGCCGCGCATACTCGGCCTGTAGTAGCCGGCCCTTCTGTTCGCCCCCAATCCAATTCGTAATCTGCAGGCGCGCGGGGTGTTTCCCGGTCATGATACTCGCCCGCGTCGGCGAGCAGACGGGGCTAGCGGTGTAGAATTGCGTAAAGCGCACCCCGCCCACCGCCAGTCGGTCGATGTTGGGCGTCTCGTAGAACGTGCTGCCGTACGAGGCAACATCTGTCCAACCCAGATCATCGATGATGAAGAAGACGAAGTTCGGAGGCGCCTCGTCTGGCTGACGTCCGCATCCATTGATGGCTATCCCTACCAACAAGGGGAGAATGGAACGTGCGATTCTTCTGAGCATGAGACGCGTCTGCCTCTCACAGGCTACGACCGAAGGCTGAGGTCTGGCCGACAGCAGCACGACCACCCATGATTCTGTTATGGTCACATCAAGTGTGCGGAAAGCGATCGATCGGCGCCAGAGGGTCGACCAATGAAGAAACGACTTGCAGGTCTACTGCTGGCCCTCGTGCTCAGCGGGTGCGCGGATGGGACTGGCGGCGGCCGCTACGAAAGCCGCTGGTCGCACAGCCCCGACCGAGATTGGGTGGGCCCTGAGTATTGGGCCAATAGACTTCAGGATTGGCGGGTAAGGAACGGCAGGCTGGAATGCATCAGCCCGCTTCCGATGCGCACCGTTCACTTGCTGACGCGTCGACTGGGCACGCGCAACGGAGGCCTCGAACTCTCCGTCCGTCTGGGCCCCACAGAATCCCCGGATGACGACGCGGGCCGAAGTAGCGCTGGATTCCTTGTCGGCGCGGGCGCCGAACTGGATTATCGCGCAGCCTCGCTGATCCACTACAGCCACGGCCCATCGGCAGGTCTATACGCCGGCATCGACACCCGCGGCCGCCTGTTTCTCAGCGACTTCGAGCTGGAAGATGGGCTTCTGGTGATGAGCGAGGACAATATCGCGGTAGACGACGGCGTCATCCTTCGAATGGAAGCGAAGCGCGAGGCCGACGTGTACGAACTCACCTTGACGGCACAGCCTATCGGTGAGGGAGCACAGCCTATCTCGCTACGGATCGGCTCCATCGATCCCAACAGGTTGATCGGCAACGTGGCCCTTGTCTCCAATCCTCGGCCCGAAGGGTCGACCAACTTCTGGTTCGACTCCTGGCGCCTGGACGGCGGCAAGTTCGAAGCCCACCCATCGCGCCTCGCCGGTCCTATCATCGGCAGCCAACACACGCTCAGCCGAGGAACGCTAAGACTCACCGCCCAGTTTATGCCCGTCGGCTTATCCGACCCGGGGACTGTGGATCTGCAGGTGGCCGAAGGCAACTTGTGGAGAACCGCTGCAACGAGTCCGCTGGTCGTGCCCGGATTCACCGCGACGTTCCAAGTCGATGATTGGGATGCTTCACGCGACACGCGCTATCGACTGGTTTACCCGCTGGTGTACGGCGACAATGACATTTGGTGGTTCCTAGTGGACGGAACGGTCCGTATGGACCCCGTGGACGAGGAGCAGATCGTCGTCGCCGCCTTCACCGGCAACCACAACGTCGCACATCCCGGTGTCAACGGCCGTAGCTTTCCCTGGCGCCGGGGCGTGTGGTTCCCCCACTCGGACATAGTGGAGCACGTCGCCGCCCACGACCCCGACGTCCTGTTCTTCAGCGGCGACCAGGTGTATGAAGGCGCCAGCCCAACCCGCGCCGACTTCGAACAGCCATACTACGACTATCTTTACAAGTGGTACCTGTGGTACTGGGCGTTCGGCGAGCTGACGGCCGACATTCCGTCCGTGGCCATCCCCGACGACCACGACGTATACCACGGCAATGTTTGGGGCGCCGGCGGTGTGGCCACGCCGCCAGGGCTGTCGGGAGCGGCCGCCCAGGACGCGGGCGGCTACAAGCTGCCGCCCAGCTGGGTGAACATGGTTCAGCGCACGCAGGCCAGCCACCTGCCCGAGCCGTTCGACCCAACACCGGTGCAGCAAGACATAGAGGTCTACTACACCGACATCCTTTACGGCGGTTTGAGCTTCGCAGTCATCGAGGACCGCAAGTTCAAGTCAGCGCCGGCAGCGCTACTGCCCGACGCGGAAGTACGGAACGGCTGGCCCCAGAACCCCGCGTTTGACGCCAAGGCCAACGCGGACGTCCCCGGAGCCACATTGCTCGGCTCGCGTCAGCTGGCGTTCCTAGACCGCTGGGCCAACGACTGGAGTAACGGTACTTGGATGAAGGTCCTTCTCTCGCAGACCATCTTTGCCAACGTCGCGACCATACCCGACTCCGCGATGAGCGGGTCGGTTATTCCCTCGCTCGAGATCCTCGAGCCCGGCGGCTACGCAGCCGGCGACAAGATCGTCAACGACATGGACTCGAACGGCTGGCCACAGACCGGGCGCAACCGGGCGCTCGAGGCGATCCGCAAGGGGTTCGCCGTTCATCTGGCCGGCGATCAGCACCTGGGCAGCACAATTCAATACGGCGTCGACGAATGGGGCGACGCAGGCTTCGCGCTGTGCGTCCCGTCGGTAGCAAACTTCTGGCCGCGTCGCTGGTTTCCGCCGACGCCGGGCGCAAACCACGACCCAGACGACCCAGCCTACACCGGCGACTACCAAGACGGATTCGGCAACAAGATGACGGTCCTCGCCGTCTCGAACCCTGCGCGATTCGGGAAAGAGCCGGAAGCGCTTCACGACCGGGCCCCCGGTTACGGTATTGCCACTTTCGACCGCACGTCCCGAACGATCAGCCTGGCGGCCTGGCCACGCTGGGCGGACCCTGCGGCAGGTGGCACACCCTACGCCGGGTGGCCCGTGACTTTCTCTCAAGAAGACAACTACGGCCGCCAGGCCACGGCATACCTGCCACGGCTGGAGATTTCCGGGATGGCCGATCCCGTGGTCCAAGTCATCAACGAAGAGACGGGCCAGCACGTCTACACGCTGCGTATCAACGGCAGCAGCTTCACTCCGATGGTCTTTGACGACGGGAGCTATACGATCGTCGTAGGGGAGCCCGGCACGGACAGGGTGGAGACTTTTTCAGGGGTTGTGTCGGTCGGTGATCCGGATGCCGTAATCGAGGTCTTCCTCGACTAGGCCTTGGTCGTCGAATGTCCGACGTTGGACGCCTGGCACCCGACTGACCGCGCGGTAGTCGACCGTCGGATTTCGAAGGTCGAGAGTCTTAAGCTGAACTATTCGTTGAGAGATCTACATCCGACTGTCGGCTGTCGGCTGTTGCGCTGGGCGTCGAACGCGGGAAGTCGGATCAACCTGAATCCGTTCGGTCCGCTTCGGTCCGAGCCTCGCTTCGCATCCACTCCAGCAAGGGCAAGGGTGGCGGCCTCTTGCCGTAGAAGAAGTCATCCATCCAGATGGCCGCCTGTCGGAACAGTGACGAGTTCCTCACTCCCCGGCGCACGAGATTGTGCATGAGGTTATCGGGGTGCGAATACGGGCAAACCGCGACGCAACGTGCGCAGTCGGTTCCCATCTTGCACCACAAGGTGAAGCAGGCCTCCTGGTCGATCTGCCAGCGACGAACACCATCGATGTCCTCCCGATCATCGAACGAGATCGCCTGGCTCGGGCATGCTTCGGCGCACTTCTTACACTTCACGCAGAAATCGATCACCGTGAAGTCGCGCTCACACTCATCGGTCACCAGCGGCAAATCTGTAGTCACCACCGCGATCCTGACCCGCGGCCCTAACTCCGGTGTCATCAACAGGCCCATGCGACCGATCTCGCCAAGCCAGGCGTCCCGTGCCACCAGCGGACACACGACACGGTAGTTGCCATCGATATGGGCGCGAGCGGGATAGCCGAGATTCCGGATAAACTCCGCGACCTGAACGGCCATGGCACCCGAGTTCAGGTACTGCTGCGCCGATTCCATCACGGCAGGACCCATCGGTGCGCGGTCGAGCATCTCCTTGTCCATCTCTACCGTTAGAGCGATGGCATACTCGTGGCCCAGTTCAACCGGCCCCCCGTACGGTTCGTTGCGACCGATGTGCGAGTATAGATGGTAGTCCCTCAGTTGCGTTACACCGATGGAGACCACGCCCATCTTGCGGGCCCACTCTTTGATGAAGCCGGTCACTTCTCGCGGATCGCACACTACCCGTTCCGAGGACGGCGCACCTTCAACGCCGGGCCGTAGTGCTTCGACCGTCGTGAACGTCGCGTCGGCCGCCGAAAACAGGTAAGGATTGTACTGCGCAGTGCCTCTTGATAGCAGTCCGGGCTCGGCCCTGAACAGGTCGTCCAGCTTCTTCTTTTCTGGATTCTCTGCGTAATACTCCTCGAACCGGCTTGAGCCCGGAACCAGCAACCGCCGCGAGAACATGATGTCTCGCTCATCGATCCGGCTCTTCGCTGCATCGTCCTCGGCCCATCGCTTCCGCCCGACCGGAACCACGAAGACCAGGCCCGCAACGACCACAACCGAAAGGAGTCCTAGGGCCAGCACCGTGCTCCCTCCGAAGTCGAGGAGCCCGACTAGCAAGTATGGAATGGGAAGGACCAAAGCGAGCACCGCAGCGACCGCGGCGGCCCGCTCCTCATGCTCTCGAACGGAGGCAATTGAAACAGATATAAGAAGGAGGAAGATCAGGACACCGATTGCCGCGGTCGCCGCAGTCAGTAAGGTGGGACCGGAGGTCAGCATGCCACGATGCTAAGGCCGCGCGGTATCTCCGGGGGCCGCCTCACCCGAGCCACCATCTCCGGGTTCGCGAACGTACTCCAGCCACTGGCGAGCGTTATCAAAATTACGGAACTAACGACGACGGCGATGTGCGGTGAGTACAGTCCCATCAAGTCGTTCAAGTCTCTTGCGGCCTCGTACGCCTCGTCCCTGGAGATTCGATAGTCGCTGCCGAGGTCATGGAGCAGAATGCTCATGCCGGGCGTGAATACTGCTTCCTTCGTGGCTGCCTCGAGAGCTTCACGGACAATCGGATTCGACAACTCGCCGTCGCATGTAAAGCGCACGACGTTGCCATCAAACTCATAGGAGACTGGCATGCACAACCATCCTTGGTAATCGCACGTTACCTCAGAATTCGTAGCCTAACCCAAACCACACATGGAAAGCAACACTGGACGCCGAGACCCACCCGCCCGCGACCAGTTTTTCTATCCAACTCACGATTAACTGGGTCTCGGCGCCGAAGCTCAAACCGGCGACGATGGGCCACCGCTTCCCCACCCCGGCCAGAAACGCCGGGCCGGCCACGTCGAATCCTTCCTCCTTAGAGAAGTCTTCGTCACGGACCG
>JBDHGH010000036.1:0-33438 GCA_039589995.1 Gemmatimonadota bacterium | reverse complement strand
GCAGTGATCTCCCTACCCTCCTTATACCCGGGCCAGAACTCGAGATAGTCTTCTATCAGCTGTCGGGCGGTGGCAAGCACCGCCTCATCGCTGTTCCGCCGCGTCCTCAAGTTCTTGACCCAACCTTCGGCACCAATCTGGATTCGGAAACGGGCCGTGCCTCTCAAGTCCGGGTGGTCGCGCGCCATGACCGCTTCGACTACCGCCGCGTTCTTCAGCTTAGGCGGGCGAATAACTCGACTGACCACATCGAACGTCACCGGAACCTCGACCAACGCGGCAACCGCCTTCCCATCGTGCCGAGCCGGTTGGAAGCGCATCTGCTCTCCGATCCATACCGCCGCATCGTCAAGCTCTGGTAGACCCGAGCTTTTCTCCACCCTGGCTTCCCGCACGTACCCCTGGCCATCCACGCGCACCTGGAGCACCACCTTGGCCTCGAGCCCTGCACCGACAGCGCTCATCGCGGCGGTGATTTCCTCTCGGTTCGCGAGCACAGGGGGAGAGTCGTACGGGGGTGGAGCTTTTCCGCCGCACGCCGGTAAAGCCAGAATAACCGCGGCTACCGGAACGACAGCCAAACCGAACCGCGCGCTCATGGTACTGCCTCCTGCAGAAGTTCGGGCGCCCCATACTATGATTCAGTACGCGGCGCCCAAACGCAAGTTTCGGCTACTGACCCCGCGGCACCCCCGTGGGCACGTTGAACAGCAGGTTCCCACCCTCAGTCGGCGCGATGATCACATTGCCCTCATTCGCGCCGACCGCCTGCAAGGTCTGCATGTAGAAATACGACAGGTAGGCCGCCGTCAGGCTCTCGCCGATGATGTGCTGCGCGTCGCGGATGCCCAACGCCTCCTGCCGCTTCTGTTCGGCCTGCTCCATTACGATTTCCGTCTGGTACGCCTGCGCCTGCACTTCCTGCTCACGTCGCAGCTTCAGCTCGATCGCCTCTCGTACGGCCGGCGGCGGCTGAATCTCGCGCACGAAGAATCGGACGACCTTGATACCCTTCTCGCCCAGCTCGGCGTCCATCAACTCTTCCACCCGCGTAGCGATCCCCAGTCTCTCGGTCGACAGAATCTCGGTACCCGTCAACTCGGCAATGGCATCGCGCAGGGCTGTCCGATATGTCGTGTACACATACTGGTTGACGGCCCGCATATCGCCGACAACGAGGAAGAGGTCCACGGCCTTGTCTGGGGTCACCTGATAGCGGTACGACGCATCGACCGAAATCGTCAACTGGTCCGAGGTCAACGCTTCTGCAGTCTCGCTTGAAGCACCCGAGGGCCACTGTATTTCCCGAGTGTCATAGATCGAGTACTGCTTCCAGAACAACGCGGGTGCCGCAAAGTAAAGCCCCTGTCCACTAGGCTGGTCCGCCACGTTACCGGTCACGGGATTCCTGAGGACCGCGATCTCGTAGTCGGTCACCGTCGTGCAAGAGAACGGCATCGTCACTGCAACGAGCGCGACCGCTGCGACCGGCACCATCATCAACGACTTCGTAAGCGACGGCCGAGTCATCGAGCGGAACTCACGGGGAATGATAGGATCCGACATATCTCACCTCTCTGGCTGCTATGTGTCCTCACTGACCATCGGTGGCCGGCCGACGTAGAGCGCCGCCCCGACCGCTGCCAAAAACCATCCTAACGCCACCATTCTGCCTGGCCAACTACCGCTGCCGAACGCACCGACAACGATTAGAAGACCGAACGTCGCGGAAATCGCTGCTACCCAGACTACTATCGCCTCCCACCAAAACTGTACGCGCGTCGTCGCCAGAGTGCCACCGAACCCCAGACCTACGATTGAAGCGACGACCGTCGTCAGCACCGGGAGCGCCCTGTCGCAAGGACCGGCGAAGGCACAGCCGCTGACGAGGCGCCCCGCCGCTCGTCCCACCAGGTAGCCGGCTACGAAACCGCCCGGCGCCATCGCGGCGGCCCGGAGGCATGCCAGGCCCAGGCTATCCGACCCGACCCTGGCTGGTCTTCTCTTTCTCTCGTCTGATCGCATACGATAGGAGCACGAGAAAGCCGCCCCAGACAAATCCGCACGTGAGCGACATCGCTATGATGGCTGACGTGTTCACGAATTCTCTCCCGTCTTCTGCAATATGGACATACCGGGCCTTCAGGCCAGCGGCTCGAACCTGGCCGTGAAATGGCGCAGGAACGGAGCCTGTTGTGTGATTCGATAGCCGGGAATCGACTCGCGGCGTTTAAAGACATCGAGAATCGCCTCGACCACGTAATCGATGTGACTTTGCGTATACACCCGCCGCGGAATTGCCAGTCGCAACAACTCTTGTTTGGCCGGCGCTTCCTCACCGCTTAGCTGGTCGTGATGTCCAAACATCACACTTCCGATCTCTACCGTGCGGATCCCGGCTTCGACATACAATTCGACAGCCAATGCGATGCCGGGGTACTCGAGAGGATCCAGGTGCGGAAGGAAAGCGCCCGCATCGATGTAGATTGCATGCCCTCCCGGCGGTTGCACGATCGGCACACCCTCATCGGCTATGTGCCGGCCAAGGTAATCGGTCGAGACAATCCGGTATTGCAGGTAGTCTTCGTGAACCACTTCCTCTAGACCTGTCGCTATCGCCTCCAGGTCACGCCCCGCCAAGCCTCCGTAGGTTGGGTAACCTTCGGTGAGAATGAGGAGATCCTTCTCCTGTTGGGCGATTTCCGCATTGTTGGTAGCCAGGAACCCACCGATGTTCGCCAGGCCGTCCTTCTTAGCCGACATCGTACAGCCATCCGAATACGACATAAGCTCGCGTGCTATGTCCGCCACCTGTATGTCGGCATACCCAGGTTCGCGAAGCTTGATGAAGTAAGCATTCTCGGCGAACCGACAGGCGTCGATATAGAAAGGGACGTCGAAACGCCGGCAGGTCTCGGAGACCTTGCGCACGTTTTCCATGGAGACCGGCTGACCACCGCCCGAGTTATTCGTGATCGTCAGCATCACCAGCGGGACAGCGGCACGACCTTCTTGCAGCAACAACTTCTCCAGCGCCGCCACGTCCATGTTTCCCTTGAACGGGAACGACTCGCCAATATTGCGCGATTCGGGGCAAGGCAGATCGAGCGCTCTCGCACCCCGGTACTCGATGTTTGCACGCGTCGTGTCGAAATGCGTGTTATTGGGAACGACGTGTCCCGCCCCACACATGACCGCAAATAGTATCCGTTCGGCTGCGCGACCTTGATGAGTCGGAATGATGTGATCGAAGGGGAAGAGTCGCTTGACCGATTCCTCGAAACGATAGTAGGAAGGGCTTCCCGCGTACGACTCGTCGCCGCGCATGACTGCGGCCCACTGGTCCGAGCTCATGGCGCCCGTGCCGCTGTCGGTGAGCAGATCGATGAGGACATCGGCGGCGTGCAAGAGGAAGACGTTATGGTACGCTTCCCTGATCTTGTTCTCTCGCTCGGCGCGCGTCGTCATCCGAATCGGCTCGACGGCCTTGATCCTGAACGGCTCGATGATCGTCTTAATGGCCATGGCATCACCGTTCGCCTAGTTACCCTGATCGCCAGCCAGGCCCAGCTCACCCTGGATTACTTTCATCGCCTCGATCACGAACTGAACGTGCTCGGAGAAATCGACGTCCAGCTCTGATATCCCTCTGTTGACCTCGTCTCGGTCCACACCCCGGGCGAAGCTGGGGTCCTTCAGCTTCTTCTTCACCGACTTCACTTTCAAGTCGGTTATGCCTGTCGGTCGTACGAGCGAACAGGCTGTGATGAAACCCGTGAGCTCGTCCACGGCATAGAGGGTCTTTGCCATCAAACTCTCACGCGGAAAGCCCGTATGGTCCGCGTGGCCCATGATGGCCTCCAGCATTTCCTCCGGATAGCCCTGCTCTCGAAGGATCGCCACACCGGTGGTCGGATGCTCTTCGTCAGGCTTGCGCTCATCGTTGGGCCAACGCTCGTAGTCAAAATCGTGAAGCAACCCCGTGACCCCCCAAAGACCCTCGTCCTCGCCATATTTTCGCGCGTAGGCCCGCATCGCGGTCTCGACCGCGTACATGTGCCGACGCAGACTCTCGTTCTGCGTGTACTCGTGCATCAGGGCCAGCGCATCATCGCGCTTCAACTGCATGACATCTTCCCTTGTCTAATGTCTACACGACTAGATAACACTTATTCGCCACTCGTTCACCGGCTCTTATCCGTGCGTATGGGCCGTCGGGCAGAGATCCTCCAAAGGACAACCGTCGCAGCCCGGCCTTCGTGCAGAACAGCGATTCCGACCGTGCTGGATCATCCGCAAACTGAACCCCGTCCACTCGTCCATTGGGACCCGCTCCATGAGATCCTTTTCGACTTTGTTCGGATCGCTCTGCTCTGTGAGGCCGAGACGCCCCGCGACTCGCTTGACATGCGTATCGACCGCGATGCCCTCGTTCTTCCCGAAGCCCGAACCCAGGATCACGTTAGCCGTCTTACGCCCGACGCCGGCCAGCTGGACGAGGTCTTCCATGCTATCGGGAACCACACCAGCGTATTGATCCACTAGCGACTGGGCAAACGACAACACCGATCGGGTCTTGTTCCTGAAAAAGCCGGTCGACCGTATCTCGTCCTGAAAGACTTCCGGATCGGCGTCGGCATAATCCTTCGCCGTTCG
The DNA here is from genome assembly GCA_039589995.1 of Gemmatimonadota bacterium. Taxonomy (GTDB): domain Bacteria; phylum Gemmatimonadota; class Gemmatimonadetes; order Palauibacterales; family KS3-K002; genus JBDHGH01. The sequence goes on along the minus strand of JBDHGH010000036.1, from coordinate 28,782 downwards.
ATACTTCCTGAACAGAGAACGCGTGACTTCGTTGACGCGCTTGTCCGTGCATTGGGCGGACAGGATCGTGGCTACGGCCAGCTCCAGCGGGCTATCGAACTCGAGCTCGATAAGCGCTGGATACGTAGCGCTCAGCCGGTCCATGACCTCGTGTGCACGCGCTTCAGGATCCACTAATCACCCGGTCTGTTCGATAACTTAGTGTAACTGCTGGTATCGATCGATCCATTGCGCAACATCCGCCCGCGAGATGACACCCTCCAGGCGCCCGTTGTCGACGACTAGCGCTCGTCCGACCTTTGCTTTCTGAAGTTTCGACAGTACATCCGCCAGCGTATCCCGCGATCGGACGGTCACCGCGTCGCAAACCTGCATCATGACGCTTTCCACCGTTGTCGTGGCCCAGAGCTCTCGCTCCATCTCCTTCACCTGACTCAACGTGATCAGCCCGAGCAATCGACCCTCGCTGTCCTCCACCGGAAACGCGTTGTAACGACGCTTAAGAAAGTAATCGTCCACCAAATCCCTCAAGGGTAGATCTGGACTCACCGTCTCCGGCGTGCGCGTCATCGCCTCCCACGCCTGAACGCCTTCCAGTATCCTGCGCAGGATCAGCTGCCGGTAGCTGGTCTCGGCGGCTTGCGACAGGAACCAGCCGATGAAGATGAGCCACATACCACCCACCAGGTCGCCTTTGAACAGAATGACGACTCCTGCACCGACCAGCAGCAGTCCGAAGATTCGACCCGAGTAGGAGGCCCAGCGCGTGGCCTTTTTGATGTCCTGGGTGATGTGCCAAACCGCGGACCGGAAAATCCTGCCCCCATCCAGCGGGAACGCAGGTATCAAGTTAAAGGCCGCCAGGAAGAAATTGAGCAGCGCCAAGTAAGCCGCCACTCCGGTTACGGGCACCGGCAATCCGATCCTCTCGCCGACGCTAGCGAACGCGAGCAACACAAAGCCGATGAGTGCGCTGGAGAGCGGCCCAACGATGGTGATGAGGAATTCATCCTTCGGGGTCTCGGCATCGGAGCGGATTCGCGCCATGCCGCCGAAGATGAACAGCGTGATGCCTTCAACCGAGATTCCGCGCGCGCGGGCCATCGCCGAGTGGGCCAACTCGTGCAACAACACAGACCCGAAGAACATGATCGTACCCACGATCGCCATCGCGACGTAGACGCCGCCGGAATAACCCGGGTGACGAGCCGGGAAGACCCATTGGGTAAACGTCCAGAGTACCAGAAGAAAGACGACGAACCAGGAGATATCCAGGTGGACATCGAAACCGAACAGCCGAGCGACCCGAATGCCAGCGATCATCCGCGGTTCCCCTCCTCTGATAGGCTTACTCGGTGAAGGGCCAAGGCCGTCGGCCTGGTGTAACCCCTCTCTGTTGGCGGCGAGGTGCTGCCCTCGACTCGCTCCAGCGACTTCGGGTGAGCACCGATGTACCAGAGCAACCGCAGCAGTAGAATGCCGATCTCCGACGATCGTTGTATCGAGTAAAGCCCGGCCAAATCGGCTCCCGGTATATCAGACGCGAACGCATCCGGTTCGTCCAGGCTGCGAATCTCCGCCAGGTCGATGGTCGTCTCCACCACACCAAAGCCCGGGCGATCTGCGCGCATCCCGAGAATCATCAATACGTCGACCTCGAGCGAGGGGGCAATCCGCGACACGTCGACGAAGAAGCCCTCCAGCGGTTCAGGAGTTTCGCCCTCCGACACGGGAGACCAAAACAAATTGTGCGGCATCTCAACGTAGAAGGACGGGTTTGGAAAGACCGCCTCCAAATCCGCCAAGAGCGGTGGGCCATCGACGAGTTTGTGTAACACAGGCGCCTCGAAAGCGTAGACGGGATGCCCAGCTTTCCAGAAGTTGAAGCAGTGGAAGAGTATGCCCAAGAAATGATCGAGTGCACCCGGGTCGGCTTCGTCGGGCACCAATTGAGCCAGCGCACCGCCTACGCTCTTCAAACCTGCAAACTGGTCGCGCCGTAACCCCTGTTCGTCTACGGCGTCCGCCTCCTCCCTAATCACAGGGAACTCGCGCTCGCCGAACCCAGTCACACCGAACACGACCTCGTACGGAGTGATGCGACCGATGGTAGATTCTTCACTCATCGCGGACCGAGTCCTGGCGCTTCTAACCTTCGACTACCCTTCGACTTCAAGATCGACACCGCCGCCGGTCTCGGGTGCCCCCGATCGGCGAGCCAACCATGGCGTGACGAGCCACAACACCGCCAAGACGATAGCCCACTGGAGTAGCACCGTACCGATACTGAACGTGCTCAACGGAGTGAACGCCGAGCGCCAGCCTTCACCCCACGCTTGGAAGAACCACCATGCCATCAACACAACGGCCTCCACCGCGCAAAGGATGATGGCCCACTCCCACCAGCGACCCACTTTCAAGTCCGAGCCCGGGTGATTGATCAACTCCGTTCTGAACCGGCGAACGCCGAATTTCATTACGGCAAACGCGAAAAAGAACCCCGAGAGCATCAAGCCGATGCTCCATACCGTATCCTGGTTGGCGAAAAATCCCATCGACAGCGCACTGGGCACTCCAGCCAAGAAACCGACGATCCCAACCCACCAGATGGCACGATTCCTCGGCATACCGGCGTCGACGAGCACTCGAGTCGCCAATTCGATCATCGAGATCAGACTGGTCCAAGCCGCGAACGTCAGAGCGAGGAAGAACAGCGCCATGAAGAAGCGTCCGCCTGCCATCGTTCCGAATAGCTGCGGCAACCAGATGAACGTGAGCCCTTCGTTACCTACGCCCTGGAGCTGCTGTGCAGCGTCGGGCGCCAGCGCAAACGCCGTGCAGATAACCATGATCGCGGCGAGCAGCGACATGGAGTTGTTACCGAAGCCGAGAGTAAAGGCATTCAGTGAAGTGTCTTCGTTTCGTCGCATGTACACTGCGTAGGTCAAGATAAGGCCCCACCCTGCACCTGTATCCCACGCGTTTTGCGTCAACGCCTCCAGCCACACCCGATAATCCAGTAACTGGCCCCACTGCGGCGTGAACAGGAAGTTGAGGCCATCCACTGCACCCGGCAGCGTGATCGCCCGCACTGCCAACACGACTACGAGAATTACGAGACTGGGAATCAGGACGCTGGCGACTTTCTCGATACCGCGGACACCCCACGCAACGACCGCGACGCCCAGGCCAATGGCGACAGCGTGAGTGAGGACAGCCTGCGGAGATGCCGCGTAGCCGCTCCAGAATGCGTCGGGAGTTGCACCCGGAATCTCACCGGTGAAGGTCGCCACCAGATGGCGAATACACCAACCCATCACGACGCTGTAGTAGAACATGATCGCCGTGGCGCACCAACCTACCCACGCACCCATCCACGCGAACTTCTTCCCGATCAGCTTGCCGAATGCGCCGACGGTCCCACGCCTCGTCGCCTTTCCCAAAGAGAACTCGACGAGGATAAGGGGTATCGACCAAAGAAGCAGGAACACCACCCACGCCACCAGGAAGCTCCCACCACCGTTCCGTGCAACGATACGCGGGAATCTCCAGATGTTGCCGGTACCCACCGCCATACCCAGCATGGCAAGCATCATCCCCCAGCGGGATGCGAAGACTTCAGGTCGCGAACTCAATGCGCTAGACCCTCATCGGGTTTTGGCGGACGACGATTGCCGGGCACCGGCGTCACCAGACGCGGTCTGTTGCTCCAGCCAGTCGAGCGTCGCCTCGTTGAAAATCTCGGCGTGCGAAATCAGTGAGAGGTGACCGCCACCAGGTATCTCCACGTACGTTACGTTGGGAAGCAGCTCCGCAATCTCGCGCTGCCACTCCATCGGCGTGAAAGTGTCGGTCGCACCCACGACCATCAAAGCCGGTTGCCGTATGCGCGGCAGGTCCTCCCGCAGGTCACATTCCTTGAATGTGTCCATCCGTCCGCTCCCCACGGAAAGGGGAACTCGTAGCGGGGCACGGAGCTCGTACTCGATGATTCGCTCGTTGCCGGGCGACGGATCGAACACCCAGACGCCCAGGCGTCCCCAGAGGTCCGAGATCCGCCGCATCAACACCTCCGGAGCGAACCGCGAGGTCAGACGCGCGATCGGGATGAGGAGTGTCCGGTTGAGCCCCACGTGCGAGAGGTCGAGCCGCGCCAGCGTATTCGTCAGGACGAGCCCCCAGAATAGAGCGTCGCGTAACGAAGTGCGATAGGACCCCCGAACGAGAGGCCAAGAACGCAGGCCGAATCGACGCCGAGAGCATCCATCACAGTGGCGACGTCGTGAGCGAACTGGTCGAAGCGCTGCTCCACACCCTCGAAGCCGACTCGCAGGTTCGGAGCGATGACGCGGTATTGGGCAGAGAGGGCGGTGATCTGGTGACGGAAGACCTGGCTGTCGCCCGTGAGGCCCGGAATGAGCACAAGCGCCGGGCCTTCTCCCGCGTCGATGACCGGGACGCACTCGCCGCCCGCAAGCTCTACGAGAACCGGCTTCAGCGAGCGTCCGCGATGTCCTCGTAGAGCGGGGGGCTCCGTTGCCAGGTTGCGCCGCCGTTTGTCGACAAGGTAGAGACCCGCCGCGGCCCCAGCGCCGAACCAGACGAGTCGACCGAGCTTCACCCGTGATTCCTCACCCGATGACCTCGGCCAGGTGCTCCACCAGCTTGCCTGTGGCAACGCGATCCTGTTGCAGCGAATCCCGGTCGCGGACGGTCACGGTATCGTCTTCGAGAGTCTGCCCATCGATCGTTATGCAGAACGGAGTGCCGGCTTCGTCCTGACGACGATAGCGACGCCCGATTGACCCCGACGCATCGTAGAATACCGGGTAACGGCCGCGCAGGTCATCGAAGATTCTCTGGGCCACCTCGGGCATGCCATCTTTTTTCACTAGAGGGAACACGGCTGCCTTGATGGGCGCCAATTGAGGCTGGAGCTTGAGAACAACACGGGTCTCGCCTTCGACCTCTTCCTCGCGATAGGCGTCGGCGAGGATCACCAACATCAGGCGATCCACCCCACCCGAGGTTTCGATAATATACGGAACGTAGCGCTCGTTGGACGCCTGTTCGAAGTACTCCAGTTTCTTGCCCGAGCGTGCCTGGTGGGCACTCAGGTCGTAGTCGGTGCGATTGTGAATGCCCTCGAATTCCTGCCATCCGAAAGGAAACTCGTACTGGATGTCGTAGGCGTCATAGGCGTAGTGAGCGAGCTCTTCGCGCGTATGTTGCTCGAGCCGCAGTCTTTCCGGACGAATGCCCAGAGACTTCACCCACTCCAGCCGCTCACCCCGCCAATAGTCGAACCACTTCTTGTCGGTCCCCGGCTTCACGAAAAACTGCATCTCCATCTGCTCGAACTCCCGCGTCCTGAAGATGAAGTTCCCGGGTGTGATCTCGTTGCGGAACGCCTTTCCAATCTGCGCTATCCCGAACGGGATCTTCTGGCGTGAAGAGTTCAGCACGTTCAGGAAGTTGATGTAGATCCCCTGGGCAGTCTCGGGCCGCAGGTAGATCTGTGCCGCATCCTCCTCGACGGGGCCCATAAACGTGCGGAACATGAGGTTGAACATTCGCGGCTCGGTGAACTGCTCCTTCATCCCGCAGCTCGGGCACTGGGTCTCGACTTCATCCTCTCTAAAGCGGCGGTGGCAATTCTTGCACTCGATCAACGGGTCGGTGAACCCCTCGACATGGCCGCTGGCGACCCAGACCTCGGGATGCATCAGGATGCCGGCATCGAGGCCTTCGATATCCGGCCGACCTGTCACCATGTGACGCCACCACCGATCCTTGACGTTCCGCTTTAGCTCGACGCCAAGTGGGCCGTAATCCCAAACGGAGCCGAGCCCACCGTAAACCTCGGACGACTGGAAGACGAAACCCCGCCGCTTACACAGCGAGACGAGTTTCTCCATCAGATCTGCGTTCGACATCAATCCTCTGTTCTTGTAGTAGCTAGCGCGCACCACCGATGGCTTGAAGGGGCCTCAAAGTCTATCCCCGTGGGCGAGGCTGCGGCAAGCGGCCGCAGTCAGTCGGGCCACATCCGCTTCGTCCAGGATTCGGCCGCTGGCCTCCTTCATCCAGACGCCCGCCGGCAACCGGCCTTCCACCCTTCCGCACACCAGCACTACAGCCAGCCCCGCCTCGCGAGCCAGATCCATGACCTGTCCGGTCAGCTTTCCCATGCCACTCTGCGAGTCAAACCGGCCCTCTCCGGTTATCAGAACATCCGCGCCAGTCGCCGTTCCTCGGAGGCCTACCCGGTCTATCATCCATTCCGCGCCTGGGACGAGCTCGGCCCCCAGAAACGCCACCGCGCCGGCCCCCAATCCGCCCGCAGCACCTGCCCCAGGAACATCGGCTACAGATAGACCCAGGTCGGCGTCAAGAACTTCTGCCAGGCGCCCCAACGCCTCGTCCAGCAACTCAACCGCTTCGGGACTCGCCCCCTTCTGCGGTCCGTAAACCCGAGAGGCTCCGTTTACGCCAACGAGCGGGTTGGAGACATCGGCGAGGGCCACGACCCGTCCCGCCAACGGAATCGCAGAAGGAGCCCGGACAGAAGCCAGGTCCACCAAGGAGGCCCCTCCGTCATCCAGTTCGCGACCCGCTCGATCCAGAAAGCCCCATCCCAGCGCCCGGGCCATGCCGGTGCCGCAATCCACCGTACCGCTCCCGCCCAGACCCAGGACCACCCGGGTAGCCTCGCAGTCGGCAGCAGCTTGCAACAGCTCGCCGACCCCGCGAGTCGAGGCTCGCAGGGGGTCACGACGATCCGGCGGAATCAGGTGCAAGCCGCAAGCTTCCGCCGATTCGACCACGGTCGCATCGCTGACCAGGTAGCGGGCTCGGGTCTTATCGCCTAGCGGCCCGGAGACATCCAGATCCTCCAATACTCCACCGTGTTGATCCGCCCACGCCTCCAGCAGGCCGTTCCCACCATCGGAGAGCGGGCGCCGTATCACTTCGGCCGCTGGCCAGGCGGAGGCTGCCCCCGCCGCCATAGCACGCGCGACTGCGGTCGGCCCCAATGTCCCCTTGAAGGCTGTGGGAGCGACGATTACGGTCCGAGGCGGCCTACTTGTCATGTATTTGCCAAGGCTATAAGATGCGGTCCCTTGATATTCGCTCGACCTTGCGCGAGCCTCAGGGTGGGTTCGTGAACTGGACAATGATGCCGCCTGGAACCCGCCTTGGCTACCGCAAGAACTGATGACTTGAGCTCTTTGGGGGGGGTGACAATGTCCAAGGTGGCTACACTCGATATCCCCGTAGATACCGCTGTCCTGACCCACGTCATGGTGGACATGTACGGCCTAGACGCCGAGACCCTCAACGATCCCGACGCGATCGGGGGGCTGTTGAAGAGCGCGGCCTCTGCGGCAAATCTGCACCCATTGGCAGAGCCGGCGGTGTATCGCTACCCCGGGCAGGGACTGACTGTATTCCTGCCGATACGGGAATCTCACTTCGCGATCCACACCTACCCGGAACACGGATACGCCTCCGTCGACATCGTGAGCTGCGCGCTGGCCGAAAGGGCGGAACGAGCGCGCGATTTCATGATCGACCGGCTGAGTCCGGATCGCATGGAATCGGATCTCGTCTACCGGGGTTTTCTGGAGGGCAACGACTGAGACAGGCCTCTAGTAGTAGAGTATGCGCTCCTCGAAATAGTCGCGGAGGTAGGTGTCGTACCACTCCCGGACCTTCCCGTTCTCATTTGTAGCGACCTCCGAGACCTCGACCCGCGGTTCGTCCGGCGCGAAATAGAACATCTGGTCTAGCGCCCGAGGTGTTAGGTGGCGAGTTCCGGGCGGGATTTCCCGCCGAAGTTCCAGCGGCCCTTGTCCACAGAGCGCGAATCCCGCCCGCACGAAACTGTACATCCAAGTGGCATATTCGCTGACGGCGGGGAAAACCGACCGCAGAGTGTTGACCACTCCGTCGAAGAGCGGCGGAACGTACACGATCTGCACGCCGAGCAGTCCGTGGTCCGGGTCCAACTGACCTGCCAGGTGCTGATAGAACTCGCGGCTGTACAGGCTTGCCAGAATCGGGCTGGTCGCATCGGGAAGGTCGCAGAGAATCAGGTCAAAAGGCTCCGCAGATCGGTAGGTCAGCGCATCGGTATTCAGAATCTCCACGCGCTCATCCAACAGACTACCTTCGCTTAATTCGAGGAGTCGCGGCTGCTCTTTCGCCAGCCTCGGGATGGCCGGGTCGATGTCGATGATCCGAATTGATTCGATTTCATCTCCGAAACGGTTCAGCAGCTCGCGGGCAATGAGACCATCGCCTCCCCCCATCACGCCCACCCTCCTCACAGGAGCCTCGCGGAACAGGAACGGAACGATCGCCAGCGACTCGTGGAAACGGTGCTCATCACCGCTATAGAACTGTATCTCACCGTCCAGCAGGAGCATGACCTCGCCCTTGGGAGTCTCGATTAGGAGGACCCGCTGGAACTCCGTTTGCTCCTCCACGAGAACGCGGGCTCCCGCATCCCGAAGAGCCCCCAACTTCGCTTCCTCAGGTCTACGAACGATCCCGGGAAGCTCGTACAAACGCTTCCAGTAGCCGTCCAACTCGGTCACGCCTCAGATCCTTCGAACATCAGGCTAGGACCCGTCACCCGCCACGATCTGGCCTCGAATCTCGCCGTTGGGATAGGCGTTCGTGTGGACATTAACGTAGGTGCCGCCGCTCCTAATAAGCTCCAGCAGCTCTGCCAGGCTCGAGGCGGCGGATGAGACGACCTCGGTATCGCTTATAGTCCCTTGGGCCAGTACTCCGGTAAGCGTCACAGCATCGCCAACGTACAGAAACACGGCGATCTCGCCGGCCTCTCCGCGCGCCCCCAGGTGGATATGCGCCGCGAATGCATCCTCGATGTCTGAGACCGTCAACTCGAAGGCGAGCTGCTGTCCATCCTGGCTCAGTTCGAACCGGGCGGTTCCGGTTGCGTTGGTGGTGACAGGATCGGGAAACGACTCCGACCCCAGCAGCACAGCAGTGAATGTCTCGGTGGGATCGGACTCTTCCATCTCGTCGCCGGGAGGCTTGTCACCCGGATCGGCGTTCTCGACCGGTGCCCCGCCACAGCCCCACCCTACCGCGTTCGCGAAGGCGAAAGCCGCAAGAAACTCGCTGGTGATGAATGCTCGACGCACGATAGGCTACTCCGGTTCGGGGGCCGCGGTGTACCGACTCGTAATGGGAAGGCGGCGGTCCTTGCCGAAGGCGCGCGCCGATATTCGGATGCCGGGCGGCGCCTGACGCCGCTTGTATTCGGCAGCGTCGATCATTCCCACGACGCGATTCACGACTCCGCGATCGAAGCCCAGTTTCTCGATCTCCTCGGGACTGCGATCGCCCTCGACGTAGGCCATGATGATGGGGTCAAGAATCTCGTAAGGCGGTAGAGAATCGCTGTCGAGTTGGTCGGCGCGCAGTTCCGCGGACGGCGGCTTGTCTATGATACGTTGCGGAATGACCTCGCCGTCCCGATTGCGCCATCGGGATAGTCGATAGACCCAGGTCTTGGGGACATCCTTCAAGATGGCGAAACCTCCGGCCATGTCGCCGTAGAGCGTCGCATACCCAACGCTCATCTCGCTCTTGTTCCCCGTGGCCAGGACCAGCCAGCCGAACTTGTTGGAAAGCGCCATCAAGATGTTGCCGCGAATACGAGCCTGGATATTCTCCTCGGCGACTCCCGACTCCGTTCCCTCGAAAGGTCTCTCGAGTCCTTTCAGATAGCACTCGAACACGCCGTCGATGGGGATCTCCTGCAAAGCAACGTCGAGTCGACGCGCGATCTCGGCGGCGTCTTCACGGTTATGCTGGGCCGTAAATCGCGATGGCATCGAGACAGCCGTTACGGCCTCGGCGCCCAAGGCGTCGACGGCGACCGTCAGGGCGAGCGCCGAATCGATCCCACCGGACAGACCGAGGACGACATGCTCGAACTCGTTCTTTCGGAAATAGTCCGACGTGCCCAACAGCAACGCCTGGTACACCTCCGATACTGGATCCAATGGCTCGATCAATTCCGGCGCCTCGAGGTGGACCTTCTTTCGGCGAGGGCGGCGAACAGACGTTACGACCAGGCCATCCATCGCACTACCTTGATGCTGACGCCAGCGCGGGTCGTGTAATCGGCGGCGCGAGACACCTCTTAGATCCAGGTCCAATACCACGTGATCCTCTTCGAACTGGCGGGTGCGGGCAACGACCGAACCCGCAGGATCGATGACCACGCCGTGTCCGTCGAAGACTAGCTCGTCCTGGCCACCCACCGAATTGCAGAAGGCGAGGTAGCACCCGTAGTCTTCACAGCGTGTCGCCAACATCCGCTCCCGCTCCGGGCCCTTCCCACGGCTGTAAGGCGAGGCCGCGATATTCACCAGGATGTCAGCCTTCCCCTCGATCGCCGCGCGCTGCGCCGGCCCGCCAGGATACCAGAGATCCTCACAGATCGTGACGCCGACTCTCACCCCATCCATGTCGAGCACCAAAGCATCACCGCCGCGTGCGAAGTACCGCTGTTCGTCGAAGGGGCCGTAGTTCGGCAGGTACCGCTTGCGGTATCTGGCGGCAACTTCACCACCGGCCAGCACGGCAGCGGCGTTGAACAGATCATCATGCAGTTCGGGGAACCCGACGATCGCCACGATGTCCTGCACGCCGCCGGCCAGTTCGTGAAGCGCGGCTTCGGCTTCTTCGGCGAAATGAGGTTTCAGCAGAAGGTCTTCCGGTGGATAACCGGTGATGGTTAGCTCGGGAAACAAGGCGAGGTCGACCCCCTGTGCCTTCACTTGGGCCAGGCTTTCCTTGATCTTCTCGACGTTGCCGCCGATATCGCCGACGATCAAGTTTCGCTGACACAGGGCCAGTCGAATGATCCGATCCTCGCCGGTTGAAACCTTCCCCATTCCGCTCCTCATCGGGCTGGAATCCATGACCTGCGATACCGCATACACAAATCTGCGAAAGACTAGCGCCAGCGCAATTGCTGAGTTGCCCCTAGCGCTAAAAGCCCCAAGAATGCATAGTTATATACAGTTTAGCCGTCCGCCCCTAGCCATTCCCTGACGAAATAGACGGATGGAGGATATGGCGATGGCCGAGCAAGAGCCGACGCAAGATTCGGGAACGAACTGGGCAGTTGTTGGACTCGGGGCCATCGTGCTGATGCTGGTCAACTTGGCCCTGCCCGATCTCTTCCTCCGTGCCATGGCATCGGCCATCATCTTGCTGGCCACCGTGTTCTGGTCCCAGACCAAGCCCGAGGCCAGCATCGAGAATCCGCTCCTCGATCAACTCCACGATGCGAAGATGCACGGCCTGGACCGCCGTAAGTACGGGCACCTGCGTAACTCCACCGACAATCTCCTCGACCACGTTCGTCAGATGAACCGGATCGCGGTGGAGGGTCGCGAAGGCAAGCTGGCTCCGCGCCACGCGCAGGCGGAGCTGGATCGCCTCGCCTCGAAGATGCGCGATGTGGTGGACGACATACGAAAGACCGCGGGAGTGCCGACCCCGATGGATGCGGCAAGTTCGAAGGAGCCGCCTGCGAAGCCCGACGTCGTAATACCGAAGGCCGCCGCCGGACAGCCCGAAGCACCCAACGCAGCAGCGGCGGCGCCCGCCCCGGAACCTCCCCGGGATCCCGATGAGACGTTGGACGATATGGAGGCTCGAGCCAAAGCCGAGGCTCGCAGACGACAGCAAGAGGGAGGTTCGTAAGAGCCTTCAGTGGCGGTCGGCCGACTCCGACACGTATCGCGAGATAAGATCGAACATCTCTTCCAGGTCTTCCCGTAGCCGATCCGCATCTTCACCACTCAGACGCTGCAGACGTTCGTCGATCCGCGCCCTCAAAGTGAGCGCCTTCTTTAATGCAGCATCGGGGTCGAAGGCAACCTCTTCGGCTTCCTGCTCGGGCTCCCCGCCCAGAACAGCCATGTGAAGCGCGGCGTCGGCATCGCCGACAGCCCGGGCACGACCGGCCGCGTCGTCCGTGTCCAGATACGCTTGCAGCGCCGCGAAGACCTCTTCCAAACCGGCGGCCATTTCCTTCAGGCGCTTCGGCGGCCGCACCAGCTGCACGCGGAGCGCCGCTGCCGCTCTGCGAGTGACGCGCCCGAAGTCGCTGTGGTTGAACGCGGCAGCCCGCTCCCGGAGGTGCCGTAGCGTGTGGGACAGCGACTCTCCTGCCAGACGCATCTGTTCGGTGTTCGATTCGAGCATCGTCCTGCGCAGGTTCTCGCTGCGCTCCATCCTTTGGTGCGCCTCGGCGAGGAAGTAGTTCTCCTCCCCGCCCTTCGCTTCGGCTACCGGGCATGTCACGATGTGCGGGCCTTCGCCGTAGAACAGGTCGCTCACCCAGATGACCTGACGGGCCCTCCGGACCTTCTCCATGACCTGGTCTTTGAGTCGGTCGACTTCGATGGCACGCCCGCCCACCTGCGTGACCGATGGAACCTGTTCGCCACCGCCGCGCATCTGCTCGAGCACTTCCCTGGCGTGGGAGAAAACCGTGAGATAGCCGGGCCCGACGGTCGCATTGAGATCGGCGATCTGCAGTATCATCTCCTCGACCGCTCCCAAAGCCTTGTCTTGCGGCGACAGAACCTCGATCCGGTCCAATTCGCGCAGACGGCGAATCTTGCGGAGCATCAGCTTCAGCGGTTCGCGGTCACGCGGATCGCTCTCGAGGCGCTCCACAGCGTCTCCAAGATCCGAGATGAGGCTGTTCAGCAGCACATCGGAGTCGTCGGCCTCGAGTACAGCCGCCGCTACGTCCACGTCCTCGCTCTCCTCCCCCTCGGGTTCCTCCCACTCCGGTTCTTGAGTGACTGCCTCCGCCTCATCGATTTCGATCGGTGCATTGAGCAGTTCGTCGGCTACCCCGCGCAACCGAGTTTCGGCAGCCTCATCGCTGCGGGGCAGACGTGACACGACGGAGTCCAAGGCATCCACGGTGGCTCGGAGCGAACTATGGAGGTCGCTTGACCACTTCTGCTTCCCGGCAATCAGCTGCACAGCAGTCTTCTGCAGCGCGGCCGAAGCGTGGATGACCACTTCGTGATTGGCCAGAACGGCGCTGTGATGAAGACGGCGCGCCGAACGGCGGATCACATCGAGGTTTCGCTCGGGCTCCGCTTCCATGCCGAGCCGAAGGCGGTCCATGTACTTGCGAGCGTCAGCCGCAAACACGTCAAGCATGCTAGGGCTCATTTGGCTACGTCGCTTTCGTCGGACGTCCGGCCTGCTGTACCACGAATCTCAGCGATCAGACTCCGGAGTCGCTCCTCAATGGCATCCATCTCACTCAACGCACGATCGCGAGTCCGGAAGCCGCGCTCGACGTCGACGGCTATCCAGTTGAGTCGGCGAATCTCGGCCAACAGTTGCTGAACCTGCGCGCGCAGAAGGCCAAACCGGCGCTTGTGGATCGTGTCGGGAGGTGACTGGATGAGAATATCCGCAACGCCAATGCGGGCCGACACCCAGACGATGAGCGCCAAGAGAAGGAGCCCAACGATGAGCCTTAGCAGGGGATCGACACCAAAGTAGAGAATGAATGCTTCGCCCAGGATAGCAGCGAGCAGAACGATCAGCTCGAGGGTCGTGCGAGTTGGCATGGGACCTCCGCCTCGATATCTGGCGATCCGGCTTTGTTGGCCGTTAGGAGTCTCGGTGCTGGAGCGGCGGGATCCGGGGGGATCAACGCTGTAAAGCTAGACAAATTAACGCGTTTACGCCAGAATCGAGCAATGGACCGCGAAGAGCTGTCCCGTCTGCTTCTCGAGGAACTGGCCGAAGCGCTAGCGGACCTGTCCGATGACGCCCAAATCGTGGGGGTCCAAGCGGTTACGCCGCCCGCGACCCTCGAGGCCGGCGCCTCTTTCCGAGTGAAGCTGTCCCCTGCGCCGGGCCTAAGCCTGGACGTGGATCTGCCGGCAAACCTGGCCATCGGCTACCTGGCCGACGAGGAGGCGGCGGTGGACGAGTTCCGGCTCTGGCTGCACGATCTAAGGACGCGACTCAATCGTCTTTAGACAGCACCTTCTCGACGTCGGCGATGGCGCCGGCCTTGAGTTGCTCACATTCCGCCAATAGCGCCTGAACGCTCTCCCGCATCTCGGCGTTGAAACTCGAGTCGGAGATGTGGCGAAGGTTTATCCGCACGTTGTATGCGGCGGAATGAGCACCCGCCAGCGCCATGTGTGCTCCGGTCCCCACGTCGCTCACCATTTCCGGGTCGGCTATCCCCGCCATCTCTTGGCACAACAGCAGCGCGTCCCTACAATGCTCGACGGTTTCGAGCGGTACGCGCGTAGCCTTTTTGTATCCTTCTTGCATGGCCACCGCCCGCTCGGCGCGTTCCGTTTCGGTGTCTTTCGGCATACGCATGGCATCGATGACAGAGTCGAAGGCCTGCGTGTCCTCATCGACGCCACGGATCAAAGCGTCTTTCACTTGCTGAGCTCGATCCGCGATGGCACACAGTTTCTCGTAGTGATCGTCGAACTCACCTTTTCCGACCGATAGGTTGACCACCATCCCTGCCAAGGCACCTCCAAGCGCGCCCGCCAGGGCGGCAACAGAGCCACCACCCGGGGCCGGCGTATCGCGCGAAACCTCGTCCACGAAATCGAAGGTGGGTCGAAGGACCAACGCTCCATCGACCTTCGGCATACCCAACACCTTCTCACCGGGATCGAACGGCGCGACGTCGCGCAGGCCCATCGACTGAATGGCGGTCTCCATCAGGTCCGGGACCGGTAGCCCGGTGGACTTGCCCATGCGGGTCAAATAGAAGACCGCGGCTCGACGCATAGCATCGTAGGGAACGACGCCGACGATCTCGGATCCGGTGATCACGATCCCCCGCTTCCGTGCCTCTTCCCTGGCGGCCTCCAGTACCTCCTCGGGCGGACTGACCTTGTAGTTCGTAATATTCATGCTGATCTGCGCCCGCTTGTAGTCGTCGATCACCCAACCGATGGCCTTCACATCGGTGAACTGTCCATCGGTGAAGACCGTTCCCGACGGTTTGTCGGGATCGATGCCCAGGTCTTCGTAGCGCTTCCGAAGATCGCCGCCGTGAGCCTCGCGGTGGTGCTCGGCAAGATCGTCGAACGAACCACCCACGAAATCGCAAGGTCCGCACGGGTACGTGCCATCTTCGGGAAAGCGCACGAGCTCGCCCTTGTAGTAGAAGGGCTGCGTATTGCCCACGCGCTTCCAGCGGCCCCTCTCCCGCAGCACATAGGCGATCTCGTTGGCGTAACGACGGTCCGTCGTGTTGAGATCGATGTTGTAGGCGATGAGGAACTCTCGTGCACCGACGGCCGTGGCACCGGCGGCGGCGTTGAACTCGGAGGGCCCGAAATCGGGCTTCCACTCCGGGTCCTTCAACTTTTCCGCCAAGCCCTCGTACTCGCCCGCCCGCACTTTGGCGAGGTTCGTCCGCTCGGGACGGCTGGCGGCGTGCTCGTACAGGTAGACCGGGATGCCCAGCTCGTCGCCGATACGCCGACCCACCTGGCCAGCGATCTCCGCACACTCCTCCATGGTCACGCCTGAAACGGGCACAAACGGACATACGTCGGTCGCGCCAAAACGAGGATGTGCGCCCTGGTGCTCCCTCATGTCTATGATTTGAGAGGCCCGTTCCACAGCCCGAAATGCCGCTTCGGCGACCGGCGTCGGCGCGCCAACGAACGTGACTACCGTGCGATTGGTGTCTCGACCTGGATCAACGTCCAGGAGCGTTACACCCGGAATCCTCTCTATGACATCGGTGATCTGTTTGATGACCGCATCGTCTCGGCCCTCGGAGAAATTGGGTACGCATTCGACGATCTTCTCCATGCTACTCCCCTGACGAATAGTTGGAGTCCTGGACTTGGCTGTGATTGGGGCGCGGCCTAGCTGACCTCTGTCGGCGGCCCGAGAAGCCGACCGATTTCACGTAGCACAGTGGATGTGCCGAACGGTTTAGGCAAGAAGTCGGCGCGAAGTGACTCGATGGTCTCGATGAGGTCAGGCGCGGCGTGCCCCGTTATCACGATGGCCGGGACGGTCATCAGGTCGGGATCCGTCCTGAACTCCTTCAACACCATAAGGCCATCTTTTCCAGGCACATTGAGATCGGTGACAACCAGATCGGGAGTGCGCTCCCGGGCGATCTCTACGCCGGTCTCGCCACTGGCGGCCTCCAAGCACGCGTAACCCGCTCGCCGTAGCCCTCGAGCCAGACCCATGCGCACGGCCGGATCGTCCTCGATCAATAGAACGACGCGTCGTCGTGGCATCGAAGTCAGTCGGACTGCCTCGGCCATGAGGCTCTCGGCATCGCCGATCACCCAGCCGTCGGCTCCATAGGATACCGCTTGCCGGGTATCTCCGCCCGGCCCCACCAGCAGCGTAGGGATGTCGACGCTGGCGGGCAAAGCACGCAATCGCTGCAGAAATTCCAGCCCGTGCATGTCCTCGAGCTCGATGCCAACGACCAGGAGGTCCGGCACCCTCACACCCATGCCTTCCAGGGCTTCTTCGCCGCGAGAGGAGATTGCAACGGTCCAGTCTTCGCCTTCGAACTGCGCTCGGAACAGTCGCTGCAGGTCGGGATCGCTCTCAACCACCAGGACGCTTCCAGGTTCTACGGACGACGCCGAGGTCATCACTTCGGTCTCGGGTGCCTCGCGCGTCAGTCGCATGCGGACGAAGAATCTGGACCCGTGCCCCTCCTCGCTCTCCGCCCACATATCCCCGCCCATCTGGTCGACGATCGTGCGGCTGATCGCCAAGCCGAGACCCGCCCCGCCGTGTTGCCGCGTGGCCGATTGCTCGAGCTGGCGGAACTTGTCGAAGATCTCCTCGAGCTGGTCCGCGGGGATACCGGATCCCTCATCAGCGATCTCCAACACCGCATGATCGCTTTGCCTCCACCAGTGGAGACCCACACGCCCACCCGCCGGCGAGAACTTGACCGCGTTGGATACCAGGTTGACGATGACTTGTTGGAGGCGATCGGCGTCAGCCAAAACCATCGCGTCGGCATCCGATTCGTCCCGCTCGATGCGGACATCGCTCTCCCGTGCAAACGCTTCCACAGCATCGATGGCCCGATCGACCGCTTCTCCGAGACGGATCACCGCCAGCTTCATCTCGACCCGGCCGCTCTCGATGCGTGAAAGATCCAGTAAATCATCCACCAACCGGATCAAGCGTTCCAGGTTGCGCAGCGCGATCTCGACGAGATCCTGCACTCCTTCCGAAAGGGTGCCGGCCGCACCCTTGAATAGAAGGTCCAGAGAAGTTTTTACCGAAGTGAGTGGCGTGCGGAGTTCGTGACTGACGATCGAAACAAACTCGCTCTTCGCGTCTGCCGCCTCGGCCTCGCGTGTCACATCGCGATACAGCACAAGGTGGCCCAGCACGCTGTCGTCACCTCCACGCACCGTGGCGATGGTTCGTTGACAGATCAGCTTGCGGGGAAAGTGAAATTCTACGCGGTCCTGGAGAGCCGCCTCCCCGCTCTTCAGGGCCTTGGTTTGAGCCTCCAGAGCGCCTGGATCCGCCAGCGATCGCGCCAGGACACGATCGACTTCGTCGAGCGGTGCACTGGTGATCACCTCGCGCGGCATGCCGAGTAGCTCGGCCATGGGATTGTTCGCGTAGGCCACGCTTCCGTCGCTGACCATCAAAATGGCTGCATCGCTGGCATCGATCAGCGCCTCGAGGCGGGCTCGCTCGGACTCCACGTGAGCATGCTGTTCAGCCAGAGCCTCACGCTGCTGCTGGATTGTCGAGAGAAGTCTGGAGTAGTGGAGAGATGTAGCGATCTGTCGTCCAAGAAGCACGGCGAGCTCGAAATCTTCTTCGTCGTACCCTGCCGTCTCCTCGGCACCGAAGTTCAGCGTTCCAATGACCTGCTCATCGACGTGGATCGGAACGATCAATGCCGAGACGTTTGCCTCTCCCGACTTGCGGATGCCTTCGGTGCCCGTGAAGGCGTCGACACGAATAGCCTCTCCCGTCAGGATGGCCTGACCGGTCAGGCCACGCTCGAGCGGGTACGTGCCCTCTCTTTCGATGAACCCACCACGCGCCCCGTCGAAGAGAGTGTGCAGGTAGTAGGCGGATCGGTCCTCTGACACGAGCACGACGCTGGCGCGCCGAAACTCCAACACACGTTGGATCTTGAGGATGGCCGTGCGGAATATTTCGTCGAGATCGAAAGTGGTGTTGATGAGCGAGGCCAGCTCGCCAACAACCTCCAGACGCGCAGCCCAACCGCTTGGAGAGGTATCGGGCCTCATCCGGCGGCCCCGCCCTCCATCTCCGAAATGTATTCCTGGACCGCGAGGCTCAACTGCTCGACCTCTTCGAGAGCGACCGTGGCGCTCTTCGTATCCAGTTTGCCACTTTCGTACCAGCGCTTACCGATCTCGGCGAGCGCGGCGGACGGGGCTACGAGGCCGTCCGCACCGAAGGACGGCGCCGTTCCCTTGAGCGTGTGCGCCGTTCGATAGAACAGCTCTGCGGCCTCGGCATCGTAACCGTCAGCCAGGGTCTCCAACGAGCTGCGAATCGTATCGACTCGCTCGGGAAGCCCTTCCCGAAATTCTTTGAAAATTTCCGCGATCAACTCGTCGCCCTCCCCCGCACCGAAGTAGTCCGTCGATATCTTCAAGTCTCTTCCCCTCCACACATTTCCCTCAGTTGATCGGCCAGTTGCTCCGGATCGAACGGCTTCACGACAACGCCGGCCGCCCCGACCTCCTGGACCCTCGCTTCGTCGAGTTCCTTACGGGCGGTTAGGAACACCAACGGGACGTCCGCTGTAGCCGGATCACTCTTCAGGCGCTGGCAGACCTCATAGCCGTCCATACCCGGCATCATGTAGTCGACCACGGCCACGTCCGGCTTGATTCGCCGCACGGCCTCGATTCCCTCGACGCCGTCCGGCGCAGCCGTCACCTCCCAGCCCGCGGTGAACTCGAGAGCGAGTTTGACTAGCTTACGCAGATCGGGGTCGTCGTCGATGAGGACTACCCGCATGTCATACCTGTCCGATTCTGGCGTTTGGGGCGGGGGGATAGGGAGAGCCAGCCTTGTAACTTCAGCAGTTATCTATAAATATATGCAGCGATGATACCGAAAGTCTACATCCTCGACGACGATCTCACCTACGCGAAGCTGCTCGCAGCCAACCTCGGAAAGTCCGGCCGCTTCCGAAACGAAGTGTTCCAGAGCTACGAGGATTTGGCCAATCGTCGCGCCGAGGAACCGGCGGACGCCATACTGACCGACCTCGTCATGCCGGATCTGAACGGCATCGAGGTGACCCGACGCATCCGTCAGGCCGACCCCCACCTTCCGATCTTCGTGCTCACCGCACATGCAGATCTCGATACTGCGATCGAGGCACTTAAGGCTGGCGCCACCGGCTATCTAACCAAGCCCGTTAACCTCGACGAGCTGACCACGCAGCTCGACCGTGCCCTGGAAGAGCGACCCCTTCGGGAAGAGGTCGCGACGATACAGCAGGTTCGGCAAGAGGAGTTCTCGGTTCGGGCCATCCTGGGCAAACACCCCAGAGTCGACGAGGTCCGGCAATTCGTGCGTCGCGTTGCGGACATCCCCCGTCCCACTATCCTGCTACTCGGCGAGAGCGGAACCGGGAAGAACCTCGTCGCCCGCGCGATCCATTACTCGAGCACACATAGCGACGGTCGCTTCGTCGAGATCAACTGCTCCGCTCTGCCGGCCCAGCTATTGGAGGCCGAGCTTTTCGGCTACCAGAAGGGTGCCTTCACCGATGCCCGGGAGTCGAAGCGCGGCCTGATCGAAGTGGCGGATTCCGGCACTCTCTTCCTGGACGAGATTGGCGATTTGCCTCCGGAACTCCAGGCCAAACTGCTCAATTTCCTGGAATCGCGCCGCTTCCGCCGGCTTGGAGGCACGGAGGAGATAGAGATCAACCAGCGCATTATCACGGCGACCAATCGCGACCTGGAGGAAGCGGTTCGCAAAGGGGACTTCCGGGCCGACCTCTATTACCGGATCAGCGTCGCGACCCACTCTCTCCCGGCATTGCGAGATATCAAGGGTGACCTCCCTCTGCTCGCCGACCACTTCCGCGACGTTTTCAACGCGGAGTTCCGCAAGGAAGTAGCTCAGATCAGCCCAAAGGCTTTGGAACTTCTCAAAGACTGGGAATGGCCCGGCAACGTTAGAGAACTGAGGAACGTCATCGAGCGGGCGATGATTTTCGCAGAAGGAGCCGAGCTGGAGGAAAGCGACCTGCCGGAGTTGGGAACAATCGAAATCCTCAACCAGCCGGGTGGCGACGCAGCCGATTCCTTCTTGATTTCGAAAGGCCTGACCCTTTCGGACGCCGAGAAGGAGTATATCCGCAGGACTCTCGCCGATTGCGACGACAGCATTCAACGCGCGGCAGAGGTCCTGGGCATCTCCCGCAAAAACCTGTGGGAGAAGCGCAAGAAATACGGCTTGCTCGACTGAGAACAGAATCGCGCGCGCCGGGTAGAAGTAAACGGTAGCATCTGGGTTTGGAGGAGGAAGACGTGATGTTTGAGCCGCTCAGTAAGGCTCTCTGGACCCCCGCCGCAGCAGCCGTATTGATTCTCGGAACCACCGTAGCCCCCGCACCGCCAGACGGTGTTCCTCTCAATTGGGCCCCAAGTATCGTACAGGGTTCCACCTGGCCGGCGGGCTACTCGCGTCGGCGGATGGTCACGATATCCACAGGGCCCAACAGTCCCACCAACGGATACAACGGTTATACCGTCCGCGTCACCGGTTTCGACACGGCGACCGAGATCGGGCAGGGCGAGATGCGGGCAGACGGAAACGACTTGCGTGTCTTCTTCTGGAACGGAACGGGCTGGGTCGAGGTACCTCGGCTCGTTACGGGTCTCGGCAGCGCGGACACACACGTCATCTTCAAGTCACAGACCGACATTCCGCCCAACGGCTCCGACACCAACCACTACATCTTTCACGGAAATCCGAGCGCCGGAGCACCCGAAGCTCTCAGCTATACGAACGTGTACCTGTGGTATGACGATTTCTCTACCGATCCTTTCGCCGCTGGAAGCCGCTACACGCGCGCCAAAGCGGTCGACATTCACGGCGCAAACTACACGGCACCCGGATATGACGCAGGCAATGGGCGAGTTATCTGGGACACCGACGACAACACCACATCGGACATGTATGTCGACAACGGCGGCTTCTCAAACGCTGAGCGCGACGTCCTGATTGCTGCCGACCACGATGCCGACTTGAACTACCCTGCCAACGCGACCGACGCCATCGTTGCGCGGCTCTCTGCGATCAATACGTCCTCCACACACGTCTACCTGCACTACTCGCATCTCAACTATCCCAACTCGCCTGCCATCGCTTGGGACACATGGTCCAATCCCGAGCGTAACTCACTCGGTGGCGAGTTGTTCCGGGTATTCTGGCCGTTCAGCAGCCCAAGGACCTGGGCCTTCGCCGTGTTCGGCACCACCGCCAAGTTCTGGGACGACGGCGACCTGGATCCCGAACCCTGGTTCGCCGATGCCGCACTGCTCACCGGATCGACGACGACCCCGCAATTCGGTTACATGGGCCTCGCGCCTTCCCAGTCGCGCGGTTGGTGGGACAACCTGATCATCCGTCGCTACACCGAACCCGAGCCCACGACGGTTCTCGACAGTGAAGTGGAACTCACCGCCGGCATCACCATCGCCAAGTCCGTGAATCCGCCGGGGACGGTAACGCCCGGCATCGACCTGACTTACACCGTGACGATCAACAGTGTCGGGAACGCCGATGCTGTCGACGTGGTAGTGGTCGACTCTCTGGCAGCCGAGGTCGACTTCCAGCTCGGTAGCGTCGTCATTAACCTCCCGGCCGGAATCGGAGTCACCGTCGAATACTCGAACGACGGCGGATCGTTGTGGACCTACACGCCCGTCTCGCTCGGCTGCGGCGCCCCGGCCGGCTACGACGGTTGCGTCACCCACATCCGCTGGAGCCTGCAGGACGACTTCCCCGCCGACCCGCCGGACAACAGCGGTTCCGTGTTGTTCGCAGCGAGGATCCGTTAGAGCCCGAGCCGGGTAGTACTAAGCGAGAAGCCTGTAGGCCAGGCTACCCCACTTCTCCCGCCGCCGCGTTCGCAATCGTTCACATCGTTACTCAACGGGTTACCGTTAGGTAACGACCCTCTGAGGTCCGACACCCGCCGACGGTCCGGTCTGACCCTGTAACTCTTTATCATACATGCCTTTAGCCATGATCAACTGGTTTTGGCATGCAAGGCACGACCTCTGCTTTTATAAGGTACTGCCCTGCCCCCCAGTGCCCTGGATTCCCCCGTCAGAAAACGGAGACACCGAATGCTTCTTCGATGCCCTCACTGCCTGAAGCGGGCCGATCACAGGCGAAGCGACTTCCTGGGTGACTGGGTCGTCTGCCCGGCCTGCGAGCTCCCGTTCGCATGGCGACAGCCGGAAGGTGCTCGGGCAGGAGTGGAGTCGGGGAATCGTGTGGAGAAGGACGAGGGTAGCAGAAAATCCCGCTCGAGAAAATAACCCGCACCGAGAGGTAGGACGATGTTCAACAGCCAGCGAGTACTCGCCATCACCTGGACACTGGCGCTCCTGATCGCCGCGGCTCCCGCCACGGCGCAGCAGGGGCAGCAGCCCAGTCCACTGGTCATCACGGCCGAGAACCTGATGGCCGGCGACGCACGCCACGAAGCGGCGATCGCGCAGGGCATGGACCGGAACGCTCTTCTTCCCGGCGATGTCGTCCTGTATCGCCTGACATTCACCAACACGACGGGCGCTCCGGTACGGAACGTCGAGTTCAAGGATCCTCTGCCGGCGGGCCTGCGCTATGTGGCCAGCTCGGCATCGTCGGATCGCGAGGACGTGAGCATCGCCTACTCGATCGATGGCGGTCGCACGTATTCAGCCCAGCCGATGATCGAAGAAACGGTCAACGGCGAGACCGTGGTGCGTCCGGCGCCGGCAAAGATGTACACGCATGTCCGCTGGTTGGTGACCGGCTGGGTGCAGCCCGGAACCGAAGTGACTGCACAGTTTCGCGCACGGCTTCCAGAAGAAGCGCGCGAGGAGCCCGGTAAGGCCAATTGAGGCCCGGGCAATTGTTCTTCCCTGTTTTGGCCCAACGAGGAGGTAAGAAGATGAACGGCAGGATTTCACTGGTAGCCCGGGCCTTGATAGTGGCAGGGCTTGCCATTGCGCCGTTCGCGAGCACGGCCCTGGCTCAGGGTCCGACGCCGGAAGGCACGGTCATCACCAACGTAGCCGAGGTGAACTGGACCGACGCGAACGGCAACAGCTACGCCCCGGTTTCGGCGAGCGTCGACGTGACGGTCGGCTTCGCGGCCGGTATCGATGTGATCGCTCAGGCCGCGACGGTGACGCCGGCCTCGCCGAGCAACGGCAACACAATCGACTTTGTCATCGACAACATCGGTAACGGCGCCGACAGCGCGGTAGTCGCCGAGAACATCTCGGTCGGCGGAGTCATCAGCGTAACAGGGTATCAAATCGATGGTGGGGCCAGTCAGGCCACGTTGGCCGCCCTGAACGATGCGCTCGCAGGAACGAGCATCTCCACCGGCGCCGGCAACGGCATCACCATCACGGTGACCTACGACGTTCTGGCCGGCCAGGCCGGCTTGTCGACGGTCTATACGCTGACAGGAACGTCGCGGCGCGATGGTTCGGCGACGGACAACGATCAGACCACGATCGCTCCGCCCGAGAACGTGGCGGTGTCCGTGACGCCGGACGGTGGCTTGAATTTGCAGTTGCTGCCCAGCGGTGCGACGAACTACACGCAGCAGTACACCGTCACTAACAACGGCGACGGCCAGGAAGATTTCGATCTGCGTGCCCTATTCGTCGATGCTTCCGACATCGCGATCGTTTCAGTTGACGCTGTCGCGGGCGACAGCACTCAGGTCAACCTGGCGGCGGGCGCCAACACTACGATTGACGTGGTCTACCAGGTGCTCGATCGACCGGCGGGTACGCAGGACACCGTGTATCTGCGCGCCAGGTCCGTGACGGGTAGCCCGGTGGCCGCCGACAGCGGTTTCGCCGACCTCACGGTCATCCGCCCCGCGGTCACGATTTCCAAGGCCGCCTACGAGGACGACCAGAGCGGACCGTTGGCCGGCAACCCGGTGCCGGGCGATTTCTTCCAGTACCGGATCGAGGTCACCAACAACGGGTCCGCGAACGCGACCAGCGTCGTGGTCACCGACGACCTGCCCGGTGAGCTCACCTACGCCTCTACTTCCGACGACGGGAACTGGGGAGCGATCACGTTCGCCGACCCCACCGTCACAGCGCCGCTGAGCGGACCGCTGACCCCCGGAAGCAGCGCGGTCTTCTGGATCCGCGTCCAGGTGAACTAGGGCATATCTGGGTTGAACGATGAGGCTCCTCGGCGTTTTTGAGGTAAGAGGGCGCAGGCCCCGCAGCGGTCGTCAGGCCGTGTGGGCGCTTTGCGCCCTCTTCAGCCTTTTCCCGGCAACAGACGCCAGGGCTGAAGGCACGCCGGCGGGGACTCAAATACGAGCCTGGGCCGAACTGAGCTACGAGGATGAGAACTCGATTGCGTACAGCGTGACCTCCGACACCGTCGTTGTGATCGTCGGGCAGGTCGCGGGTGCCGATATCGAACCTCCCGGCTCGGTCATCACCGACCCGGGTCTTACCGCAGTATTCAGCCATTTACTCGCAAACATCGGCAACGGGACCGACAGCTTCATCGTCAGCGCCACCTCACAATCGGGGTGGACAGCACGCATTCACAGCGACGCGAATTCCGATGGTGTGCTGGACGCCGGTGATCCCGAGATAACCGGTCCCCTGACTCTGGCGGCTGACGACACGGCGCAGTTGCTAGTGGCCGTTGATGTGCCACCCGCTGCGGTGCGCGGTTCCAGCCAAGCCGTCGATGTTCAGGCCACCAGTACTTTCGATGGTGCCGCAACCGATCAACTTCAGGACGTGATCGATATTCGCGATGTGGGTATCACGATCACGTTGACCAAGACCGTCGATCGCGTGAGTGCGACACTCGGCGACGTTCTGAGCTACCCCATTTCCTACGACGCCACCGGCGCGAACTCGGCCACCAACTTCCAGATCAACGACCCGATCCCGTTCGGAACGTCTTATGTGCCCGGCACGTTGCGACTGAACGGGGCACCGCTGACCGACGCCGCCGGAGACGACGCCGGCCACTTCGATGCAGGTGCTAACGCCGCCGTCTTCTCGATCGGTAACATCGCCGGTGGAGAGAACGGAACCGTCAGCTTCCAGGTCCAGATCCAAACTCTGCAGACCCCCACCGGCAACGTGACAAACACCGCGCCGGGAAGCTTCGAGACTTTCGCCGGCGTCGATTCCATCGCCTCGAACACGGTTTCGACTGCGTTGGTCGCGGCAGAGTTCGCGTTACAGAAGACACTAGTCGGACCCACGGTGGCCCAGATCGGCGATCAAGTACGCTACACCCTGCGCTACGGCAACGCCTCAGCTTCGGTGACCGCTCGCGACCTCGTCGTTTCCGACACACTGCCGCTGGGTCTCGAGTACGTGTCCGCGCTGCCGGAAGCATCGGTCAACGGATCTGTGCTCACCTGGGCACTGGGCGACCTCGCCCCCGGCGATACCGCCGAGATCGACCTGACGGTGCGCGTGAGCGACTCGGTCCAGGACACTCTGCAAGTCAACAACCTCGCCGTGCTCACAGCGCTGAATTCAACTGACACAGAGGTTGCCGAATCCGAGCCCGTCGTTCTCGTCGGCATAGCGCCCAACGTGCTGACGCTCGACAAGGCAGCGGACGTCCTGGAGATCGGGATCGGCGAATCTGCTCCGTACACACTGACCCTAGAGAACGTCGGCAGCGTGCCGCTCTCCGACCTGCGGATCCACGATCGTTTGCCCGAGGGCGGCCGTTACGCCGACGGCAGTCTGTTGGGCGCCGACTCGATCCAGGCTAACGGCAGCGACCTGACCATTTTCGTGGCCGGCCCGCTTGCACCCGGAACGGCCCACACAGTCCGCTACGCCATGGCGGTGATCTCCGCCGCGGACGAGATGTTGGTCAACACAGCCTACGCCAGCGCCGAGGCCGAGTTGGTCCGATCGTCCGACGTGGCGGCATGGCTCAAGGTGCGCACGACATGGCCGATGGAAACCCGTGCCGCGATCGGTAAGGTCTGGGTCGACCACAACGACAACGGCGTACAGGAACCCGGCGAGAACGGCGTTGAAGGCGTCGACATTTGGATGGAAGATGGCGAGATGGCCATCACGGACAGCGAAGGAAAATTCTCCTATCGCAACGTCCGGCCCGGACGACACGCCTACCGCCCCGACCCGCTCACCGTTCCGATGGGCTACCGCCTGGCGGAGACCGGCACGAATCGTGAGCTGTTCATCAAGGACTCGGACGGCTGGACCACCCCGCGCATAAACTTCCGGCTGGTACCGCGCGAGGCTCGAGTAACCCAGGTGCGACTACCGGTGAGCTGGTCCTTCCAAGCGCGACCGCTCAAGGGTCCGGACCTGGTCGAGATTTGCGGCAAAGCAATGGCGGACGAAGCGAAGATCCTCCGCTTCGAGACCAACAGCGCAGCCCCCCCCATCGACACGGTCTTCATTCGCCGAGTTTCCGAGGCCCTCGAGCAAGGACCGGCATGCTGGTTGGAAGTCGCGGGACACGCCGACTCGCGACCCATCCACGGCGGCCCCTACGAAGACAACTGGCACCTATCGCGGGCCCGAGCAGACAGCGTAAGCCAGCGGCTCTTCGAGCAGGGGCTCACGAACATGAAGGTGATCGTGCGCGGCTACGGCGACGAGAGACCGCTCTCCGAGGAGGACGATTCTCTAGCGCACCAGTTGAACCGCCGAGTCGAATTGAAGATGGTGGCACCTCCCTACTGGTCTCTGAACGAGGAGCCCGTCGTCGAGTACGAGGTCGCCATCGACAACGGTTACGACGTTGCGCTCTCCGAGTTGAGAATCGACTTCCGACCCGGGGTCGACTCAGCCACGATCTTTCTGGATTCCGCCGCTGTGAAGTTCGCCGGAAATCCCATAATGCTGCCGAGCATCGACCCGCACACCAAGCTCGCGATGCGCGCCTGGACCGTATCGAACGTCGACTCGGCACTCGCCGTTCTGGGCAGCAACGACCGTTCAATGCAAAGCGGCATGCTGGCCGTCGTTCACAATCCTCTGATGCCGGTGAACGGGGTCAGCGAAGCCCTCGCTCTGGTTGAGCGGCTTCCCAACCCCAGTGCCGTCCCCGCCGGCGGGATCGTAGACGTCGTGCTCGATCCCACCCACGTCGGCTGGCCTGAGTTGGCTTACCCCCTCGGCGACGGCTGGAGCTACGTAGAGGGATCGGCGCACCTGAACGGTAGCCGCGTAACAGATCCCGAGGTCCGGCTCGATCGTAGCGGTCGTCCGTGGCTGTTCTGGAATTTCCAGGACCAGCCGACAGGACCGATTTCTCTGAAGTTGCGGCCCGTGACTACCGGGAGCGTGGCCGAGGTCGTCAGCATCCCAGCGCTGCGCAGCGACGAAGAGCGTGCCGAGGAGAAGAGGCGCAATTTCGTAGCCGGCCCCGCGGTTGAAGTTTTCGAGCCCCTCGACGGTACGGTGTTCCCCAGCGATCGCGTCTACATAGGCGTGCGTGGCGAGCCCGGTGCACCGGTCGCGTTGTTCGATGGCGACTCGCTGATCGCCGGGGCAACGATGCGCGTTGACGGGGTCCACGACTTCATCGCCATTCCGCTGTCGCGTGGACCGCACACCCTGCGAGTTCGCATGACGAACTCGTGGCAGCAGGAGCGCTGGGACAGCATGGCAGTACACGTCAGCGGGCTTCCGTCCAGGATCCTCACAACGGACGAGAACATCTCGCTGGTCGCCGACGGTCACACCATCGTCACGACGCGCGCGCGCGTGGTCGATAGTTGGGGTGCTCCAGTGGTGAACCCCTCGCTCATCACCGCCTCGGCCGAAGGTGCGGAGCCCCTGGGCGAAGATGCCGACCCTTCATCGGTGGGCCTACAGCTTCGATCCGACGCGGCGGGTTATCTGTACATCGCCTTGCGTTCCGGTCACGATGTTGGAAACGGCGCGTTGCTTCTGAGCGCGGGAGAGGCGCGGCACACCGTCGACCTGGAGATCCTGCCGGCGATTCGCCCGTTGATGGTCACCGGCGTCGGACGCGTCGGCGTGGGCGCCGCGCCCGAGGCGTTCGGCTCTATCACCGCGCGCGGCCGTATCGACGATAAGACATCTGTAACCGTCAGCTACGACAGCCGCGATCTCGACGCGGGTCGCGACTTCTTCCAGCGGGGCTACGACCCCCTCGAGCAAGCCCAGTATCCCATCCTCGGCGACGCCAGCCCGCACCGTACGACGAACGCCTCGGAGGGCGTGTTCGCGGCGCGTGTGGAGCGTGGCTTCGATTGGCTCGCGATGGGCGATGTAACGACGAACGACTTCAGCAGCGGACTGACACTGTCCAGGTATGATCGGTCGCTGCCCGGCGCGGTTGCCCGGGTATCCACCGGACCGGTGACCTGGAAGGGATTCGGCAGTTCGACGACCCAGACCGTTCGCCAACTCCAGATTCGCGGCGCAGGTATTTCGGGGCCCT